>DATFXR010000569.1:0-5532 GCA_035315685.1 Vicinamibacterales bacterium | reverse complement strand
GGCGCTGCGCGCGCAGGTGTTCAACGAGGGCTGGCGGATCATGAAGAACCGCTTCTACGACGCGAAGATGCACGGCGCGAACTGGAACGCGGTGCGGGAGATGTACGAACCGCTGCTGGACAACCTCGTGGACGAGGACGAGCTGCACACGATCATCATGATGATGATCGGTCACCTCAACGCGTCGCATACCGGCGTCAGCGGCGGGCCGAACCCGATGCGGAACACCGTCCAGACGCGCTATCCGGGCTTCGACGTCGTGAGCGATCCGTCCGGCTACTACACCGTCGGTCACATCTACACGGCGGGGCCCGCCGATCACGATTACTTCAAGCTGCAGCGCGGCAACTTCGTGATCGCGATCGACGGACACGAGTTGAAGACCTCCGAGAACTACTGGCGCTACCTCACGATTGCGGCGGGCAACAAGTTCCACTTCCTCGTCAACGACAAGCCATCGAAAGACGGCGCCTGGGAGGTGGCGATCACGCCGGCAAACGGTCAGGCGTTCGGCGATCTGCAGTACGCGCGCTGGGTGGACGATCGTCGCGACATGGTCACGAAGCTGAGCAACGGTGAGATCGGCTACCTCCACATCCGCGCGATGGATGCGCCGTCATTGCGGCAGTTCCAGCTCGATCTCGCGGCCAATCGCACGAAGAAGGCGCTGGTGATCGACCAGCGCTTCAACGGCGGCGGCGGGATCGATCAGGAGTTGCTCAGCATTCTTGCCGGCCGTGAGTATCAGTACACGATCGGCCGCGACGCCGGCTTCCAGCAGCCGCGGCCGCAGAACTTCTACGGGCCGATGGTGGTGATGCAGAACGAGCGATCGGCGTCGGACGCGGAAATGTTTCCCGCCGGCTTCAAGGCGCTCGGCCTCGGCAAAGTCGTCGGCGTGCCGACGATGGGCGCCGTGATCGGCACCGGCGCGTACACCCTGCTCGACGGATCGACGATTCGCACGCCGGCCAGTGGCGTGTGGACGGTGACCAGCCAGAACATGGAGAACTACGGCGTGCCGCCCGATGTGCCGATCGACAACACGCCGGCTGATTTCGTCAAGGGCCGGGATGCGCAGATTGAGAAGGCGGTAGAGGTCCTGAAGGCTGAGATTGCGGCGAAGAAGACCTCGACCGCACAGCAGTAAATTAAGAATTAGGAATTAAGAATTAAGAATTAAGAATGCGTGATCACGGCGGCCCGCAAGTGAGGCAGCGTGACACGAATTCTTAATTCTTACTTCTTACTTCTCAATTTCTCGCTCCCCTTGCACTTCTACAGGAGATCGACTAGTCTCCTGTCGAAGGAATAGGGGAGCGCGCCGGATGGCCGATCGATCGCAGAAAATCGACCTGCCGCAGGGGACGCTCGACCTCCTGATTCTCAAGGCGCTCGCCCTCGAGCCGCAGCACGGGTGGGCGATCTCCGATCGCATTCAGCAGATCTCGAAGGATGCGCTCCGCGTCCAGCAGGGATCGCTCTATCCAGCGCTGCATCGGCTCGAGCGGCGCGGCTGGATCAAGGCGGAGTGGGGCGCGTCCGACAACAATCGCCGCGCCAAGTTCTACGCGTTGACACGCTCCGGCCGGAAGCAGCTCGACGCCCAGGCGGAGGCATGGCGTACGCTCACCGCTGCCGTCGCCCTGCTGCTCGACACGGCGTGACGTGCCGTGATGCGTGCGGATCTGGGCCACCGCCTGCGCGCGCTGTTCCGTCGCGACACGGTCGAGCGCGAGCTCGACGAAGAGCTTCGGCTCCATCTCGAACACGAGATCGAGAAACGGCTGGCCGCGGGAATGGGCCGGGACGAGGCCATCCGTCAGGCGCATCTGGCGCTCGGCGGCTTCGATCAAATCAGAGAAGCGCATCGGGACGCGCGCGGCATCAGCTTCGTCGAATCCGTCTTGCAGGATCTTCGCTACGGCGGGCGCACCATGCGGCGCGCCCCGCTGTTCGCGATGACGGCGGTCGCGACGATTGCCTTGTCGACCGCGGCAATCGCGACGGTGCTGACGCTGGCACACACGCTCTTCGTGCAGCGCCTGCCCGTGCAGCGGCCGTCCGAGCTCGTCGCCGTGTCGGGGACGCGCATCCGCTGGAACCCCGAACGCCTGGCCGTGCGCGAAGCCGAGCGCGTCCGCATCCTCGGGCCGGTGTCGTATCCGGACTACGTGTCGTTCCGCGACCGCACCAGGACCTTGAGCGGCCTCGCTGCGCACTATCCAACGGCGCCGCTGTTCGTAACGGCGAACGGCAACGTGAAAGAGATCAACGGCGCGGCCGTGTCGGCCAATTTCTTCCGGCTGCTCGGCCTCGAGCCGGTGCTCGGCCGTTTCTTTCACGAGCCGGAGGACCAGGTTCCCGATCGCGATCGCGTGGCCGTGATCAGCAGCAACCTGTGGCGCACGTGGTTCGCTGCGTCGCCCGATGCGGTGGGATCGCACCTCAGGATCAACAGCGTCGACTTCACGATCGTCGGCATCGCAGCGTCGGACTTCGTCGGCACGACGCCGGTTCCCATCGAGGTCTACATTCCGACCATGATGCTGCGCGTCGGCTACCGCTGGTGCGACGATGCGCTCGCCGCCGACTGCAGCGTGCTGCAGATGATCGGTCGGCTCGCGCCGGGGCAGACGGTCGCGAGCGCGGCGGCGGAGATGCCGACGCTGATGCCGGCGTCGTGGCTGCACGCGCGTGCCGGCGAGAACAGCGGCGTCGCCGTGACCGACGTGCGTGGGATGTCCGAAGACGACGACGAGCCGCGCCTCGTCGCGATGCTGGCCGCGGTCGCGTTCCTGCTGCTCGCCGTCTGCTGTGCGAATCTGGCCGGACTCTCGACCGCGCAGTCCGCGGCGCGCGCCGGGGAATTCGCGATTCGCCTGTCGCTTGGCGCCGGGGCCCGGCGCGTCGTCCGCCAGGTCAGCACCGAGTGGCTGATGGTCGGCGCCGCCGGCGGGATCGGCGGTGTGGTCCTGTCGCGTCTCTTCATCGGGATGCTTGCCGCGGCGTTCTTCACGGTCGATGACGAAGGCCATCCGCTGCGGTATCTGTTCGGCCAGCCGCCGGCCATTGCGGCAATCACGATCGGGGCCGCGCTCGTTGCCGCGCTGGTCATCAGCGTCGGACCGGCGCTACGTGTAGCGCGGCGCACCGGCGTCAGCGACGCGACGCCGCGATCGACCGCGGCGCGACGCATACCGGGCGCCTGGCTGCTCGGCGTGCAGGCGGCGGCGGCGGTTGCGATGGTGTCGGTTGCCGCCCTGCTCGCCGCTGGCGCGCGAACGATGGTGACGGGCCGCAACTACGACGCGACGCACCTCGCCGTGCTTCGGGTACGGCCGCGGCTGCTCAAGTATCCGCCGGAGCGCGCCCAGCGCTTTCAACGCGACGTCGTGCAGCGCCTGGCCGCCGTGCCGTCAGTCGAGTCGGTGAGCATGGTCGGTGTCGGCACGGTCCTCAACGGCGGCGCGACGGCGATAGCGCTGCCGTCGTGGACCGGCCAGCAGGTACGCGCACGCTTCAACGAAATCGGCCCTGATTATTTTGCGACGCTGCAAACACCGCTGATCAGCGGCCGCGAGTTCGACGCTGGCGATGTCGTGTCATCGCCGCACGTCGCCGTAGTCAACCAAACGCTGGCGGCGCGCCTGTGGCCCGACGGTCAGGCGCTCGGCGCGACGTTGCTCGTCAGCAAGACGCCGCATCGCGTCGTCGGCATCGTCGAAGATATCCGACTGGGGAGTCGGGCGGCGCTGCCGGAATCGTGGGTGTACACCCCGTTCTGGCAGAATCCGGCGGAGATCGACTCGCGGCTGGCGATTCGCATCGCGGGCGATCCGGCAGCGATGCTGCCCGCGCTCGTGCGGGAAGTGAATCGCGTCGACCCCGATGTGCCGATCTCCGAGGCGATCACGATGCCGATCCAGCTCGAGGGGCTGATGCGGCCGGCCCGCATCGGCGCGGCGTTCGTCGGCTACACGGCCGCCCTGGCCGTCCTGCTGACCGGGATCGGTCTGTTCGGCGTGTTGTCGTTCGCGGTGGCGCGGCGCACCCGCGAGATTGGCATCCGCATGGCGCTCGGCGCGGCGCGAGCGCGAATCGTCCGCGCGATCGTTCGCGACGGCCTGCTGGTCGTCGGGAGTGGCGCGGTCGCCGGCATCGGCGCGGCACAGGCCGCCACGCGACTGGTGACCCATCTCCTCTACGGCTCGGCGGCGGCGGATTGGTTGTACTACGTCGCCGCGGCCGCACTCGTCGTGATCGTCGGCGCGAGCGCCTGCATCGCGCCAGCGCGGCGGGCGGCTGGTGTGGAGCCCGCCGTTGCGCTCCGATCCGATTAACGGCCTCCTCCAATTAGGAATTCGGAATAACAGCGACGAAACCTGTTCCGCGCCTCGTTCCTGTCCGTCACACCCTCCAGACAACAGCGCAGTACCCGGCGGACGACATGAGGTCCTCGCCGCGTGCGCGCAACGACTGGAGGACACTCATGACGCGCATCATGGTCGCCGCTCTCGGTATCACGCTCGCGTTCGCAGCAATCGCGCTCAATACCACGCGCACGTTGACCCCGTCCGCCACGCAGATCGGCAAGCACGGCGCGGATGACCCGCCGGGCGACGTGAAGGGCGAAGGGCCGCGGCATCCGAAGTCGCACGTCGCGAAGAACGGCGCGGACGATCCGCCCGGCGACGTGAAAGGCGAAGGTCCGAAGCACCCGAAGTCCCAGGTCGCCAAGAACGGCGCCGATGACCCGCCCGGCGACGTGAAGGGCGAAGGTCCGAAGCACCCGAAAGCGGCCGTCTAGCGTGAAACCTGCGTGCGGTGCGGACGTGGCGAGCCGCACCGCGCCAGTTTCCGAACCACGCTCAATCACCCGACGAGCCCATCATGAGAGCCACCCTGTTCGTTGCCAGCGCTCTGTTGTCGCTCGCAGTGGGCGCCGCCGAGGCGGCGGGCAATGCCTCGCTGGCCATCGCCCGAACCGAGGCGCCGCCAGGCCTGGACGGCTACGAGCAGGTTCCAGCAGGCGCCGGTCGCGTCACCGACTTCCGCCAGCGGGATCCGAACGATGGCGAGCCGGCAACGCTCGCCACGACGGCCGACGTCACGTTCGATCGAGACAGGCTGTATGTGACGTTCGTCTGCGAGGAGAATCCGGCGGCGGTTCGCGCACATCTGAGCCGCCGTGACGACCTCTCCGGCGACGACTACGTCTCGGTTGCCCTCGACACGTTCCACGACGGGCGCCGCGCCTACGTCTTCAAGGTGAACGCCCTCGGGGTTCAGCGCGACGGTGTCATCACCGAAGGCGAAGACGACGACTACAGCTTCGATGCGGTGTGGGCCGCCGAGGGACGCCTCACCGCGTCAGGCTATGTCGTCCGTTTCGCGATCCCGTTCCGCAGCCTGCGCTACGCGAGCCGCGGGCCCGCGGCCTGGGGCATCGCGCTCACCCGCTACGTCCCGGCGCGGGCGGAACTGTCGACGTGGCCGCACCTCACGTCGAAGGTCGACGCCTACGTGCCG
>DATFXR010000568.1:0-5229 GCA_035315685.1 Vicinamibacterales bacterium | reverse complement strand
CGTGGACATCGACATCAAGGCGATGGAAGCCAACCAGCAGCTGCACGCCTACACCGTGCTGCAGCAGCACACCAAGATCATCTCGTTCGAGCCGCACCTCCACGCGCCGGGCGCGCGGATGTGCCTCGAGGCGATCTGGGGCTACAACATCCAGACCATCAACTGCGTCGGCTACGACCACAACTGGGTGCGCGGCTACGATTACACAGACGACTCGGCGCCGCTGCTGCCGAAGGGGACGATCCTTCACATCACCGGCTACATGGACAACTCGCCGTCGAACAAGAACGTGCCCGACCCGCGCAACTGGCAGGGGTCCGGCAATCGTTCGGTGGCGAACATGTTCATCGACCTCGGCATGCGCGTGGCGTTGACCGACGAGCAGTTCCAGGATGAAATGACGAAGCGGCGCGAGCACCTGCACATCACGAAGAACGACAACGTCATCGGGTGCCCGCTGTGCAACGTCATCCCGACCAACCCGCTGCTCAGAGCGTTGACAGGAAGGCCGTAGTGAAGAAGCAGATCGCGATTGCGCTGCTCGCACTCGCTGCGAATGCGGGCGCGCAATCCTTGTCGTACACGAAAGGTCAGAACGTCGCACCTGCGTACGAAGGCTGGGAGCAGGACGCGAACGGGACGAAGTACTTCCTCTTCGGTTACATGAACCGGAACTGGGAGGAGGAGATCGACGTCCCGGTCGGTCCCGACAATGGCTTCAATGTCGGCGGCGCTGACCAGGGACAGCCGACGCACTTCCTGCCGCGCCGCAACCGCTTCATGTTCCGCGTGAAGGTGCCGGCGAACTTCGGCGAAAAAGACGAATTGATCTGGACGCTCACCACGCACGGCAAGACCGAGAAGGCCTACGCGACGCTGCGCCCCGACTACATCGTGGACAACGTCGTGAGGGCATCGGAGACCGGCGCGCTCGGCGCGGGCACGAGCAGTCCCGAGACGCGGTCCAACCAGCCGCCGACGCTCGGCATCGAGGAGATCAAGACCCGCACGGTCAAAGTCGGTGAAACGCTCACCGCCGTCAGCATCGTGAAGGACGACGGGATCCCGAAGCGGCGCATCCCGTCGCGCGAGGCGATTCAGCGCGCGCAGGCCCGCGCCGCCGAAGATCCCGCGCTCGCAGCGGCACTGAAGAACCCCGGCATGTCGCCGCCGACGCGGATCACCGTCGGCAAGAACCTCGGTCTGCACGTGTCGTGGTTCGTCTACCGTCAGCCGGACGGCGCCAGGGTCACCTTCGACCCCCCGCAGGTGAAACCGTGGGAGGACACGCGCGCCGGCGCGAACTCGCCGTGGGCGCCGGCATGGACGGCCGCGCCGATTCCAGAGGACGGCAAGCAACCGGTGACCATCACATTCAGCGAGCCGGGCACCTACGTCCTGCGCTGCCGAGCCGACGATGGCGCGCTCGTCGCCGACGAAGAGGTCACGATCGTCGTCACGCGTTGAGCTGACACTGCCCGAAAATCCCATTCGCTGGCCGTAAGCCGCCGGACTCGAAAAGTGCGCACTGCACGCGGGTCCGGGTTTGGCATAGAATCGGCACCTCACGATCCTCGTTTACAAGGAGATCGCTGATATATGCGTCGTTTTACGCCTGCAGTCATGGCCATGTTCGCGTTCGCCCTCGTCACCCTACTGGCAGCGCCGCTTTCGGCGCAGAACCCCGGCGGCAGCGAGCAGGGCAAGAAGATGAAGAATCCGGTTGCCTCGTCGCCCGAATCGATCAAGGCGGGACAGGGCCTGTTCCAGAAAAACTGCCGCTTCTGCCACGGCGCCGATGCGAAGGGCAACGGTCCGATGGCGCCTGAAGGCACGCACCCGTCGAATCTCACCGACGACAAGTGGGATCGAGGGTCTACCGATGGCGAGATCTTCCTCGTCATTCAGAACGGCGCCGGCCCGAAGATGGACATGAAGGGCTTCAAGAGCAAGATGTCGGACACCGACATCTGGAACGTCGTCAACTACCTCCGGAGCCTCCAGGCCAAGTAATGTCGATCGCGGCGGCAGCCCACTGGGGCTCCGCTACCGTTGTCGCGCGGCGGCGGCGTCGCGTAGCGCAAACGGCGGGGGCCGCCGCGTGCGTGGCGCTCGCCGCGCTCGCTGCTGCCTGCAGTTCCGCGCCCGCTGACGCGGCGTCTGCGCCGGTCTACACGCCGGCGCGCGCGACCTTCGGTCAGGCTGCGCGGGAATTCTTCAACGTCCGTCCGGCCGCGAAGCAGCCGATTCCGTTTCCCCACAAGACGCACCTCGCGAAGAAAGCGGTCTGCACCGATTGTCACGAGACCGTCGAAAAGGGGCCGATTGCCGGTATTCCGAGCGTGAAGACGTGCATGATCTGCCACGACCAGATCGCGACGGACCGGCCGCTGATCAAGGAAGTGGCCGGCTACTCGACCAAAGGCGTCGAGATTCCGTGGCAGCGCGTCTACGGGTTCACGCATGCCGCGCACGTCCGCTTTCAACACGCCCCGCATGTGCGGGCCAGCGTCGACTGCGCGGTCTGTCATGGCGACCTCGCGAATCAGACAGTGGCCGAGCGCGTCGTCGATCACAACATGGGGTTCTGCGTCGGATGCCACCGGCAGAAGGGCGCACCGAACGATTGCCTCACGTGCCATTACTAGGTCGGGTGGGTCAGGTAGGTCGGGTAGGCCAGGTAGGTCGGAAAACGGAGGATTCGAATCAGGTGGGTGAACCCAATCATGTGACGTCGCGTCGGTCATCATCGTATCGGGTGAGCCATGCGCTGCGTCGGTGTGGCCCTCCGACCTACCCGGCCCACCCGGCCAACATGACCGACCCGACCGACTCCGAGACTGAGCGTTAGCGATGGAGCGCAGAGACTTCATCAGGCTCACGGCGATCAGCGGAGCGAGCGCGACGCTCGCGAGTTGCGGGAACCCGGAGCACCAGCTGATCCGCTTCGTACCCGACGAGGATCTGTCGCCGGGCATTGCCGAGTGGAAGCCGAGTGTGTGCCCGTCATGCGCGGCGGGCTGCGCCGTCAACGTCCGCGTGATGCAGGCCGACGTCGAGACGACCCGCAACGGGCAGGCCGGCGTCGTGACGATGAGCGTCGCGAAGAAGCTCGAAGGCCTGGCAAAGGATCCGATCAGTCACGGTGGCCTGTGCGCGCGCGGGCAGGCGTCGATTCAGATCACCTATCACCCTGATCGGGTGACCCAGCCGATGAAGCGCAACGGCAATCGCGGCGCCGGCGACTTCAAGCCGGTGAGCTGGGACGATGCGATCGGCGAGCTGGTGAACCGGCTGGATGCGCTGGCTGCCGCCGGCGATCAGAAGTCGCTCGCGTATCTGACGCGGCCGCGGCGGAGCCGGCGCGCGGCGCTCGTCGCGGAGTTCCTGGCGAAGTTCGGCGCGCCGGCGCCGATCGTGTTCGAACCGATGGACGATGGTGTTGCGCGGCGGGCCAACGCGATCAGCTTCGGCCATGAACAGCTCCCGACGATCGATCTTGCCCGCTCGCGACTGGTGATCTCATTCGGCGCCGATCTGCTCGGGACCTGGAATTCGCCGGTGGCACAAAGCGCCGCCTACGGCGAGATGCGTCAGGGACATCCGCAGCAGCGCGGCAAGCTCGTACAGGTGGAGTCGCGGATGTCGCTGACCGGCGCGAACGCCGACGAGTGGGTGCCGGTCAAGCCGGGCACCGAAGGCGTACTCGCGCTCGGCCTCGCGCACGTGATCATCGCGAACAAGCTGCGATCGTCCGGCGGAGGACGCGCCGCGGCGGCCGTCGACGGATGGTCGGGCGGTCTCGCCGAGTATCCGCCGGCGAAAGTCGAGCAGATCACCGGCGTCGCCGCAAGGCGCGTCGAGCGGCTCGCGCGCGAGCTGGTCGACTTTGCGCCGGCGGTCGCCGTCGCGGGCGGGCCGCCGCTCGCGCAGACGAATGGTCTGTTCCACGCGCTGGCGGCCAACGCGCTCACCGAGCTGCTCGGCGCAGTCGGACAGCCGGGCGGGATCTTTTTCACGCCCGGTGTCGCAGCATCGTCGAGTCCCCAGCCGATGCAGAGTCTCGCCTCGGCCAAGGTCGTGCTGATCGACGAAGCGAACCCGGTGCACGGAGCACCGACGGCGCTCAAGGTCCGCGACCTGCTCGAGAGGGCGCCGTTCATCGTCAGCGTCGGCAGCTTCGTCGACGACACCAGTGTGCTCGCCGATCTGATTCTGCCGGATCACTCGTTTCTGGAGTCGTGGGTGGACACGACGCCGGAGTCCGGGTCCGTCGAGGCCCACACGACGGTCGCCGGTCCGGTGATGAAGCCGCTGCATCAGACGCGCGCAACCGCTGACGTGCTGATCGACGTCGCAGGGAAGCTGAAGTCGCCGGTGGCGCTGCCGTGGAAGACGGCGGAGGAGCTCGCCAAATCACAGCCAGCCCCCAGTCCCCAGCCCACAGCCCCGTCGCGCGAGGCGGTGAGGTTCACGGAGCCTCATTTCGAAGGAGACGCCTCGCAGTTCCCGTTCTATTTCCTGCCCTACAAATCGCTGCAGTTCGGCGATGGCTCGACGGCCCACCTGCCGTGGTTGCAGGAGATGCCCGATCCGCTGACGTCGGCGATGTGGAGCAGTTGCGTGGAGATCAACCCCGCGACCGCCGAGCGTCTGCAGATCAGGCAGGGCGATCTCGTCGACATCACCTCGTCGCACGGGACCGTGCGCGCGCCGGCGATGATCTTCCCGGCGATCGCACCCGATCTGATCGCGATGCCGGTCGGGCAGGGCCACGAGACGTTCACGCAGTACGCGAGCCGCCGCGGCGTCAACCCGCTCGCGATTCTCGCGCCGCTGCCAGTGGATCAGACCGGCTCGCTCGCATGGGCGGCGACGCGCGTGAAAATCGCGCGCGCGGGCGATGCCGACCGCAGCTTGATCATGTTCGCCGGCGAGATGCGGGAGCATCCGCACGAGGGTCAGGCTCGCTAGGGACTGGGGGCTGGCGACTGCGGCGGACTCGCGACTGGGGACCTGCGACTGACTTGCGACTGACGACTTGCGACTGAGGACTGACTGATGGCCCATCGATGGGGAATGGCGGTGGATCTCGACAAGTGCACCGGCTGCGGTGCATGCGTGACCGCGTGCCATGCCGAGAACAACATCCCGACGGTCGGGCCGGCGCAGGCGGCGCGCGGACGCGCGATGCACTGGCTCCGCGTGGAGCGCTACTTCGAGGGTGAT
>DATFXR010000567.1:0-11903 GCA_035315685.1 Vicinamibacterales bacterium | reverse complement strand
ATCGGCGTCGTCAGCGTTGCGAACCCGAAGAGCATGGACATCCCGTGGGCGCGGTCTACGCTCGCGCGCCTGCAACCGGCAATGTCGCTGGCGGACGCGTCGCTGAGCGAGACAGCCGGCCAGCAGCTCTCGGTGACGATGAACCCGGCGCATGCCGACCGGCTGTTTGCCGGCTCGGGCCACACCTTCGCGGAGCTGCTGGCACTGGTGGACGCCGGCAAGCCAGTACCCGGCTTCACGCTGAAGCCGCGCATCCGGGCGCGCGTGGCGGTCGAGCGTGCCGAGGTGGAATCGCAGAACGTCGCCGGCATCTTGCGTGGCACCGACCCGCAGCTGCGGAACGAGTTCGTCGTCCTGTCGGCGCATCTCGATCATCTGGGCATTGGCGGCGCGATCAACGGCGACCGCATCTACAACGGCGCGATGGACAACGCGTCCGGAGTCGCCGCGATTCTCGAGGTCGCTGCCTCGCTGCACGCCGGCACCGTCAAACCGAAACGGTCGATTCTGTTCGTCGCGGTGACTGGCGAGGAGAAGGGCGAGCTGGGGTCCCTCTACTTCGCGTCGCATCCGCCGGTCCCGCGCGACCGCATCGTCGCCAACGTGAACACCGACATGTTCCTGCCGTTGTTTCCGCTGAAGACGCTGATGGTGCTCGGCCTCGACGAATCGGATCTCGGACAGGACATCCGCGCGACCGCGCGCGACCTCGGGCTGCAGGTGCAGGCCGATCCCGAGCCGCAGCGCAACCGCTTCGTGCGCAGCGATCAGTACAGCTTCATCAAGTTCGGCATTCCGGCCCTGGCGATGAAGGTCGGCTACGAGCCGAATTCTCCGGAAGCGGCGATCGCAGCAAAGTGGACCGCCGAGCGCTACCACGCGCCATCGGACGATCTCAATCAGCCGATCGATCGATCGGCGGCCGGCACGTATGTGGACGTCGTGATGACACTGGCGGTGCGGATCGCCAATCGCTCCGATCGCCCGAAGTGGAACCAGGACAGTTTCTTCGCTCGCTTCGCTCGCGGCAAGACGCGTGGACCCGGCAATTAAGAATTAAGAAGTAAGAATTAAGAATTGAACATCGGGTCGAAGCGGTCGGACGATCAGCCACGCTTCTGATGTCCCGAACTCCGCGAACGAGGGGACGAATTCTTAATTTCTCAATTCTCAATTCGTAATTGCGCGATTCATTTCTTGGTCGCAATCGGCAAGTCATCGCGATTACCCCACTCCTCCCAGGCGCCGTAGTAATTGCGCAGCTTGCTGTAGCCGATCAGATGGAGGGCGAAGAGGTCCACTGACGCGCGCATCCCGACCTGGCAGTAGGCGATCACCTCGTCGCTGGGGCGAATGCCGCGCGATTCGTAGATCTGCTTCAGTTCGTCCGCCGACTTGAACGTACGGCGCTGCGCATCCAGCAGATCTTCCCAGTACACCGGGATGGACGAGGGCACGAAACCGCCGCGGCGGATGTTGCGGAGATCCCTGCCCTCGATTTCATTCACCGTGCGGGCGTCGACGATCTTCGTTCCGGCCTTGCCGATGGCGCCGGTGACGTCGGCGGCGGTCGCCAGCCATCCGGGATTGGCGCGCGCGACGAATTTCGCGCCGCTGCCGGCCGGCGGCGCAGTGACGTCCATTGTCGGCCGCTGCTCAGCCGTCCACTTGACCCATCCGCCGTTCATCAGCGCAACCTTCGGGTGGCCGAAATAGTTCAGGATCCACCACAGCCGGGCGGCGTAGATGCCGCCGCGCTCGTCGTAGACGACGACCCGCGTCGCGTCGCCGATGCCGAGCGACGCCATTTGCGCTTCGAACGCGGCAGCGGTCGGCAGGAACGTCGGCGGCGCGTTCGCGTCGCGAATCGCAACCGGCGACAGGTACACGGCCCCGGGCACGCGGGGACCTTGTCCGGTCTGCCGCATGTCGACGATCCGGACGTTGGCGTCAGCATGGTGCGCCGCCACCCAATCGGTCTCGACGAGCTGCTCCGGATGCGCGTACGCCGCGGCGAGCACCGCAAGCATCAACAGCATCCGCAAAGTTTAGCGCATGCCGTGGCCGTTTCCATTTAGAGTGAACCCATGGCTGGAGCGACGCTGAACGGCGTGTCGGTGCTGGTTGCCGGTGCTGGCCTCGCGGGCCTCGCCGCTGCGCACGATCTCGCCGCCCGCGGCGCCGCAGTGACCGTCGTCGACGCACGCGAACGCGTCGGCGGACGCGTCTGGACCATCCGTGACGGCTTCGCCGAAAACCAGCATGCCGAAGCCGGCGGCGATCTGATCGACGAAGGGCAACACGAGATCCGCGCGATGGCCGAGCAGGTGGGGCTGCGGCTCACGCGGATCCTTCGCGGCGGCTTCGGCTACGTCCGAACCGACGGGTCAGGCAAGCCGCAGATCGCACTGCGCAAGGCCCTGCGCGGCTGGGATCGCCTCGCCGGTGCGCTCGACGAGGAGACGACTCCGTACCGGCGGGCGGACCGACGGTGGGATTCACCTGTGACGGCGCGGATCGCGCGGCGATCGGTCGCGCGATGGCTCGACGAGACGCGCGCCGATGCCGACTTGCGAGCGACGGCCACCGGCCTGCGCGGCTTCTTCCTCGCCGATCCGGAGGAACTCTCGCTGGTCGCGCTCGTCGACCAGTTCGCCGAATCCGATTCACTGGGGCCGGGCACGTTGCATCGGATCGAGGGCGGCAACGACGCGCTCGCCTGCGCGCTCGCGAAGCCGCTCGGGCCGCGGCTGCACCTGAACACCGAAGTCGTGGCGGTCTCGCAGCGCGGCAAAGTGGTGCGCGTCGCAGTCAAACGGCGGCGCGAACAGACCCAAATCACCTGCGACTACGCCGTCCTCGCCGTACCGGCGACGTTGTTGCGCCGGATTCCGATTACACCTGCGCTGCCGGCGCAGCAGCACGATGCGATTGCCTCGTTGAAGTACGGCCGCGCGACCAAGACGCTGCTCCAGTTTTCGAAACGGTTCTGGCGCATCCCGGGCCGACCGCGCGCCTTCGGCTCGCCGCTCGCGTGGGGAGCGCTGTGGGATGGGAACGAGGAGCAGCGCGGCCGCAGCGGGATCCTCAGTCTGCTCGCCGGCGGCAGCGCCAGCGATGCGACGCAGGCCATCGTCGCCAGGCAGGGTCCGCGCGGAATCGCCAACACACTCGACTGGCTCGGAGCGCAGCGCGCGGATCTGGTGGCGTCCCGTCAAGTTGTGTGGGAGCAGGATCCGCACGCGCGCGGTGGCTACGCGTTCTTCGACCCGGCGTTCGACCCGGCGCTCCGCGCCTGGCTGCCGCGGCCGGCAGGCCGCCTGTTCTTCGCCGGCGAGCACACCAGCGTCAGATGGCAGGGATACATGAACGGCGCCGTCGAGAGTGGGCTCCGTGCCGCAGCAGAGATCGCCGCCGTGCATGAAATGGTGTAGCACGGCGGGCGCGTCGTCACGCGGCGTCGGGTTTCGATCACGAATTCTTAATTCTTAATTCTCAATTCTTAATTTCTCAGCGCACCTTATGGCGATCCGGCGGGGCGGCGCCGGCGTGCGCTGTGGCCGGACTCTCCTCGTTTGCGATCGTCCGGTCGTGTGAAGGCTCCTCGTTCTCCGCGGGTGCCGGCGCGAACTCGTTGACGAACGCGCGCGCCTCCTGCGGCAGCCGATCAGCCCGTCTCGGCGGCACGGTGATCCATGTCCCTGTCAGCAGCCATTCCGGCAGCGCGCCAACCGGAGTGTCCGCCGTCATTCCGGTCGGACCGATGTCGCGCGGGAAGAACTTCAAGAGGCGGCGCTCGTAGCCGACACGGTCGGCGTCGCCCAACCCCTCGAATTCGCCGCCGTCGAAGGGCGGATACCGCTCGGCGACCTGTCGGTCAATCCCCACGCGGAGCACCGAGGCGCCCGCGTCGAAGCGCAGCATCATGATCGGCAGGAGATACCGGCGGTGGACGAGCACGCCGCCGGCGTCGACGATCACGTATCGGACGGCGCCGAGATCGGTCTCAGCCAGCAGGCCGTCGAGCACGCCGAGCTCCTCGTCCGCGTCGTTCCGCACGGAGAGCGGTTCCGCCGATCCCCGGCCCTTCGAGACGATCTCCATCGGGACATAGCGCAGCCGATAAGGTCGCGGCTGCTGTTGAAAGTCGGTTTCGAGCCGGGCGTCGTCGTTGATGTGCGACTCGGCAATCTCGGTGAGCCGCCGGTCGGTGCGTCCCTCCTCGTCAAGCGTCTCCTGCAACAGCCGTGCTTCGTCGAGCCGGTTGAGCCGGCGGGCGTAGGTGCGCGCGCAACCGTAGGCCGCCATCTCATAGTGCTCGATACGCTGGGCGGCGCCGATGATGGCCGCGTCGCGCGCATCGTCTGTCGTCACTTCATTCAGACGCTCGTCGGCTTCTTGAACAATACCGGCCAGGCCGGCGCACGGCTTCGACCGGCGCCGCTCACCCCAGTGCGTGAAGATCAGCTCGATCCGCTCGAGGTGGAGGCGCGATTCGTCGCAGTGCTTTCTGAGGGCGTCGCGCAATTCCGGCGTGCGGGCCGCGTCGACGAAGCGCGGCAAGGTCCGGATCATCTGTGTTTCCGCGTCGTACAGATCGCCAAGCTCATCGAAGTACAGGTCCTTCAGCGAGGCCAGCGCCATTGTCGGGTTCTCCTGGGAACCGCTGTTGTCATCATCTGTTTACGCAAGCGTTGTGCCCCGGCTACACCTCATGAGGATGAGGTACAGTCCGCCGACATGGCGTCTCGATCCGACGTTGGTCTGGTGCGCGCAATTGGCGCTCGACAGCTCACCGCCAGCATCATCAACGTCACGATCGGGGCGGGCATCTTCGTCCTTCCGGCTGCTGCCGCCGGCGGCCTCGGCCCCGCTGCTCCGCTCGCGTATGTCGTCTGCGCCGTCTTGATGGCGCTGATCGTGTGTTGTTTTGCTGCAGCAGGCAGCCGTGTGTCGCTGACCGGCGGCGTCTACGCGTACGTCGAAGTCGCGTTCGGCCCGTTCGTCGGCTTTCTCGCCGGCATCCTCTACATGTCGACGGCGACGTTTGCCGTCGCATCGGTGTCGAGCGCATTCGCCGCGTCGGTCGGCGAGCTGTGGCCTCCGGCCGCGACGCCTGCGGGTCGTGCGGCGGTGATCGCCGCCCTGTTTGCTGCGCTGGCCTCGACCAACGTGCGCGGCGTCCAGATCGGCGCGCGGCTGGTCGAGGTGATCACCGTTGCCAAGCTCCTGCCGCTCATCGTCCTGGTCGTGACCGGCATCTGGTTCATCAACCCGGCGTATCTTCGCTGGCAGGAGGCGCCGACGCCGTCGGCCGTCGGCCAGACCGCGATCGTCCTCATCTTTGCGTTCGTGGGCATGGAAATCGCGCTCGTGCCGAGCGGCGAAGTGCGCGATCCGGCGCGCACCGTTCCGCGTGCGGTTTTCTCCGCGCTCGCCGTCACGACCACGCTGTACCTCCTGATTCAAGTGGTTGCGCAAGGGCTGCTCGGTGCGCAGATGTCGACGTTCGCCAACGCGCCACTGGCCGAAGCCGCCGGCCGCGTGCTCGGACGCGGCGGCCGGCTGCTGGTGCTGGTCGGCGCAACGATTTCGATGTTCGGCTATGTGTCCGGCGACATGCTGGGAAGCCCGCGCGCGTTGTTCGCGTTCGCCCGCGACGGCGTGTTCCCGTCGCCGCTTGCACGGGTACACCCGCGGTTCCATACGCCGTACATCGCGATCGTCATCTACGCGGTCATCGTGGCGTCGGTGGCCGTCAGCAGCAGCTTCACGCAGCTCGCCGTGCTGGCGAACGTCGCCGCGCTCACGCTCTACCTCGCCTGCGTCGCCGCGTCGTTCGACTTGCAGCGGCGGGATGTCCGCGCCGACGGCGATCCGTTCGAGATGCCGGGCGGAGGAGTCGTTCCGTTGCTCGCGGCCGGAGTCATTGTCTGGCTCCTGTCGAACGCGTCACGCCGCGAATTCGGCGTCGAAGCGCTCCTGCTGGCGGTCGCCGCGTTGTTCTACTTCATCAGGCGGACCGGGGGCCGGCTGTAGGGCGTTTCGCAGGCAAAGACGGTGCGCGTGCCTCGCGTGCTCGCGATCGAGAGCGGCGATCCGGTCGCGATCCGGTCCAGCGGATCGTAGATGTTCACAACGCCGTTGAGCGTCGCGATCGGCGGCCAGTCGAGTGCGGCGGCGCGGCTGGTGCCGAGGAACCGCTCGCGGAACGCTGCGACCTCGTCGCCGTCGAGCGCGAGATACGGACGTCGCCCCGCCGACTGCAGCAGCGTGAGCGCGCGGTCCAGCCAGGCGGGATCGAGGAGGTCGTAGCGCAGGGTCAGGCGGCCGGCGTACAGGCGCAGAGATCCACTGTGCTGATGGCTCAGCACGACGGCGTCGGGCTCCGTGTGCGCGGCGACGAACCGCGCGACGTCCACGTACTTCCGTTCCATGCGACCGAGGTCGAACACGTGGCGGGCCTCAGCGAGCAGCAGGTGATGGCCTGCGAGGACTGCCACGATCGTCGTCACGACGATCGGACGCACCCGGGCAGACGCTCGCGCGGCGACGCCGTCGATCGCCGCGACTGTCGCGAGCATCATCACCGGCCACATCGGCAGCAGGAACCGCAAGTACCACCACACGTTGAACGGCTCGTAAAAGACGTACGAGATCAGCATCACCGCCATCGTGCCGCCGATCAGCGCTCGCGCGGCCGGCAATCGCAGCGCCGGCCACACGTGCGGCGTGGCGACGTAGATCGCGGCCAGCGCGACGATCGGCGTTTCGACGGCCGCCAGCCACGTCATGTAGTTCGCGACGTTCGCCCCGAAGTACCCCAGCGCATACAAATCACCCGTGGTGCCGTAGCCGGACACCCACGGTGACTCGTACAGCACGGCGTGCAGCCACGCGAGGCCGACCACGGCCGGCGCGGCGCCTGCGGCAAAGCGCACGATCGCGCGCCTGCGTTGGTCGCGATCGCCGCTCCGCCACGTCCAGACGCCAATGACGGCGGCGAGCGGCGCGAGGTTGGGGCGAATCGCGATCGTCATCGCCATCGCAAGGCCGGATGCAAAGGGTCGCCGGCTCACTGCCAGCACGAGCGCGAGCGTCCAGAACGCCGTCACCGGCACGTCGCTCATCGCGTTCATCAACTGGTAGAGGAACACCGGACTCACCGCGACGAGAACCGCGCCGCCGAGCGCGATGGCCGGCCCGGGAAACATCCGACCGCCGAGCACGAACGTGAGCCAGATCGTCAGCGCGCCGCAGAGCGGCACCACGGCGAACGCGGCACAGAAGCCGGCGATCGCCTGCGCCGCCGCCATCAGGAGTGGCAATCCCGGCGCATACAAGGGGACGTACCCGTCGCGCGCGTGCGGTGACGGCCGATAGCCGAGCGGCGTCCACGTGTCGGCAGCGAGCGGCCACGGCGTCGGCCGCACCACGTCCTGGTGAACGACGAGATTGCCTCGACGCCAGAGTTCGGCCTGGCTCACGTAACCATACGAATCGGAGCCGCCTGCGACGAGTGCTCCCCACCGCAGTCCGGCGTACGCGACCATCAGTGCCAGCGCGCCGGCGAGCACCGCGGTCGTGAGCGCGCGCGACCTCACGGGTTGCGCTGGTGCACGATCCGGCCGCCGACGATCGTCGTGAGCACCTTCACGTCCTTGATGCGCACCGGCGCGATGCCGAAGATGTCGTCGCTGAGGATCACCATGTCGGCGAGCTGCCCGCGCGCGATCGTTCCCTTCTCGCGTTCCTGAAACTCGGCGAACGCCGACCCGGCGGTATAGGCGGTCACCGCCTCTTCGACCGTGATCTTCTGCTCGCGCACCCAGCCGTCCGGGTTCTT
The DNA here is from genome assembly GCA_035315685.1 of Vicinamibacterales bacterium. Taxonomy (GTDB): domain Bacteria; phylum Acidobacteriota; class Vicinamibacteria; order Vicinamibacterales; family CAVVIG01; genus QHWK01. The sequence continues at coordinate 4,057 of DATFXR010000567.1, read as the reverse complement.
CCCGTCGAGCGTCGCGCGCGTCGTCGCCGCGTACAGCGTCAGCATCGGATTCAGCGGTGCGACGGTCCAGTCCGTGCCCAATGCGAGCCGCACGCCCTTGTCGAGCAGCGTGCGGAACGCGTACGTCGTCTTGATGCGCTCGGGCCCGATCCGACGTTCGGCCCACCGGCCATCGTCGATCGCGTGATACGGTTGCACCGACGCGACCGTCTTCAGTTGCGCGAAGCGATCGAAGTCCCTCGGTGCGATGTGCTGCGCGTGCTCGATGCGAAAGCGGCGATCACGCTCGCCGTTGGCGCGGACGATGTCGCCGAAGAGATCCAGGATCTGCGAGATCCCGGCATCGCCGATCGCGTGGATGCACAGCTGGAGGCCGGCGTGATCCGCCGCCATCAACCTCGTTCGCATCTGGTTGATGTCCTGCATCTCGTCGGAGAGCAGGCCGCGCGTCTGCGGCGCGTCGAGATACGGCTGAAAGAAGTACGCGGTCGTCGATCCGAGTGATCCGTCGGCGTAGCCCTTGACCGCGCCGATGCGCAGCCAGGGCGATCCAAAGCCGCGGCGCAGTCCGATCTTGGCCTGGTCGTACCACGCGGTCTCCATCGGCGCCGCGTAGATGCGCGTCGTCAGTTCACCACGCGCCGCCAGCTCGGCGTAGACGGCGACGTCCTCGTACGACGGATTCATGTCCTGGACGCTGGTGACGCCGAGCGACTCCGCATGCTCGAGGGCGCGTTTGACGGCGCGCAGCCGCTGTTCGGGCATCATTTTCGGGATGACGCGCGCCACCAGGTCCATCGCGGCGTCCTTGAGGATGCCGGTCGGGAATCCGCGCGCGTCGCGAACGATTGCGCCGCCGGGCGGATCCGTGGTCGCTTCGGTCACGGCCGCACGACCGAGTGCCGCCGAGTTCGCGAGCGCCATGTGGCCGTCGTAGCGGCTGACGAACACCGGCGTGCCGTTGGTGCGATCGTCAATCAGCTGCCGAGTCGGCAGGTCCGCCGGCGACCAGCGCTGGTCGTCCCACTCGCCGCCGATGATCCACTCGCCAGGTTTCGCGCGCGCGCGCTCCCCGATGCGCCGTGCAAACTCCGTCTGACTGTCGGCGTCCCTCAAGTCGACGTTCTCGAGTTGCACCCCGCCGTCGACGAAATGCACGTGCGCGTCGTTGAATCCCGGGAGAAGGCGGCGGCCCTCAGCGTCGAGGACCGTGGTCGCCGAACCGCGCCATGGCTCGATGTCGCTGGCGCTGCCGACATCCACGATGCGGTCGCCGATCACGGCGACGGCGGCTGCGGTCGGCCGACGCGAGTCGCCGGTCCAGACGTTCGCGCCGGTGACGACGAGGTCGGCGGCGAGCCGAGCAGAGCGCGAGCAGGCAAGATGCAGCCCGGCCGCGAGGCAGCCGGCAACGCCGATCATTCGCAACGCTCGCGGACACATGAACGAGCCGGATTATAAGTGCGCTCGGCCGCCGCGCCGGGTCACAACGAAGATTGAGCGCGTGCGATCGCCCGCGCGGTGTAAGCTCGGGGGATGGCCCATTCGAATCCGGGCGATCAGGAGCTCAGGCAATTGCTCACCGATGCCGCCGTCATTGCGATGGTCGGCGCCTCGTCGAATCCCGAGAAGGAATCACACCGGATCATGCGGAAGCTGCAACACGCCGGCTATCGCGTGATCCCGGTGAACCCGAAGGAAAGCGAGATCCTCGGCGAGCGCGCATACGCGTCCCTGCTCGACGTCCCGGAACGGATCGATATCGTCGACGTCTTCCGCCGCGCGGAGGACACGCCCGCGATCGCCGACGAGGCGGTGACGATCGGCGCGAAGGCGCTGTGGCTTCAGGTCGGCATCGTCAGCGAGGCAGCAGCGGAACGGGCGAAGCGCGGCGGCCTCATCGTCGTCATGAACAGGTGCATCGGCGCGACACACAGTTTGCTGCAGGTGCCGCGCAAGGCAGCGACGCACGCGTAGCTCCGCGCCGGAACCGCCAGCCACCGCAATGCGCCTCTCGGAAGTCTTCGCGCAACAGGTCTCGAGAAACTGCCGCAACCGCGGCTATGAGTACTTCGTCTCCGGAGCCGTTCGCGACCTTGCCGTTCAGGGCGCCGCGATCGTCGCCACGGTCGTCGGCAACCAGGGGTATGACGTCACGCTCGAGCAGAAAGGCAGCGCCGTCCGCGCCAGCTGCACGTGCCCCTTCTTCGAGGACCGCTTCGAGATCTGCAAGCACATCTGGGCCACGATCCTGGCCGCCGAATCGCGAGGGCTGCCGTTGATTGCGCCGGGGCCCGCGCCGTCGCACGTCGCGCTCGAGCCGGACGAGCCTTCTTACGACGACGTTCTCCTCGACGATGAATTCGTCCGATCCTTCACCGCGGGATCGTGGACCGGGCAGGCGCGCGCGGCGACCTCACAACCGCTGCGTCAAGCGCAGCCGCGACCGGGACCGCCGCCGCCCTGGCGCCAGCTGCTCGACGCCGTCGCGGTCCCCGAGACGGCGCCACCGGTCGGGCGTCGCGGGCAGCTCACCGCTGGACAGTTGCTCTACGTGATCGACGGCGAGGCGACGGCGGCCGCGGGCGTCCTCGTGATCGAGGTGATGACGCGCGACCGCAAATTGAACGGCGACTGGGGCAAGCCCAAGCCGGCAAGCTTCTCGAGCGCCGACCTGCAATCGTTGCCGGACGGCGACGACCGTCAGATTCTCGAGCGTCTGCAAGGCGCGCGACCGCACCTCGAGTATTCCGGGTATTACGGTCACGGTGTCGACTACGGGCTGTCCCGCGTGCGCGTGTCCGGCGTGCTGATGCGCGAGCTCCTTCCCCGCCTGTGCGCCACGGGCCGCACAGTCGCTCGCGTCAACGCAACAGCCCAGGGCGACGCATCCCTCCGGCGCTGGGACTCCTTCCGGAAGCCAGATCCGCCGGTCCTGCTGCCGCTGGCCTGGGACGCCGGTGAGCCGTGGCGATTCGATGTTGCGATTCGGCGCGATGATGCGAAGGCTGCGTACGTCCTGGAGGGCTCGCTGCGTCGCGGCGACTCCAGAATGAGCGTGGCGGCGCCACGCATGGTGCTCGCCGATGGCATCGTCGTGACGGACACGCATGCAGCCGGACTGGATCACGGTGGCGCGTTCAACTGGCTGACCGCGATGCGCCGAATTGGATCGGTCGCCGTTCCCTACGAATCGCGATCGGCCATCATCACGGCGCTCCTCGCGCAGTCGCCGCCGCTCGCCGAGGCGCCGGACGAACTTCGCGTCGAGCTCGTCGACGTCGATCCGAGGCCGCGGCTGCGCCTCATCCGGACATCACGCCAGGATCGCGTGAACGGAGTGCTGTCGTTCGACTACGACGGCGCGTCGATCCCGATGGATGCTGGCGGTGCACTCGTCCGCGACGGCGACACGAACCGAGCGGTGCGCCGCAGGCTCGAGCAGGAGCGGCAGCACCTGGAGACGCTTCAGCTCGTCGGCTTCCGATCCGACTGGGACTTCGACGGCCGAACGCAGGTGCTCCGGATTCCCGCCGTGCACGTGCCGCGCGTCGTACGGGCTCTGCTCGAGGAGGGGTGGCACGTCGAGGCCGCCGAAGGGACCTATCGTCAGCCCGGCGCGATCGACATCGCGGTCAGTTCGGGGATCGATTGGTTCGATCTCAACGGCGCCGTCGACTACGGCGGTGTGACGGCGCCATTGCCGCGGCTGCTCGCCGCGCTCGAGCGTGGCGACTCGTACGTGCCGCTCGACGACGGCTCGCTTGGCCTGTTGCCGGAGGAGTGGCTCCGCAAGCATGCCATCATCGCCCGGCTGGGGGCAGCTGACGGCGACCACATCCGCTTCAAACCGTCCCAGGTCGCGCTGCTCGACGCGCTGCTCGATGCGCAGCCCCAGGCGACATGGGACGAGGCATACGCACGCGCGCGATCCGCGCTGCAGCAGTTCGACGGCATCCGGGCGCTGGATCCGACGGCGTCGTTCAACGGGACGCTGCGCGAGTACCAGCGCGAAGGCCTCGGCTGGCTCACCTTCCTGCAGCGCTTCGGCTTCGGC
>DATFXR010000566.1:0-2866 GCA_035315685.1 Vicinamibacterales bacterium | reverse complement strand
GTCGAGGTGGTGCGTGTTCGTGCCGGTGCGCGGACGTCCGACCGGGACTGCGCCGCAACCGAGGAACCGCTGGAGATCCGGCTGCACGATCGTCCGTTTGCCGTGATCATGCGGACGCCCGGCGCCGACCGGGAGCTTGCGGCCGGATTCCTGCTGGCGGAACGCGTCCTCAACAGCGCCGACGATCTCGGCACCATCGCATATTGCGCGGACGGCGAGAACATCGTCAATGTCACGTTGACGGGCGCGTCGGCGACGCATCTGGAGCGGCTGCTCGCCGGGCGCCGCCAGGTGACGACCAGTTCCTCGTGCGGGCTGTGCGGGCGCCAGACGATTGACTCGCTTGCCGCCGACGCGGCGCCAATCGCTGCACGGTGGACGGTCGCTGCGGACACGATTGCGGCGCTGCCCCGGGGGCTCCGCGTGCGCCAGGCCGTCTTCGACGATACCGGCGGGCTGCACGCGGCGGGACTCTTTTCGCGCGACGGCACGCTTCTCGACGTCGCCGAGGACGTCGGCCGTCACAACGCCGTCGACAAGATCGTTGGACGGATGCTGATGCGCGACGGGCTGCCGCTGTCGGACTGCATGCTGTGCGTCAGCGGCCGGACGTCGTTCGAGATCGTGCAGAAGGCGGTCTTCGCCGGCCTGCCGCTCGTCGCGGCGGTATCGGCGCCGTCCACGCTGGCCATCGAGCTCGCGCAGACGCTCGGCGTCACGCTGATCGGGTTCGTCCGCGGTGATGCCTTCAACATTTACGCGCACGCGGAACGGATCGAGCCGTGACGCCGCGCTGCTGATCACCATGTTCGGGCTCGGACGACAGAAACCGCATCACTACCGCGAGATGCTGCAGATCGCGTGGGAGAACCGCGATCAGCTGCCGTTCGCCTGGCGCATCCTCAACGACGGCGTGTGCGACGGGTGCGCCCTCGGCACCTCCGGCCTGTCCGACTGGACGCTCGAGGGCACGCATCTCTGCATGGTGCGGCTGGAGCTGATGCGGCTGAACACGGCGCCGGCGCTCGATCCGCGTGCGCTCAGCGACGTTGCCTCGTTGGCGGCGCTCTCGTCGCAGCAGCTGCGCGCGCTTGGCCGTCTGCCGGAGCCGATGATTCGCAAGCGTGGCGAACCGGGCTTCCTCGTGTCGTCCTGGGACGAGGCGCTGGTCCGCATCGCGCGCGAGCTGCGGCGCGTGGATCCGGCGCGCGCGGCCTTCTACCTGACGTCGCGCGGCATCACCAACGAGGTGTACTACGCCGCACAAAAGGCGGCGCGACTGCTCGGCACGAACCACGTCGACAACTCCGCGCGTCTGTGTCATGCGGCCTCGACGGCCGGCATGAAAGCCACGCTCGGCTACGGCGCGTCCACGTGCAGCTACGTCGATTGGCTGCACGCGGACCTCATCGTGCTCTTCGGATCGAACGTCGCGAACAACCAGCCGGTCACGACGAAGTATCTCCATCATGCGAAGCAGAACGGCGCGCAGGTGGCGGTGGTCAACACCTATCGCGAGCCCGGGCTGGAGCGCTACTGGATTCCGTCGATCGCCTCGAGCGCGCTGTTCGGGACCGGGCTTGCCGATCACTGGTTCGAGGTGCACACGGGCGGTGATCGCGCGTTTCTGATCGGCGTGCTGCGGGCGCTGATCGAGGCCGGCGGTGTGGACGAGGCATTCGTCCGCGAACGGACCGCCGGCTTCGACGAGGCCCGCGATCGGGCGCTCGCCGCCGACTGGCTCGCGCTCGAACGCGAGAGCGGCGCCACCCGCGCCCGCATGGAGGCGTTCGCCCGGCTGCTGATCGATCGGCCGAATACCGTGATGGTCTGGTCGATGGGGTTGACGCAGCACGCGCACGGCGTCGAGACGATCAAGGCGCTGATCAACGTGGGCCTTGTCCGCGGACTGCCGGGCCGGCCAAATCGCGGCCTGGTACCGATTCGGGGGCACTCCGGCGTGCAGGGCGGGGCGGAAGTCGGCTGCGTACCGAAGATCGACGCCACGACGCTCGCCCGCTGGCGGGACGTCTGGGGGTTCACGCCGCCTGCCACCGCCGGTTGGACCACTGCCGAGATGATCGATCACGCGGCGGCGGGCGACGTCGATCTCTTCTGGATCGTCGGCGGCAATTTTCTCGAGACGCTGCCCGATCCCGAGCGTTCCCGGCGCGCGCTCGCGCGGCCGCGGCTTCGCATCCACCAGGACATCGTGCTGTCTTCGTCGATGTTCGTCGACAGCGACGGCGACGTCGTGCTGCTGCCGGCCGCCACACGCTACGAATCGCCGGGCGGTGGCACCGAAACGTCGACCGAGCGCCGCATCATCTTCTCGCCGGAGATTCCGGGCCGCCGGATCGGCTCGGCGAGACCCGAATGGCAGGTGTTCAGCGAGGCGATGGCGGAGGCGTTTCCCGACCGCGCCGGGCTGATCCGGTTCGAGAGCGCGCAGGCGATCCGCGACGAGATCGCGCGCGCCGTCCCGCTCTACGCAGGCATCGAGTCGCTGCGAGGCAAAGGCGATCAGGTGCAATGGGGCGGCCGGACGCTCTACGCGGACGGACGCTTCGCGACGCCGGACGGCAAAGCACATTTCGCGGCCGTTACGCTCGCACCGACGTCACGCTCAACCGCAGAGAACGCGGAGACCGCAGAGAAAGCAACCGCAGAGAAAGCAACCGCAGAGACCGCAGAGTTCGCTGAGAAAATCAATTCTGCGGTCTCAGCGCGCTCTGCGGTTGCTTTCCGTGTCTCCACGCGGCGCGGCAAGCAGTTCAACTCGATGATCCAGCGTGCGATCGATCCATTGACCGGGGCGGCACGCGACGACATCCTCGTCAGCGCCGATGATCTGCGCCGCCTCGGC
>DATFXR010000565.1:0-5669 GCA_035315685.1 Vicinamibacterales bacterium | reverse complement strand
GTCCGCGGCGACGGTCCCTCGTCCGCGTGCCGCTACTGGGGGCTGACGCAGCAGGAGTATTACGCGAAGGCCGACGTCTGGCCGCTCGACCCGTACGGCGAGCTGCTCGTGTTCATCATGTGCGAGAGCGTAAGGGGTCTCGCCAATCTCGACGACATCCTCGCACGCGTCCCGGGCATCGGCGGTGTGCTGATCGGCGAGGGCGATCTCAGTCAGGAGCTCGGCGTACCGCGGCAGTACGACCATCCGCAGGTGAAAGAGGCGATGGATCACGTGCTCGCCACCTGCCGGAAATACAACGTGCCGGTCGGCCATCCGCACGTGACCGCGAGCAACGTCGAGCGCGTGATCGCCGACGGCTACCGCTTGATCGTGTCGGCGCCTGTCCGTACATACGCCGCCATCCAGAAAGCGAAAGATATGCTCGCGGCGCGAGCATGAGTGGGGAGCGTTCAGGAATTCCATGTCCAGTTCGACTGGTGTCGTCACGCTCAAAACGAACCTCGCAGACGCGCCCGTCACCCTGGCGATGAAGGACGGCCGCGTCACCTCCAGCCTGGTGAACCTCGAGTACTGCGGGCCGAAGCCGGCGCACGACGGATTCAAGGCGATGCTCCGCGAGCAGGTCTTCGACGCCGGCGAGCTGGCGATCATCACGTATCTGCAGGCCCGAGCGTGGGGCAAGCCGTTCGTGATGCTGCCGGTGCCGATTTCCGGCCGGCTGCAACACCGCTGCATCGCCTTCAACCACGAGCTCGGTCATCTGGATCCGAAGGACATCGAGGGGCGCAAGGTCGGCGTGCGCACCTACTCGCAGACGACCGGCGTCTGGGCACGAGGCATTCTGCAGCACGAATACGGTGTCGATCTCGACAAGGTGACGTGGCTCACGATCGAGGACTCGCACCTGAGCGAGTACCGGGACCCGCCGAACTGCCAGCGGCTGCCGGCGGGAACGGGGCTGACCGAGATGATGCTCGAGGGAGGGCTCGCCGCTGCGATCATGGGGAGCGACATGCCCAGGGACCTGCGCGTGAGAACGCTCATTCCCGACGCGATCGCCGCGGGCCGGCGATGGTACGAACGCGAGGGCGTGATCCCGATGAATCACGTCTTCGTGGTCGGTCAGGACCTGTCGCAAGAGCGGCCCGACATCGTTCGCGACATCTTCCGGATGCTGGTCGAGAGCCGCAGGCTGGCGCCCGAGTCGGTGACGGCAACGATCCCGCCGATCGGTGTCGAAGCGAACCGGAAGGGGTTGGACATGGCGATCGAATGGTCGTACGAGCAGAAGGTGCTGCCGCGCCGTCTCTCGGTTGACGAGCTGTTCGACGACACGACCGCCGCGCTGGTGGTGTGACATAGTGGTACGGTCAGGAGACTCGAGATGATCGAACCGGCGATGGTCGACGCGCTGCCGACGACTCTGCCTGCACCGTCGGAGCAGGCCGGCGAGCTCACTACCGTGACGTCGCGTCCGTTGCCGCGGTGGCTGCTCGTCGTCGGGTTCTGGACGCTGATCGTGCTCGCCTACTCGACCCGCGGCGAGGTCCGCACCGGATCGTATGAATGGGTGCGCATCTCGTGGCTCGACGCCTTCAAGGCGGCCGTCGCGCAGTGGTCACCGTGGGGCGTGCTGTCGGTGGCGATCTACTGGGTCAACCGCAGGCTGCCGGTCGCGCCCGACGCGCTGGTCACGCGCCTCTTCATCCACGTTCCGCTCAGCATCGTCTTCACGATCCTCTACACCTACCTGTTTCGCGGCGTGACGCTCCTGCTCGACGCGCCGAACGACCCGCAATGGATTGGCGGGACGATTCTCGAAACAGCCGCGCACGTGACCTACCGCCTCGGCACGTTCGTCTACTGGGCGATCGCGATGATTTGCGTCGCGCTCGACTATCAGAGCAACTTGAAGGATCGCGAGATTCGCACCGCCGGTCTGGAGCGCCTGCTGTCCGAGGCGCGGCTGGCGACGCTCCGATCGCAGCTGGATCCGCACTTCCTGTTCAATGCGCTCAACTCCATTTCTGCCTACGTCGAGAGTGCGCCGCGCCAGGCGCGGTTGATGATCGAGCAGCTCGGCGACCTGCTGCGACTGTCGCTCGAGCATGCCGACCGCCAGGAGATTGCACTCGACCAGGAGCTCGCGTTCATCGACCGCTACATTCAGCTGCAGCTGGTGCGGTTCGCTGATCGACTCGATGTGCAGGTGCGCGTCGATCCGGAAGTGATGGCAGCAGCCGTGCCGACCTTCCTGCTGCAGCCGCTCGTCGAGAACGCCATCCGTCACGGCACGTCGCGCCTGTCTGCGGCAGGCACGATTGAGGTCGGCGCCTGGCGCAGCGGAGAGCGGTTGCAGGTGCGCGTCCGAGACAACGGGCCCGGGCTGCCCGAAGGCTGGACCCTCGAGCGCAACACCGGGATCGGCCTCGGCAACACCCGCGCGCGCCTCGAACATCTCTACGGCAGGGACGAATACTCGCTGGACGTGACCCGCGACGGCGAGCGCGGCACGTGCGTTGACGTGACGTTCCCCTATCGCGTCGCGTGACCGCCGCGCCAGGACCGGCATGAACAGTATCCGAACCGTGGTAGTCGACGACGAGAAGCCGGCGCGGGTGCGGCTCACGGAACTGCTGCAGCGCGAGGAGGACGTCGAGCTGGTCGGCACGGCCTCGGACGGACGCGAAGCGATCGACGTCCTGCGCACGCTGAAACCGGATCTGCTGTTCCTCGACGTGCAGATGCCAGAGGTGGACGGGTTCGGCGTCCTCCAGCAGCTCGGGACCAACGAACTGCCGGTGACGATTCTGGTGACCGCGTACGACAAGTACGCGATCCAGGCGTTCGACGCGCACGCGATCGACTACCTGCTGAAGCCGTACAGCGATCAGCGGTTCGACAACGCAATCAAGCGCGCGCGAAAGTACCTGGCGTCAGCCGACGCGCGCGCCCGCGCCGACGAGCTGGCCGCGGCCGCCGAAGAACGACGCAGCGTGGACACACGCTCCGGCTGTCTCGAGCGCGTCGTGCTGAAATCGAACGGCGAAATCGTCTTTCTCGATGTCGACGAGGTCGACTGGATCGAGGCAGCCGGTGTCTACGTCTATCTGCACGCCGGCAGCAAGAGCCACTTGTACCGCTCGAGCGTGACGCAGCTCCTGCAACGCCTCGATCCGCGGCGGTTCGTGCGAATCCATCGCTCCGCCGCCGTCAACGCGTCACGCATCCGTGCGCTGCAGCCGCTCTCGCACGGTGACTTCACGCTGTTCCTGAAGGACGGCACCGAGCTGACGCTCAGCCGCGCCTACCGATCGCAGGTCGAGGCGTGGCTGCGCCAGCCAATCTGACGAATCGGTAGTGAATCAGCGCTCGCTCACTCAGCCGCTCACTGTGCCGGCTGCGTCGTCTCTTTCCGCGGATTCAGCCAGACGGCATTGACGAAGCCCGGGTTACCGGCCGAGTCCCACACGGCAATCCGTACCCACGACTTGCCGGTTGCGTCGAACGGAATGGCGAAGTGCTTGCTGCCGAACGCCGGCAGGTCCGTGGCCGAAATGATCTGACGGTCAATCTTCTTACCGTCGCCCCATACCACCTCGACGAACTCGAGCGGGAATGTCCAACTCACGTCGGCGTTCACCGTCCGATTGTTCCCGGCTCCCGCGACCGCAAAGTTGGTGACCAGAATCTCGCCGGTCGTCACGAAGAAGTTCCCTTCGTGCATGGCTCGCAGGACCGGACTCCAGTCCTCGTCCGGACCTGGAACCCGATCGAGCTTCAGGTACGCCGTCTGGTATCCGGAATAGAGATTGTCTTCCGGTCCTTGCACGTAGGTGTCGATGTCGGGCAACAGGTACTTCGGCTTCAGACCCGTGTTCGCGTTCAAGTTGTTCATCGTGTCGGTCGCGTCGAAGCTTCGATATTCGGTCATCCGCTTCTCCGACAGATCGACGCCCATCGCCTGCGTGAAGTCGAGCCCGAGGAAGATGTCGTTCTTGGCGAACGGTTTGTCCCAGTAGACGTCCGGTTGGCCTCCGGAACTCTTGGTCCGCGGGTGCGAGGTGTACCAAAACCCGTGCTCGATCTCGAGCAGCCGCTGCAGGTCTTCCGAGCTGCCGAGGTGGTACACCTTGCCGTACACAGGATCGGTCTCGGTGAACGGTTGGCCTTCCTTCCGGACTCTCGAGAAGTACACCGGCCTGGGGAAGAGAACGTTGTAGTGGCCGCCGAAGTACACGTTCGGCTCTTCCCACGGCAGTACCAGGAAATCCTTGTCGGATGCGCGCCGCGAGGCTTCCGCGTAATCTTTCTCGTCCTTGAACCGCAGCGCGCCGGAATCGTTCAGGTGCATGTCCCCATGAAAGTCGCTCAGGCCGACGATGTTGAGGCCGAGCGATTTCATCGCGGCCAGATCCGGGAGCGGCGTGTCCAGCGACCCGGACGCACGCACGCGCTCGGTGAATCGCAGGTGCCAGTGATTGGTGAAGGTCTTGTAGCCGGGCAGCGGCACGTAGGTGTCCCCGTGCGTAAACGCCAGCACCGCCTGCCGCGTCGCCTCGCCCGCCTCCGGGGTCGCGTAGAAGTACATGCCCATGTGCTGGATGGTGCCCGGCGGTGCGTTGTAGAGGGCGAAATCATCGATCTCGCCGCGCAGCGTCGATTCTTCGTGCTCTGCCTGACGGACGCCCATCGCGAACTGCTTGTCGGCGTCCTTTCGATACCAGACGTAGCCCAGGTTCTTGTGAATCTCGCGCGCCCAGAAAAACTTGTGCGGCGCGGGAAACGTCGCGAGCGACCCCGCTTTCCCCTCGGCGATGAGCACACGGTTCCTGGCTTTCAGCGGCACCATCGCGTCGTTCTTGACTCCGCCGAACTGATAGTGCTGTGGGCCGTCGGCCGTATCCCGCCAGATCACCTGCGACATCGCGTCGGTCGAGAAACCCTTCAGGCCGGCGTCGTACTTGTAGGCCACGAACTGTTCTTCGGTCTTGGCGAGCGCATCCATCCGGAGCAGGTTGGTGCCGCGATAGGCGGTGAACTGCAGGCTGCCGGCAAAGATCCCCATCGAAAGACCCGGGAAGTTCACCTCGACACGCGCGCCGTCGGTCTTCACGCTGCAGCCGGTGATGTTGAACGTCGCGTCCGCGCGGCGGATCTCTTCCGGCTTTCTCGGGAGCGGCGGCATCTGCTTGCCGCTCTCGCCGGGCACTTCGAGCGGTGCGTCGTGGAAGGCGTACCAGCGGTTCTTCGCGATGACCTCCGGTGTCAGCTCGATGCCGGCTGCAGGTAGCGATGTGACGTGGTCACTCGACATCCGGCGCAGACCGCTGACCACGTGGTACTCCGGTGCCAGGTTCTGCCCGAGCGTCGCCCACTGCCCGCCCTGCTTCCTGACCGCCAGGTCCCGAATCACGGGCTGGTTCCGCTCGATGGCGTACCGCGCTCGCAATTCGCTCGCTCCCTGGCCGACCCACGTGACGACGAGCAGGTCCTGCTCGACGACCGCCGTCAGACCCGGGCTGGCCTTGTACTGCGTCATGTCGCACTTGAGCGCCTGGGCAAATGCCGACGAGGTCATCGCAACCGACAGCAAAAGGCTCGATAGCAACGCTCTCATTCCGTCCCTCCTGCTCATGCCGTTTGATGACAATACAGGTGTCAAC
>DATFXR010000564.1:0-2782 GCA_035315685.1 Vicinamibacterales bacterium | reverse complement strand
GATCGTGACGCCGCTCTTCAGGAAGTAGTCGGCGCCCCAGGGCAGCATCTCGAGATCGATCGCGCGCCCGAACACGTTGGCGACCGTCCGCAGCACCTTGACCGCCTCAGCGGTCGTGTCGACGCCGATGCCATCGCCGGGAATGACTGCTATTCGCATCGTTCAATCGCCAGAGCCATGCCCATGCCGCCGCTGACGCAAAGCGTGGCGAGCCCGCGTTTCGCGCCGCGGCGCTCGAGCTCATGCAGCAGTGTGACGACGATCCGCGCGCCGCTACAACCGATCGGATGGCCGATCACGACTTCGTCGATCGCCTCCGGTGTCAGGCTGGCGCGCTCGATCGCCGCCTTCGCGGCGACGGCGCCGAGCTCTGCAGGATGAATGTCTTTGAGCGAGCCGCCGTCGCGGCCGATCGGCGTACGGGCGGCACTCAGGATGACGACGTCGGCAACAGGCATAAACGGTACATTTTAACCGCCGACGCTGCTCGCGGTGGAAGTCGGCAGCGACAACGGGCCCGGATAGCCGGCGCCGGGCAGCGCGAGACGGAAGCAGCTGCCGCGGCCGGTCGGCACGAGCTCGAGGCGCCCGCGATGCGCGGTGGCGATGGCCAGCGACAGCGACAGGCCAAGCCCCGTTCCCGTCGACGAATGCTTGGTGGTGAAGAACGGCTCGAAGATCTTGCCGGCAATCGCCGGCGGCACGCCCGGGCCCGAATCGCTGACGTCGACCACGGCGTCGTTCCCGACGATGTGCGTGCGGATCGACAGGATGCGGGCTCCGTCGTTGTCGGTCATCGCCTGCTGCGCGTTGATCACCAGGTTCAACAGCACCTGCTGGATTTCGTCGCGGTTCGCCAGCACGAGCGGCATCACGGTCGCGTAGTCCTCCGTGACCTGGATACCGGCGAGCTGCAGCTCATAGGCGCGCACGCTGAGGGTGGCCTGCACCGTTTCGCCGAGATCGATCAGCACGCGCTCCTTCGGCGCCTGCTGCACGAACGCCAGCAGATTGCGGATGATGCGGCCGGCGCGGCCGGCGGCGAACCGCGTGCGTTCGAGATCGTCGCGGAGCGAGTCCTCGAGCGGCTGTTCGAGCACGAGCTCGAGGGTCCCGATGATCGCCTGCAGCGGATTGTTCAGCTCGTGTGCGACCCCTGACAGGAATTCGCCGATCGCCGCGAGCCGCTCGCCGCGCACGAGCTGCTCACGCAGCCGCAGCTCGTCGGTCACGTCGCGAATGACCGCGACGAAATGCGTGACGCGGTCCGCCTCCACGATCGGCGCTGCGACGCAGGCCGCATGGAACGTCGTACGGTCGCTGCGCTGCAGCGTCACCGTGACTCGCGTGACCTGGCGCGCGCGAATGCTCGCGTTGAAGCCCGCGATCTCGTGCACGGACTCCGCCGCGACGAGCCCGTTGGGCGGCAGCGCTCGCAACTCCTCGCTCGAATAACCGGTGGCACGGCAGAACGCCTCGTTCGCGTAGACGATCTCGCTGTCGCGGCTGACGACGACGATCAGCTCTCCGGCCTGCTCACACGCCGTGGCCAGCAGGCCGGCGCGCGCGTTCGCGCGTGACGCGGCGAGCCGCTCGATCCGCAGCCGCATCAGCACGAGTCCCACACCGGCGACCAGCGTGAACGCCGTCGCGATCTCGCGCATGCGCCCGACCGCCTCGCCGACCGGCATGATCGCGTTCGACCCGTAGCCGACGATCGGCACCGTGGTCAGCGCGAGAAACAGGAGCAGCGTCGACGAGGATTCGGCCCGAGGCAGCGAAACGGCACGTGCAGCCGGAGGCGACGGCGGCGCTGTCGCCGCCGCCCATGCGGCGAAGAAGAACGGAAGCATCCAGCCGATGTCAGCCGGCGAACCGGTCTGATAGTCGCCGCGGACGGCGGACAACGACATCAGGATGAGCACGACAAACGCCACGCCAAGCCCGATCGCGAGCCGCTGATAGACAACGCCCCAGGCGCTGTTGCGCGCGGACCACGCCGCCGAGAGGAGGCCGATGACCGCCGCCAGCCGGACGAGCGGGCCGATCGTAGCCAGCATCCGCAGCGCGAGCGCCGAGTGCTCCGGATTCTTGCCGGGCGCGACGATCAGGCACCAGTACAGAAACGCCGTGAGGAACGCGAGGACAGTGACGTCGAGCGCACCCGTGATCGCCGTCTCAACGGGCGCGGCGCGATGCGGCCAGGCGACGAGCGCGACCAGCGGCAGCGCCGATGCGCACAACTGCAGGATGATCGGCCACTTGAACCACGGGAGGATCTCGGCGCGCAGCAGTTCGTCTGAGGCCCAGGCGAGCTGACCGACGAGCCAGACGGCCGCCCACGCGAAAATCGCGCTCCAGAAGACCGCTTGACGTCCGCGCCACGCGCCGCGGCGGCCGGCCAGGACGACGATTGGAGCAAGGGGCGGAAGCAGCAGCGCGAGGTTGCCGACGATCAGCCGCGCGGCCGGCTGATCGGCGAGAGCGGTCATCAGCGCCGCGTAGACGCCGGCATAGCCAAGTCCGATGACGGCCCAGTTCAGCACGAGTGTGTGGGACCGATCGGCCCGTCGGGTGGGTCGGGTGGCACCGAATGGCCATCCACCACGCAGCCTACGGGCGCATCGGTCCCATCGGCCCAGTCAGATTTCCTGCGCGTCGATCTGCGCGCGCTGCAGCCGGCCGCTGAAGTCGACATACACGGACTTCCACTCGGAGAAGACATCCAGCGCTGCAGTGCCCGCCTCGCGGTGGCCGTTGCCGGTCGCCTTCGTGCCCCCGA
>DATFXR010000563.1:0-9927 GCA_035315685.1 Vicinamibacterales bacterium | reverse complement strand
GGCGGTAGCGTCCGGCTTCAGCCGGACGGTATCGAGATCGATGAACCACTGCGACGTCGCGAGGAAGATCACGGGGTTGTGACACCGCCAGCAGTGCGGGTACTGATGCGAGAACGACTCGCGATGCCACAGCTTGCCGCGTTCCTTCAGCGCCTCGACGACGTTCGGGTTCGCGTCGAACACGCGTTGCCCGCCGAACAGCTCCACGGTGTCGAAGAAATGCCCGGCGGCGCCGATCGGCGCGTAGATCTCGAGCCCGTATTTCGTGCCGGTCTGAAAGTCGTCGGCACCGTGACCGGGCGCGGTGTGGACGGCGCCCGTGCCGGCATCGAGCGTCACGTAAGCGCCCAGCACACCGAGCGAGGTTCGCGCGTAGAGCGGATGCTGAAAGCGGATGTGTTCCAGCCGCTCGCCTTTCATGCGCGCGATCGGCGGACCGAAAGTCCGTCCGCCAGCTGCCGCAACGCTCTCCGCGAGCGCCTCGGCGACGATCACCGCGCGCCCATCGACGTCGTAAGCGGCGTAGTCGAACTCGGGATGAAACGCGATCGCCAGGTTCGACGGAATCGTCCAGGGCGTCGTCGTCCAGATGAGCACCGAGACACTGCGGCCGGCGAGCTCAGGAAAGCGCTGCGCCAGCTCACCGGCGCTCTCTTTCGCGAGCGGGAACTCGACGTAGATCGACGGCGACGTGTGGTTCTCGTACTCGACCTCGGCTTCAGCGAGCGCGGTGCGGCAGTGGATGCACCAGTGCACCGGTTTCTTGCCTTTGTAGACGAGTCCCTGCGACACGAACTTGCCGAGCGCGCGCGCGATCGCCGCCTGGTACTTGAAATTCATCGTCAGGTACGGCGCCGCCCACGTCGCAAGAATCCCGAGGCGCTGGAACTGATCGCTCATCACGCCGACGAACTTTTCGGCATAGGCGCGGCACGCGCGGCAGAATTCCGCCGCCGACAGGTCGCGCTTCTTCGCCCCGAGCTCGCGATCGACGCGCAGCTCGATCGGCAAACCATGACAGTCGTAGCCGACGACGTAGGGCGCGTCGAAGCCGGCCATCGACCGCGATTTCACGACCAGCTCTTTCAGGATCTTGTTCAGCGCCGTGCCCATGTGGATGTTGCCGTTCGCGTACGGCGGACCGTCATGCAGCACGAACTTCGGTGCACCCTTGCGGCGCGCGCGAATCTTCCCGTACAGATCCATCGCCTGCCAGCGCGCGAGCGTCACCGGCTCGCTCGTCGGCAGGTTCGCCTTCATCGGGAAGTCGGTGCGCGGCAAATTGACGGTGTCTTTCCACTCAGGCATGGGTATCCACCGATTCTATAATGTTTGGATGCGCCGCACGACTCTCGACAACGGCCTCACAGTGCTCATCCAGGAGGAACATACGGCGCCTCTCGCGTCGGTCTGGTGCTGGTATCGCGTCGGCTCGAAGGACGAGCGTCCCGGCATCACCGGTGTGTCGCACTGGTGCGAGCACATGAATTTCAAAGGCACCGAGAACATCCCGCGGGATCAGGTGAAAGGCCTGATCGAACAGTACGGCGGCAGCTGGAACGGGTATACCTGGATCGATCAGACGACATATCTCGAGACGGCGACGCGCGACGCGCTCGATCGCATGCTGTTCATCGAGGCGGAGCGGATGGCGCGCTGCCTGTATCATCCGGACGACTGCGAGTCCGAGCGCACGGTGATCATCTCGGAGCTGCAGGGGGGCGAAAACGATCCCGACCAGCTGCTCGATCAGGAGCTCACCGCGACCGCGTTCAAGGCCCACACCTACCGTCATCCGACAATCGGCTGGCTCTCGGATCTGCAGACGATGACCCGCGACGATTTGTACGGCTACTACCGTCGCTACTACGTGCCGAACAATGCGACGCTCGTGATCGTCGGCGACGTCGACACGGACGAGGCGCTCAGCCGCGCCGATCACCACTTCCGCGCGATTCAGCCGGGCCCGGATCCAACGCGCATCCGCACGGCCGAACCCGAACAGACTGGTGAGCGCCGGCTCACCATCCGGAAAGAAGGGACCACCGGGTATCTGAAGGTCGGCTACCACGCACCGGCTGTCGAGGACCGCGACTTCTATCCGCAGCTGGCGCTCGACGCGGTGCTGACCGGCGCAAAGGGACTGAATCTCTGGTCGAGTTTCCGCGTGCCGGCGCCGCAGCGGAGCGCCCGGCTGTATCGGGCCCTCGTCGAGCGCGGGCTGGCGTCAGCCGTCTACGGCGCGTTGATGCCGACCGCAGAGCCCTTCCTCTACACCGTGTCGGTGACCGCGACCGCGCAGACCCCGCTCGCGTCCGTCGAATCAGCGCTGCTCGAAGAGCTCGATCACGTGTGCCGGGAGGGCATCACTCCTGCCGAGCTCGCCAAGGCCAAAGCGCAGCTCCGCGCGCGGCTGGTGTTCGACAGCGACAGCGTCACCAACATCGCGCACCAGCTCGGATACTTCGAGACGATTGCCAGCGTGGACACCTTCGTCGAGGCGCCGTCCCGCATTGCCGCGGTGACAGCCGACCAGGTCGGCGAGGCGGCACGGCGCCTGCTCGTGCCGTCGAATCGCACCGTCGGCTACTTCGACCCGATCCCGGTCGCCTGATGCCTCTCAGCCCGGTTCGCACCGCGCTGGCCAACGGCGCCACGCTTCTCGCGAAACAGACGTCGACGACGCCGGCCGTGGCGATCAACCTCGCGGTCCGCGCCGGATCGGCTTCGGATCCGGCGGGGCGGCCGGGGCTCACCTGGCTGCTGTCCCGCGTCCTCGACCGGGGGACGGCGAGTCGCTCGGCTGCCGACATCGCCGAAGAGCTCGACAGCCGCGGCATCACGCTGACGATCACCGTCACGCGGCATCTGTTTTCGCTCGTCTGCACCTGCCTCGCCGACGACGTCGCCCCGGTCCTCGCGCTGCTCGGCGACATCCTCAGGTCGCCGTCGTTTCCCGATGAGGAGATCGCAACGCGCAAGCGCGAGGTGATCACCGCGATCAGGCAGGACGAGGACAATCCGGCCGTGCGCGCCAGCGAGACGCTGATGACGCTCCTCTATCCGGATGGTCACCCGTACGGCCGTCGCACGAAGGGATCGATCGAGATTGTGGAAGGGCTCACCCGTGAGGAGCTCGTGCGCCATCATGCGGAGCGCTTTGCGCCCGGCGAGCTGACCGCGGTGATCGTCGGAGACGTGGACCCGTCTCGCGCGCGGGACCTCGTCGAGCGGCTGTTCGCCGACTGGCAGAAGCCGGCGCCGCCGGCACTTCCGCTGTCTCCGCCAGCGGTCGCCCGCAGCCGCCGCAGGATCGTCGTGCCGATGATGAACAAGGCGCAGGCGGACCTCGCCTACGGCTTCGTGACCATCCGCCGCCGCGACCCGGACTACCACGCGTGCTGGCTGATGAACAACGTCTTCGGCCAGTACTCGATCGGCGGCCGGCTCGGCGACACCATCCGCGAGCGGCAGGGGATGGCGTACTACGTGTCGAGCGCGCTCGACGCAAATGTCGCCGAAGGGCCGCTTGCGATCCGGGCCGGCGTCAGTCCCGCGAACGTCGACCGCGCGATCGCGTCGATCGATCAGGAGATCATCGCGATCGTCACTGACGGTGTCACACCGAAGGAACTGGACGACTCGCGGCGCTACCTGGTGGGCTCCATTCCTCGCGCGCTCGAAACCAACGCGGCGATTGCCAACTTTCTCCAGACGGAAGAGTTTTTCGACCTCGGCCTCGACTACGACGAGCGGCTTCCAGACCTGCTCGGCGCCGTGACGCGCGACCAGGTGAACGCCGCCGCGCGCCGCCTGCTCGACGTCGACCGCGCGAGCATTGTCGTCGCCGGACCGTATTCGGACGCTGGCGCGTCGCCACGAACGTAGCGCCAAGGCTTTCAGCCGCGCGACCATGACCCGCGCCGTCTTCTTCGACGTCGATTTCACGCTGATTCATCCCGGGCCGACGTTTCTCGGCGCGGGCTACCGGACGTTCTGCGCCCGCTACGGCATCGAGGTCGACCCGGCGAAGTTCGAACAGGCGGTCATCGCCGCGGCCCCGTGTCTCGACACCGACGACGACCGCTACACCGACGAGCTCTTCGTCGTCTACACGCGGCGGATCGTCGAGGGGATGGGCGGGACCGGACCGAACCTCGACTCGTGCGCCCGGGAGATCTACCGCGAATGGGCGGCGTGTCAGCACTTCGAGCTGTACGACGAAGTCCCGGACGTCCTGCGGGAGCTGTTCTCGGCAGGTCTTCGAATCGGGTTGATCTCGAACTCGCATCGCTGCCTGGCCTCGTTTCAGTCGCACTTCGATCTGCAGGGACTGGTCAGCGCGACCATCTCCTCGTCAGAGCATGGCTTCATGAAGCCGCACCCGAGCATCTTCGCGGCGGCGCTGCAGCTCGTGAACGTGGCACCCGCGGAGGCGGCGATGGTCGGTGACAGCCTGCGGCACGACGTCGAGGGCGCGATGCGCGCCGGGATGCAGGGCATCCTGCTGCACCGAGGCGAGACCTGTCCCGCTCGCGCCGCGACGCTCGGGGTGCCGGTGATACGATCGCTGCGCGACTTGCCACGGCTGCTGTCGCTCGCCTGAAGGCTGCGCTCCGCGTCCCGGCTGGCGGGCCGCCGGCAGCGCACGCCCTCGTCATATGGCCATCGCCTATCGCGATCTGACGACGCTCGAAGAGTTCGCGCAGGTCGTCGAGCTCGAACGCGTGATCTGGGGACCCGGCTACGACGAGGTCGTGCCGGTCCCGATTCTCACGGTCACGGTCAAGCGAGGCGGGATTCTGATCGGGGCCTTCGATGGCGACGCGATGATCGGCTTCGTCTATTCGCTGCCAGGCATCAAGGCCGGCAAGCCGATGCAGTGGTCGCACATGCTGGGAGTGCTCGACGAGTCGCGCAGCGCCGGCGTCGGCCGCGAGCTGA
Source organism: Vicinamibacterales bacterium (assembly GCA_035315685.1). Taxonomy (GTDB): domain Bacteria; phylum Acidobacteriota; class Vicinamibacteria; order Vicinamibacterales; family CAVVIG01; genus QHWK01. The sequence goes on along the minus strand of DATFXR010000563.1, from coordinate 4,983 downwards.
AGCTGCGGCAGCGGGAGCGCGCCCTGTCGATGGAACTCGACCTGATCGAGTGGACCTACGACCCGATGCAGGCGATGAACGCGCATCTCAACTTCGCGAAGTTGGGCGTCATCGTCGAGGAGTACGAAGAGAACGTCTACGGCGAGTCGTCGAGTCCGCTCCATCGGGGCAATCCCACCGATCGGTTCGTCGCCGCGTGGCGGATCCGCGAGCCGCACGTCGCGCGACGGATTGCCGCCAGCGGGCCATTCGTGATCAGGACGAGCGAGCTGTCGGATGCGGTGCCGGTGAACCGGATCGAGCCGAGCGGCGACTGGTTCGAGTCGGTGGACGTCGATCTGTCGCTCGACGCCCGGCGGCTGCTGGTGCACATTCCGACGGGATTCACCGACATGCTCGGGCGCAATGCCGAGCTCGCGCTGGCGTGGCGCATCTGCACGCGGGCGATCTTCACGACCTACTTCGATCGCGGCTACCGGGCGGTGGACTTCATGCTCGATCGCGAGGCGCGGCGGGGAACCTATCTCCTCGCGCGGCAGCCGGGTCATTGACAGCGGAGGGTAATTTGTGGTATAATTAATTAACGGAGATTCATCATGTCCTCAGAAAATTCGTCACCGTGCGTACCTGACCGACCCGTTGAGGCGTTCTTCCGCCGGTTCGAGGCGCGGAGCGCTGCCGTCGACGTCGAGGGCCTCGTCGAGCTGTACGCGCCGGCGTTTCTCATGGCCGGGCCGGGCGGCACCCAGGTCGTGAATGCCCGCGACCTCGTCTACGCGATTCCGAAACGCAAGCAGCTGTTCGATGCGGCCGGCTGCCGATCGACGATGCTCGTGTCCGTCGACGAGACGCGCCTGGACGACCGCTACAGCCTGGTGCGCACCGAATGGGAGTGGGTGTTTCAGCGCGCCGATGGCACGGCGACCACCATCTCGCAGCCGTCAACCTTCGTCGTCGACCGCGTCGCCGACGGCGGCAAGATCGTGTGTTACATCAACCACGGCGACGTCGTCGCAGAAATGCGCGAGCGCGGGTTGTTGCGCTGAGATCCGCAATTAGGAATTTGGAATTTGGAATTTGGAATTCGTGATCACGGTCCGGCTAAAGCCGGACACTACCGCCGCGACGTAGCGTGAAGGCGTTAGCCGGGCGTTAGCGTCGCCACGCATTCCAAATTCCGAATTCCGAATTCCTAATTGCTCCGGACAGCGGCAATCGGATCGACGCGCATGGCGCGGAGTGCCGGCACGACGCTCGCGCAGACGGCCAGCCCGAGGACGCCGAAGAAGACCGCGACAAACGTCGTCGGATCGGTCGTGCGGGTGTCGAACAGCATCGCCCGGAGCAGAGGCGCACTCGTCATCGCGATGGCGACGCCTGCAACCGCGCCGGCCGCCGCCAGCGTCAACGCCGCACCGACGACGCGCCGGAAGATTGATCCGCGGCTCGCGCCAAGGGCAACCCTGATACCGATCTCCTGCGTGCGCTGGAGCACCGAATACCAGATCGCGCCGTAGATCGCGACGCCGGCCAGCACCGCCGCCAGCGTCGCCGTCGCGAGCAGCAGCAGCAGCGTCGCGCGCGTTTGGGCGAACGACGCCGCGATGCGTTCGTCCATGGTCCGGATCTCGTAGATCGGCAGGTTGGCGTCGATCCCGCGCAGGACACCGCGTGCAGCGGCGGTCGACGCCGCCGGCTCCGCGGCCGTTCGAAAGACGACGGTGAAGGTCGGCACTGCGGTCTGCGCAATCGGGTGATACATCTCGGCGACCGGATCGCGATCGAGGCCGAGATGACGGACGTCCTCGACGATGCCGACGATGCGGAACCAGATCCCGGAGTCGAAGCCACCGGTGGTGCGGAGGCGCTGGTTGATCGGGTTCTCGGTCGGAAAATAGCGCCGAGCCATCGTCCTGTTGATGATCGTGACGCGTTCCGAACGCGCGTCGTCCGAGTCCGTGAACCGGCGGCCGCTGACCATCGGGATCCGCATCGTCTCGAAGTAGCTGACGGAGACGTGGCGCTGATCGACGATCAGCCGCGAGCCCTGCGGCTGGACGCGCCCTTCGATGTCGATCGCGCTGGCGTTTCGCATGCCGGCAAACGGCACAATCGACGACACGCCCGCGGCGCGGACTCCCGGCACGGCGGCAAGAAGAGTCAGCACGTCCGACACCAAGCCGACGCGCGCCGGCGCACCGGCATAGCGTTCCCCCAGGAGCGACAGCCGGAACGTCAACAGATGATCGGCCGCAAACCCGGGATCGACGCGCGACAGTCTGACGATCGAGTTCAGCATCAGGCCGGCGCCGGACAGGAGCACGACGGCGAGCGCGATCTGCCCAGCGACGAGCAGGTGCCGGGTGCGTGCTGCAGATGGCGACACGGTCGAACGGCTCGCGCTGCCCAGCGCGCCGGCGGCCTCGTCGTGCGGCCGGTAGGCGGCGAGCGTTCCGGAGACCACGCCGATCGCGAGGGTGAGGGCCAGCGTCAGTAACACCGCACGCAGATCGATCGCGATGGCGAGCGACGGCGACAGCGAGGCGGCAAACAGCGGCAGGACGGCACGCAGTGCCACGCGTCCGAGGACCAGCGCCGTCAGCCCGCCGATGCTCGAGAACAGGACGCACTCGGCAATCGACATCGACAGCAGCCGCCAGCGCGTGGCGCCGAGCGCCGATCGAACCGCGAGCTCGTGCCTTCGGTTCGCGGACCGTGCAATCAGCAGGGTCGAGGCGTTGGCGGCGGCGACCAGGAGCAGCAGGGCAACGCCGCCGGCCGCGATGAGCAGCGCCGGCCGGACCGCACGGACACTGCGTTCTTCGACTGACGCCAGACGCGCGCCCATCCGGATGTGCGAGGGCCGTTCCGCAGCCAGCCGAGCGGCGAGCGCGTCGAGCTCGCCCGAGGCCGCACTCATCGTGACGCTGTCGGCGAGGCGCCCGACCATCGTGTAGTTGTGGCTGATTTCGTTGGCTGCTTCCGCGGGTGAGAGCCGCATCGGCAACCAGAGCTCGTTGTCCTCCACGCTGGCCGGCCGCCGCGCGCCGCGCGGCATGACGCCGACGACGGTGCGGAGGATGCCGTCCACCTCGATCGACTGGCCGAGGATCGACGACATGCCGCCAAAGCGGCGCCGCCAGACGCCGTCGCTGAGAATCACCGTCGCGGGCGCTTCGTCTCGATCCTCGGCCGACGCGAATCCACGCCCGATTGCCGGCGCGATGCCGAGCAACGGCATCAACGAGCTGGTCACGCGCGCGCCACGGACGCGCTCGGGCTCGCCGCCGCTGCCGGTCAGCGTGTAGGAGCCGTAGTTGATCATCGCGATCGCCGAGAGACTGCGCAGCGACTGCCACGCCGTGTAGTCGAATGGCGCGGCCTCGACTTCGAAGACGTTCTGCTGCGGCAGCGTCTGCCAGACGTAAACCAGGCGCGACGGATCGCGGAACGGCAGCGATCGCAGCAGCACCGCGTCGACGAGTGCGAAGACGGCGCTGTTGACGCCGAGGCCGAGCGCGAGCGTCAGCGCGACGAGCAGCGTAAAGCCGGGCCGGCGTGCGGCATGTCGCGCCGCTACTCGGAGATCACCCCACCAGGACTCGAGATGCACGATCGTTGGACGAAGGCGCGTGGCGATGGTTAGCGAGCCGACGGCCGTGATAGCCTGCGCGCCATGAAGATTCGCCAATGGCTGTTCCTCGCCGGTGCGGTTGGACTCGCCGTGGCCGCGCCGGTCGCGCAGCAGTCCGACACCACCCGGAACCCGCTGGCGGCCAGGCCCGACGCGGTCGAGGCCGGTCATCGTCTGTACGACCAGACGTGTCAGTCGTGTCACGGACCGGCGGGACAAGGCGAGCGTGCGCCGGCGCTCGACCGTGGCGCGTTCGCGCACGGCAACGAGGACGGCGATCTGTTCCACACCATCCGCGCCGGCGTGCCGGGCAGTCAGATGCCGCCGTTCCCGGCGCTTACCGACGAGCAGACGTGGCAGCTCGTCACCTACATCAGGAGCCTGAATGGTGGCGACAGGCCGGCGGCGAATGCACGAGCGGCATCGGGCGGAGACCCGGCAGCGGGCGAATCACTCTTCTTCGGCAACGCCGGCTGCGCGACCTGTCATGCCGTGAACGGTCGCGGAGGAATCGTCGGTCCGGATCTATCGACGGCCGGCCGCGGATCGGCAGCCGCGCTGCGTGCCAAGATCGTCGATCCGAACGCGCCGCCGACCGGTCGCGGGGCCGCCGCGCCGCAGGTGATTTCGGTCACCCTCGACGATGGACGGCAGATTCGCGGAGTCCGACGCAACGAGGACACGTTCTCGGCGCAGATCGTCGATCCGTCGGGCGCACTGCATCTCGTCGACAAGCTGAAGGCAAACGCGTTCCGCGTCGAGAACGTGTCGTTGATGCCAGCTGACTACGCGACGCGTCTGACGCCGGCGGATCTCAATCACGTTGTCGCCTACCTCGCGACCCTGCGCGAGCGCACGGCCAACACGGTCACGACGATCGCTGGCGGTGTCACCGTCGATCGGCTGGTGAAGTCGTCAGCCGAACCGCACAACTGGTTGATGTACTGGGGCGACTACGGTGCGACCCACTACTCGGCGCTGTCGCAGATCGACGCCCGGACGGTCGATCAGCTTCGCACTGCGTGGGCGTATCCGATGCCTGGCGAATCGGTGCTCGAGGCGACTCCGATCGTGGTCGACGGCGTGATGTACATGACGCAGCCGGGCGCCGTCGTCGCGCTCGATGCGCGAACCGGCCGGCAGATCTGGCGGTCGGCGCGCGTGCAGAAGGTGCGGAGCCCGTACGAGATCAACCCGTTCAACCGCGGCGTCGCGATCGCCGGCCACCGTCTGTTTGTCGGCACGCTCGACGCCGCGCTGGTGGCGCTCGACGCGCGGACCGGAGTGCCGCTGTGGGAGACGCAGGTCGCCGACACGATGCTCGGCTACAGCCTCACGAGCGCGCCGCT
>DATFXR010000562.1:0-2685 GCA_035315685.1 Vicinamibacterales bacterium | reverse complement strand
GAGCGGATCGCCGTCGACGACGACCAGATCCGCGAGCTTGCCGGCTTCGATCGTGCCGGTGTCGAGCGCGAGCGCCCTGGCGGGGTTCACCGTCGCCGCCTTCAGCGCTTCGAACGGAGTCATGCCGGCCTTGACGTAGGCAGCGAGCTCCGCGTGCAGGTTGATGGCGTTCGGCGTATCCGTCCCGGCGACGATGATCCCGCCGGCATGCATCACGTCCACGACCATCCTGCCGTTGCCGGGCGGTCCGTCGGGACCGCTGCCCATCGATTCCACCTGTTTCTGCATCCATTCCGGGTAGAGCTTGAAGCGCGGATCGTTCTTCAGATCGGGATCGCGCTCGAACAGGATCTTCGCCGCGCCGAACATGGTCGGCGTGAGGAAGCGCTGACTCTTGCCGAACAGCTGAATGACATCCTCATACGCCCGGTTCATCGTCGCCAGCTTCGGCGAGTAGCCGCGGCGACTGGTCGCGCCAGTGTGCTCGGTGTTGTCCACGCCGACCAGCGACGCCGGAAAGATCTCGTGGGTGGCGACCGGGATGCCGATCGAGTGCGCGAATTCGACCATCCGTTTCTGCTGCAGATCCGGCAGGCGGACGTAACTCTTGAGCATGTCGTACTGCAGGACCTTGGCGCGCTGCAGCTCCATCTCGAAGTGAGCCACGCTCGAGATCGCGATCCCCATCTTGTAGTAGACGCGCTGCCACTCCATCAGATTGCCGGTACCGAAGACGCGCGGTCCGGGGCGGATGCCGGCTTCGTTCGCTTCCCGCTCCTCCACCGGCTCGTACGGCGTGTTGCCTGGACTGCGGACGGTGGTGATGCCGAACGCCAGGAACGCGCGGCCTTCCGATTCGCCGAAGTCCGGCTGGATGTGCGAGTGGAATTCGACCAGGCCCGGTATCACGGTGAGGTTCGACGCGTCGACCACCTGGCCCTGGTGATTGAGGTCCGCGTGCGGGACCACGCTGACGATCCTGTTGCCGTCGATGACGACGTCCACGTTCGAGCGCGCCTGGTCGCTCTTCATGTCGACGAGCTTGCCGGCATGCACGACGGTATGTCCGGTGGGAATCGCCGGCGTGTATTTCAGGTCGAACGGCACGGTGTGCGTCTCGCCGGTCTCGATGTCGACGATGCGAAGCTTGTCCAGCGACTGATAGAGGATGTGGCGCGAGTCCCCCTGCCAGCTCGGCGCGTGTGCGCTCTCAGAGGTGATGCGGCGCGGCGGCCCGAGCGGCTCGCCGGACGCAGCGACCGGCCACACCGACAATACGCCCTCGTAGATCGCCGCCATCTTCGTCCCGTCGGGCGACCACGCCGGACCGCAGCCGCTGCGCGAGTCGATCGACAGCATCGGCACGGGCGCAAACCACCGGTCGCCGCTATCTGCTGGCGCGGGGCTTTCAGCTCCGCGTGGGCGGCCCGGCACGGGCCGCGCGGCGTCTGCTGACATCGTGAGGATCTGGTTCGTGCCTTCGCGGAAGCGCTTCGTCATCGGCGCGATGCCGGCGATCGCGAGCCGGGTTCCGTCGGGCGACCACGTCGGCGCGCCGGGCTGCGGCAGCGAGTCGTGCACCTTGGTGACTTCGCCGCTCGCCACGTCCACGACCGACATCTGCGCCACACGCCACATGCCGTCCACGTTGAAGAACGCGATCCGCTTGCCGTCGGGAGACCACGCCGCACCCTGCGGCTGGGTCGTCAGGTTGGTGAGACGGCGCGACTGGCCGGAGCGCCTGTCGTGGATCCAGAGCTGCAGATGCTCGCTGTCCTTGTCCGACGAATAGGCGAGCTGCGATCCGTCGGGCGACCAGGCCGGATCGGTGTCCAGCGCGGCATCCCTCGTAACGTTCACCGGCTTGCCGCCGACCGCCATGACGTAGATGTCGCCGAGTGCGGCGAAGGCGATCTCTTTGCCGTCAGGAGAGATCGACGGTTTGACGATGCCGAGCGCCTGTCTCGGAACCGCGGACGTGAAGTCCCGTTTGCGGCGGGGGTAGGTGCCGGCCGCACGCGTCACCTGCAGCGTCGCCGAAAACTCGACGGTCTCGGCGCGATCGGCCTTCACGTCACGACGGCGGATCTTGCCATCAGACACGTAGTAGAAGGTATCGTTCGAGGCCCACGACGCACGGAACGCAAACACGTTCTCGCTGCCGCTGATTGTTCGCTCGGCAATCTGATAGGCCGAAGCGTCCGGGCCGGCCGCAGCGGCACCCCGACCGCCGGTGGCGACGTGATAAACGATGTCGCCGTTGCCACCCCACGACGGCGCGTCGACACGTCCGGACCCGGCACGGTCAAGCTTTCGCTCGGCGCCGCTCGCGACGTCGACGACCCACACCTGCCGCTGGTCTTCCCGCGACGACGCGAAGGCGATTTCCCTGTCGTCGGGCGACCACGATGGCATGTAGTCGTCTGCGGGATCCTTCGTGATCTGCCGGAGCTCGCCGCTCTTCACGTCGAGCGTCCAGATGTTGTAGTCGCTGCCGAGCGGATTGCCGCGATCGGACGAGAAGGCGATGCGGGTGCCGTCGTGGGACCAGATCGGCTCGCGATCATCGAACGGTCCCCACGTCAGCTTGTGCTGATTCGATCCGTCCGGCGCGATCGCCCAGAGGTCGTAGCCGCCGTCGCGGTAGGCGAAGAACGTGATCCACCTGCCGTCGGGCGACCACGT
>DATFXR010000561.1:0-4456 GCA_035315685.1 Vicinamibacterales bacterium | reverse complement strand
CGCTGTAGCCATAGGAACCCATCGCCTGCTGATTCCCCAGCTGGCTGCCGCCGACGTCCGGCGTGTTCGTCGGGCGCACGCCGGGCGCCAGATAGACCGCCTGAAAGATGCTCCGGCTCGTCGGCACGCTGTCGAGGTTGGTGCGGTTGAAGGTGTTGCTCACGACCGACGTCGACACGTCGACGATCGGCGACTGGCCGCTGACCTCCACCAGTTGCTCGACGGCGCCGAGCTTCATGGTCAGGTCGACGCGCGCGTTGAATCCGACGGCGAGCGTGAAGTTGCTCCGCACGTCGGTTTGAAAGCCTGACAGCGCGTACTCGATCCGGTAGACACCGGCCGGAAGGTTGGCGACCCGGTAGGTCCCCTGCGTGTCGGTCGCCGCCGTCTGCGCTCCCTGCAGCGCGGGACTGGTGGCCGTAATCGTGACGCCGGGGAGCGGCGCGCCCGTTTCGTCGAGAATCGTGCCGAACACGGCGCCGTTCACCACCGTTTCCTGGGCCATCGCGGATCCGCCGGTCCCCAGGACGATCGCCGTCATCAGCATCCCGGAGACCAGGGACCGCAACACGCGTGACATCGGCTGCATTTGATCCTCCACAATTACCCGACGATCGGTATCCGCACTCACGCCTCGCACGCTCCACGTGCGGAGCCTCGCCTCGACGACGACGTCATCTGCTGCGGTGGACATGCGATGCGCTACTCACGACCGACAGGCCGCGCAGGCGGTCGAAGCGCGTCTGCCGATCGTTCAGCCGTCCGGTGGATGCCAGCGACGCGACGTCGGCGAGCGTGGAGCCTCAAGGCCGCGGACCATAGTGCGGCGGCGCGGTGCCGCGCTCGAGCGCGCCGAGATCGGGCGCCTGCCCGGTGAATCCGTCAGTGACGTTTGCGAGGACGACGCCGCGATCGATCGCCGCCGATCCAGGCCTCAAACTGAAATCGAGATCGTCGGCGGTGTACAGCTTCTGCACGGTGCGAAGATCTCGGGCGTCGAGCGCCGTCACCTTGACGAAGACGTCGTAGTCAACCGGCACGCTGTGCTGATCCTGGTGCGTTGCGGCCGAATATTCCTCCAGCGTCTTGAATCTCCGCACTTCGAGGCCGCCTTCGGTCGCGCGCGCCGCTCCGCCGCGGCCGCCGCGGCCTCCTCCCCCGCCTTCGCCATCGCCGCCGCCCCCGCCGAGCAGCGCCCGGTAGTCGGCTGGCACCTGCCAGGGCGGCGACGCCCATTGAAACGAGAACTCGGCGCCCGGATTCACGCGAAAGCCGTTGTAGTCGGAGGAACTGTAGTTCGTATACGTGCTCACGCTGAAGATCGGCGGCGCGGAGTTCTCGCCGAGGATGAGATTGTTCCGCCAGTGCGCGTTCGCCGAACTGCCGGCGGCAGTTTCAGTCAGGACGGTGTTGTTGTAGAAGAGCACGCCCGCTGCGCCGCTCGTCATCCGCGTCGAGCCGGTCGGCGCGTGGTAGGCGATGTTGCGGATCCAGTAGATCGGCCCTCCCACCGCCGGCTGATTGCACATCGGGTGCGACGCCGAGTTCAGCATCAGGTTGCGCATCACGCGCACGTTGTGCAGGCTGCCGTCGATCTCGAAGGCGTTGTCGTGGAAATTCGTCATGTAGTTGTTGTAGAAGTCGATCGCCACGGGACGCCGATCGCGGTACTCCTTCGGCGGATAGTGCGGGCCGTCGGCGGCGCTCGACCCGTCCGGGTTCCCATAGGTCTCGACGTCAATGCCGTCGTGGAAGTTGGCGACATAGTTGTACGCGACGACGTGGCCGGGCCCGTAGACCTTGACGGCGACATAGGAAGCCATGGTCGGCGGGAACTTCTGATTGTCCACGCCGTTGAACTGCGCCCAGTAATTTCCGCTCCAGCCGATCAGATGGTTCGGATCATCGCGGCCGATGAACGTGTTGTCGGCGATGTAGAAGTCGCTCGATCCGGAGTAGTTCGAGAACACGCCGAGGCCGACGTTCTCGAAGCGGCAATGCTTCACGGTCAGCCCCTTCGATCCGCCGAGGAACTGCGTCCCCGCCCAGATGGCGATATCGGTGTTTCGGATCGTCACCCCTTCGATGTAGTTGTAATCGCCGCCTTTGACGTTGAACAGATTGAAATTGCCGTTGCCGTCGAAGATCACCTCGCCGTCGCCGGCGCTTTTGATCACGATCGGCTTGTCCGGCGTACCGCTCGCGGTCAGATAGTAGGTGCCCTCATACGGCGTCGTCGTGTTCACCGAACGATCGGGGCCGTAGTATTCGGCGTGGTACTTGTACAGCCCGGTGTGCACGAGAATCGTATCGCCGGGACCGACGCGGGGTCTCGCCGTCGTCGTCGTGTCGCCGCCGCCGCAATACGTCTTGTAGGCGCACATCACACCTTCGAACGCCGGCTCGATCTTCGTACCCTTGTACGTCGATGGATAGACGTGGTAGACGCGGCCGCCCACATAGGGCTTCGGTTCCGGACGCGTGCGCACGGTGACCGTCTTGGTGACCGTCTTCGCACTCTGGCCGACGATGCCGTCCGGATCGGAGAGGACGAAACGCGCCTCGTACGCCGTATCGGATTCCAAATCGAGAATGCTCCCCGCAAACATGTTCGGAGAGACGACGTCCCAGGAGCCCTGCTGATAGATCCGCTCGCCGTTCAGACGCAGCATGGACAGGCCCGGCTTCCACTGCGTCTCGCCGGCCTTTCGATACGACACCCGGACCTCTGCGTTGCGGTTGGCGTCGCCGTCGATCGCCCACTCGAAGCCGAGGTTGATCAGGGTCGGGTGGTCGACGACGAACTCGCCTGGCTTGACGCGAATCTCCGGCGTGGCGGCGCTTGGACGGTCGCCGAGACACAGGAACATCGCCGCGAACGCGACGGCCGGGCAGAAACACGTGCGGATGGACATGGCGGCCTCGTCGGGAATCGGCGCGAGCCTAGCACGGGGGATCGGCGCGAAATCACCGCGAACGGGCTGTTCTCGAACGTGGGACAATTTGCGACAACTTGCCGGTTGTCCGCACGGTTGGCGGTCGCTACGATGGCATACTTTTGAGCCCGAACATAGGAGGGAGTCATGAGCAGTCCTCAGGCGGTTGGCGTGACCCGTCGGGTTCTGACAGCGAGCGTGCTGGTGCTTGTCGCGTGGTCGAGCGTCCCGTCGGCACAGGATCGACGGCTCCTCGACGCGAACGGATACGTCCGCGACGACGCCTACCCTCGCCCGCTCCTGCCGGCCGCCGATCAGAAATACGCGAAGATCGACGGCCTCAAGATGAAAGACACGCTGCGGGAAGTGGTGGCGATTTCCCTCAAGAGCCGTGACGACGGCAACAAGTACTGGGGCCGCATCGCGGGCTCGAAATACGAGGGCATGATGCACGACTGGGTGGAAGCCCGCTTCCGCACGTACCACCTGCAGGACGTCCACCGGCAGCCGTTCACGCTGCCGACGCAGTGGTTTCCAACCGACTGGAACTACACGTTCACCACCGCCGGCAAGTCCTATACCTTCAATTCGGTGAACCCGTCGCTGGAGTCACCGCCGACGCGTGCCGGCGGCGTCGATCTCGACGTCGTCTGGGTCGGCGAAGGGACGGAAGCGGACTTCGCGGGCCGCGACGTCAAGGGCAAGGCCGTTCTCATTCACTCGATTCCGGCCCCCGGATCGATGGGACACTCGGCCGCCTATAACGGCGCGATGGCGCGGGCGTCGGAGAAGGGCGCGGCCGCCATCGGCGTCATCTACGGCATCTCTGACAATTTCGCGATCTGGCAGGGCCTGGGCGGGATCGGTCAGGGCGCGCAGCGCCGTCCCATCACGACGCCCGGCTTCTTCATGGGGTACAAGGATGGCAAGACGATCCGCGATCTAATCGGCGCCGGGCAGGCGGTCAAGCTCCACATGAGCCTCTCGGTGGACATGAGGGACGGCCTGACCAGCTCGAACGTGTGGGGCACGCTCCCTGGCATGACCGACGAGAACATCATCGTCATCGCGCATCAGGACGGGTACTACGAGGCGTCGCTCGACAACGCGTCGGGCCAGTCGGTGATGATGACGCTGCTCGATTACTTCTCGCAGGTGCCCAAGGAACAGCGCCGCCGATCAATTACGTTCGTCGCGACGGCGGGCCATCACGTCGGCTCCCCCGGCACGAAGTGGATGCACGACAACCGCGCCACGGTGCTGGCGAAGACGGCGCTGATGATCAACTGCGAGCACGTCTCCGTGTCGGACACGAAGTACTGGCAGGAGAACCTGCGCAAGGCGAACACGGTCGCGCCACGCCGCTGGTGGATACACGGTAGCGAACGGCTGTTCGAGACCGTGCTGAAGTCCTACGGCATCTTCGGCGTTGGCCTGATTGCCGACATGGATCCGAACGCGTCGGGTGACATGGGTGTCGTCGCCGGCGACATCCCGTCGATTCAGATCATCCGCTCGCC
>DATFXR010000560.1:0-5925 GCA_035315685.1 Vicinamibacterales bacterium | reverse complement strand
GATCATCGCCATGCCGACTCCGGCCCGCCGGCAGCAGCGCTACGATCACCGCCTGCGAGATCTCGTCCAACGCGCCGGCGATGTGACCATCGCCACGGACCTCGGCGTCCCGCGCTCGACGGCGCGTGGCTGGCTGGGCGGCGCACCGACGGTCGTGGTCGGTCTCGATGTTGTGGACCTTACCGAACCGGAGCTCCGCCAGGAAGTCTTGAAGCTGCGGCGACGCGTTCAGAAACTCTCGGCGCTCCTCCGGCTCGCGCTGGCCTTGCTGCGCACCTCCGGGTTTCGTCTCACCGGGGAACGTCTTCCGGAGGGACGGGCCAAGACGCGAATCCTACGCGCCGTGGATCGGGCCCGCGAGTATCTCCCATTGCCATCGGTTCTGCGGTTCCTCCGTGTGTCGCCGAGTCGATTCCATGCCTGGCGGCGACTCCAGCGCGCGTGCGCGCTGGACGATCACTCCTCCTGCCCTCGCACATCGCCGTCTCGACTGACGCCTGCTGAAGTCCGGACAATTGGGGAGATGGTGACCTCGCCCGAGTATCGTCACGCGCTCGCCGTCCTTGCCCAGCGACTCGGCAAGGTCTGGGCGTCACCGTCAACCTGGCACCGCCTCGTCCGGCAGCACGGCTGGCGTCGCCCCCGCCTCCGCGTGCATCCGGCGAAGCCGAAGATCGGCCTTCGCACGACGCGCGCGAATGAGATGTGGCACATCGACACCACCGTCATCCGCCTGCTCGACGGGACCGCGCGCCTACCTCCATGCCGTGATTGACAACTACTCGCGACGCATCTTGGCCTGGCGAGTTGCCGACACGTTCGCGCCAGTCAACAGTGTGAGCGTGCTGCGCGAGGCCAGTCGGGCCGCGGCGCCCTCAGACACCCCGCCGGTCGTGCTGGCGGATGCGGGCGCGGAGAACGTGAACGCGCAGGTCGACGCATTGATCCAGACACGTGTCCTGCGTCGGTTGCTGGCCTTCACCGAGCTCAAGTTCTCGAATTCCATGATCGAAGCGTGGTGGCGAACGCTGAAGCATCAGTGGCTGTTCCTGCACTCGCTGGACAGCATCACGACCGTCCGTCGACTGGTGGCGTTCTACGTCGACGAACACAACCGCGTGCTTCCGCACTCCGCGTTTCGCGGACAGACACCTGACGAGATGTACTTCGGGACGGGGGACGCGGTGTCAGCAGACCTGACGTCACGCGCGGCTGCGGCGCGCCGGGCACGCGTTGAAGCAAACCGATCGGCGTCGTGCGCGACAACCGAGGCAGCCGCATGATTATTGATGCCCGAGCACCGCGAGCAGTGGCGCCGTGCGTCTGGAGCTGACTCGGACAATCCGGGACGACCGTGTAGACGGGCGCAGAACCTGTCCGCGATCGACCGCACGCTCCGGTCGCTGACCGTCGCGCACGAATGACGAGAACTCGCGCGCGACAGTGCCGAATGTCCCTGGAGATAGCTCGGACGCGGCGCAGTATATTGACGATTTCAGGTGGCAGATTCGCGCGACTCGCGCCGGCGTTTCGCGACGCACTCTATCCCAGCCGGCGCGCAGGCATTCACGATGCGTTCGAAAGCGCCGACCGCGGCGTACGGCGCTCACCTCTCCGACGTCGCCGGAGGCGCTGCGGCAGCCGCCTGCCTCGTCGCTGCAAGCGTGCTCCCATCTCTGTTCGACGCGCGCGCCGAACGTATCTTCGAAGAACCCAAGATTCTGATACTTCGTTCGGTCGCGGCGCTTGCGGCCGGCTTTCTCCTCGTATGGCTGATCGTCGGCCGGAATCACCGCCAGGGGCTCACGGCTGCCGCTGGCTGCGCGCGTGCGCCGCTGGTCGCCGCTTCCAGCCTTGTTGCCGCCTACCTAGTGGCCTCGGTTTTCAGCATCGCGCCCCGCATCGCGTGGAATGGTGGTTACGTCCGGCGCGAAGGCACCTACACCGTCCTCTGCTACATCGTTTTCTTTGTCATCGTGTGCTTCGTGGTCCGAACCCGTAAACAGGTCGATAAGCTGATTTTGGCATTCCTTCTGGCGAGTACGTTCCCGGTCGTATACGCGATCTGCCAGCGCCTGAACCTGGATCTGTTCTTCTGGAACAATCCAACGCCGACACGGGTGACGAGCACCGCAGGAAACTCCATTTTTCTCGGCGGCTACCTGATCATGGTGTGGCCTGTCACGCTCGCCCGGACGGTCATTGTCGCTCGAGAGAATCGTCGTCAAGTGTTGACGCTGCTGTGTCTGAGCCTTCTTGCGGCGCAGACCGCAGCCATCGTCCTCACCGGCAGCGTGGGCGTGTGGCTGGCCCTGGCCGTCGTGCTGTTCCTGATTCTCGGCGTCCTTCTGAACTGGCTGCTCGATCTCCGCATCCGGGTTTCGTTGCTGATCGTCGCGTTGTTGAGCGCCGGCGCACTCGTGTTCGTCGCGGTATCGCGGCGGCCGATCTCGGACGCGAACGCATCCGTAGCGGCGTCCTCGGTCTCCGTTACGCGCAGCGCGGAAGTCCGGCTGCTGCTGTGGCGCAGCTCAGTGGAATTGCTTCGTGAACAGCCGACCCGCGCGCTGATCGGGTTTGGACCGGACACCATTCGCTTCACGCTGGGCCGGCAGCCGTCACCAGCCGTGCGGCGACTGGAGGGACTGGCCAGCGCCGATCGCGCGCACAACGGTGTGCTGGATACGGTGCTCACGATCGGACTCGTCGGTTGGCTCTGTCAGACGCTTTTCATCGGGTCGATCTGCTTGTGCGCGATGCGGAGGCTCGGCGTCCTCACATCGGTTCGCGATTCAGTCTGCCTTGCGACGTCGATCGGTGCCTCGCTCGTGGTTTGTCTGGCACTCGCGTACCGCGCGGATCGAACCGGAGGGTTCCTCGCGCTCGCCACAGGTTGCGGCATGGTTGCCGGCTTGGTGGCGTATCTGATCGGACGGGGTCTCGTTCGGCAGACTGCCGCGCCGTGGAGTGGTGTCGTACTCATGCAAGCGGCCTTCATGGCGGGTATCGTCGGGTACTACGCCGAGGTGCAGACCGGCATCGGGTCGGCAACGTCCGAGTTGTATTTCTGGATGTTCGCGGCTCTCATCGCCGCTCCGCCTCTTGCGGACGATGCGGTGCACTCGAACGGAACGGTGCGCGTGACGGCCGTCCTCGGTGTTCTGATGACAATCGTGATCGCGTTCGACTTCGCCGCGTTGAACCCGGCATCGGCGCGCGCAACGAACAGTGTTGGTCCGCTCGTCGCGTTGTGGGTGACGATCGTCACTACGTGCTTCGCTCTGGCGTGGCCGCTGCGATCGTCGAATCGCGGGCGCATCGAGCCAGCCGGCAGCCGAGTTGAATCGCGGCGGATGACGGTCGCGGCGCTGACGTCGTTGACGATCCTCGTTGCGGCTGTTGTCCTCTCGAATCTCAAGGCGCTGCGCGCCGACGAACTGAGCCGCTTTGGCAGCGAACTGATGATTGCCAACCGGTTCGAGACGGCCGAATCGTTCTACGCGGAGGCCGTCAGGCTTCAGCCGCAGCAGGACGTCTACTTCGCGAAACAGGGCGAGGCGCTCGTCGCCACTTTCCGCAGCGGCCTTCCCATTCGGAACACGGCGTTGCTCGAACGAGCCAGTAACGCGTACTCGCGAGCGTATCAGATCAATCCTCGTGAGGCCGATCACCTCCTTCATCTTGCGGTGGTCGAAGGTCTGTGGGCGGCCGACGACGGCCCGGTAGAGGAGCGGCGTGTTCATCTCGGGCGTGCCAGCGACTACCTTGACGCGACTGCGAAACTGAAACCTCTCGATCCGATCGTGCTGACGGAGTGGGGCAAAGTCCGGTTGCGCGAAGAGAAGTTTCCTGTGGCGTGCATGTTGTTCGAGAGATCGTTGCTCGCTGACGATACATCGGCCGAAACACATCAGCTTTACGCTGACGCGCTGCTCGGAGTCGATCGTGATGAGGAGGCCCTTCATGAGTACGAACGCGCCTGGGTGCTGAGTGATCGAGCGTCGCTTCCGGCGATCAGCGGGAAAGCCCTGGCACTTGCTCGACTGAAGCGCTTCGTGGAGGCCATCGACGCGAACATGCAAGCCTTGAAGATCGCCCCGGGCGACTACACGACCCGAAAAAACCTCGCACTCCTTTATGAGCAGACCGGCGATCTCGCCCGCGCAGTTTCGCTCGCGATGGCGGCTGCCGCGGCCGCACCCGACGCCGAAAGAAAGGCGATCGACGAGTTCGTCGACGAACTGCGCCGACCTTCGTCTCGGCGAACGCACATCCGCTAACGCTAGACAAGTCGCGGCGGTTTGCGTTAGCGTCTGCCTCGACCTCAACCTCACGACAATCGCCATTTCGCTCGCGTCATCGGTCGATCCTCATGGAGGTGAAGCATGATTGCCATTGAGCCGAGGCGTCGATTCCAACCGGCCGCAAGCCTCTGCCTCCTCGCCCTCGTTGCGTCGGCACGGCCCGGACTGGCGTCGACGCTGACGTTCACTGCTGTCCACGCCAATTACCAGCCAGGAGCCGCCGCGTCGGCGACCATCACCGACACCGTTACCGATACGGTCCGCTGGGACCTGACCAAGGTTCTGCAACGCACCGTGCTCGCCGGAGGAGAGGACGTCGGCCGAGACGCCGCTAGCCGGGCCACGATCACGATGAGCGGTTCAGGATCCGCGCAGGTTGGCAAGAAAGATGCGACCGGCGGAGGCACATTCGTGTTGACACAGCGTGACCGGCGCGATCGCGACGACGGGCGCGACGACGACGGCCACGAACGCGAGCACGGCCGCCCAAATCAACCACACGAGATTCGCGGCATTTATGTCGTGACAGGGTTCGAGAAGTGGCAGCCTGCCGATGGGTCGTTGAAGATCGCAGACGGTATCGGCCACCCTTCTGAGGCGACCTCTGGAATCCTGACGCTGAAGGTTCGTCTGTTCCCAGCCGCTGGTGGACACATGGACGGTGTGCTTACGGTGAACAGCCGGCTGCCGGACCGCACGTTCGACATCGACGAGGGCATCACGCTCGCCGTCGAAGGGTTCCATTTCGTGCAAGACGAAGGACAAGCGCTGTTCCACGTGCCCAAGTAGTTCGCGGCCACACCCGTCTTCTCGATGCACGCCGCCGGACCGTGGTCCGACGTCCGGTGGCGTGCGATGTCGCTGTCGGTGGCGAATCCCAATTCGCGCTGCAGACAACGGCGAAAATTACTTGTGTTCCTGGCCCCTCGAATCCGCGTCCCCGCACAGCGTCACTCACACTACGCCTCGGGAAGCCGGCGAACGTTGGGCACACGTCGGGATTCGAAGGCATGCCCAGCCGATGGCCATCGGTCGCGCCGCCATTGGTGTTTGATACAGCCCGCGACAGTGTGCCTGCCAGCGATACGAACTGACATTCGCACGTACGCGGCCCCGTCCTGTGCGACAACTCGATCCACGTGACTACGCGGCCTCGCGGTAGTAAAACTTGAGCAGGCCGCCGAGTCGCTCGCGACACTTCATCGGGCCGGTTCCGATCTTCGTCGCCTGCGGCGCGATGAATTCGTTGCCGAGACCTTGGTGGGGCCGTTGTTCATCATAGTGACGTACAAATTCTTCGACGGCCGCCCGGAGATGCCCTTCGCCGAGCAACACCATTCGATCCAGGCACTCGGACTTCGCTGATTCGACGAACCGTTCCGCAAACGCATTCAAGTTGGGACTCCACGCCGGGAGGACCATGGGCGTGACACTGCTCTCCCGGAGCAGGCGCCGAAAACCCGCGGTATAGAGCGGATCGCGTGGATGCGATTTCGCCGCGTGCCGGTCGTGACGGAAGTGCCTAGCTCATCGTGATGACGACCTTCGCGCGAGCCTGACCACTCATCGCGTAACGTACGGCCTCGCGTCCTTCTTCCAGCGGATAGGTCCGGTCGATCGT
>DATFXR010000559.1:0-13173 GCA_035315685.1 Vicinamibacterales bacterium | reverse complement strand
GCTGCCACCGAACACGAGGCCGTAGTAGTTGGTGTGGCCGCTCGGCTTCATCAACGTGAACGTCCCCTTCAGCGTGTAGTTCCCCGACGCCGTGTTGGCCGGGTTCCAGAAGACGGCCGCCTGCGGCGTAATGGCGTGCAGTACCGATCCCATCTGCATGAACTTGATGTTGCCGGCTGCGTCGGGATCCGACGCGCTGGTGCTGCGGTCGACGCGCATCTTCCAGCCCTTCGGGGCTTGCGCAACGAGCGGCGTGACAGTCAGAACAGCGAGCGCAGCGATGAGCACGCGGCGTTTGAGCATAGAGACAATCCTCCACAGTCGGGCCGGAGCCCGGATGACGCGATCAGGCTATCGTACGTCAGGCGGGAGATGTCAGGCAGGTCAAGCAGGTCTGGCAGGTCGGACCGGTCGGAGACATCGGTCGCGATGGCAGCGACTAAGCTCGTCGCGCTCGTGGAAACGCTCATTCGCTTCCGACCCGCCTGCCCTGCCCGACCTGCTCGACCCGCCTGGCCTACTCGGCGCGAAGCGCGAGCAGTGGATCGATTCGTGACGCCCGCAGCGACGGCACCAGGCACGCGAGCATCGCGACGATCGTGAAGACGCCCGCGACGCCGCCGTAGACGATCGGGTCCAGCGGGCGGACACCAAAGAGCAGCGTTTCGATGAGCCGGGCGGCGCCGGCCGCCGCGGCAAGACCCCCGACCAGGCCGATGCTGACGAGCCGCAGTCCGTCGCGGAGGACGAGACCGACGACCTGGCCCGGCTGCGCGCCGAGCGCCATCCGGATGCCGATCTCCGGCGTCCGCCGCGACACGGCATACGCCAGCACCGAGTACAGCCCGATCGCGGAGAGCAGCAGCGCCAGACCCGCAAAGGTCGACGTCAGCGAGGCGACGATCCGCTGCACGCCAAGGCTTTGCGCGATGTTGGTCTCGAGCGTCGCGAAGAACGAGATCGGCTGATCCTTGTCGACCGCGGTCACTGTCGCGCGAAGAATCGGCTGGAGCGTGGCGGCGTCGCCCTCCGTGCGCGCGACGATCGCCATCCCCGGCCGCGGCACCTGGCGAATCGGATAGTAGATTTCGTCAGGCGCGGGAACGTTCAATCCATTCGTCTTGACGTCGTGGATCACGCCAACGATCTCTGCCTTCAGCTCCGCGTCGCGGCCGCGGAGGATGATCTTGCCGAGCGCGGATTCGCCAGGAAACAGGCGCTTCGCCAGCGATTGGTTGATGATGCACACGCCTGGTGCGCCCTCGCGATCGCCCTCGTTGAACGCGCGGCCGGCGGCGAATGTCATCCGCATCACGGTGAAGTAGTGATCGCTGACGATCCCGAGGTTGGCGATCGGACGCTGTGGCAGCGGCAGGACGGGACGGCCGCCGACGCTGTACGGCGATCGCGGGTTGAACCCCGACATCGGCAACCCGATTACCGCGGCCGCCGCTGACACCCGCGGTTGCGATTCGAGCCGCGCCGCCACCTCGTTGAAGAATTGAGCCTGCTGCGCTGGCGTGCCGTAGCGTGCTGCCGGCACGCCGACGAATGCCGCGGCCGCACCCTTCGCCTCGAAGCCGGGCGGTGTGCGCTGAAGGGTGATGAAGCTGATGAGCAGCAGCGCCGAGCCGACCAGCAGGACAACCGAGAGCGCAACCTCGGCGACAATCAGCACCGCGCGCAGGCGCCCGCTGCGCTCGCTCGACGATCCACGCGCGCTGTCTTTCAACGTCTCGACCAGCTCGGTGCGCGACGCCTGCAGCGCGGGGACCAGGCCGACGAGCAGCGCCGTGGCCAGCGTGACCGCGCCGGTATAGGCCAGCGCCCGCCAGTTCAGCGTGAGCGTGGTGTTCGGCGGCAGCTGCGTCGCGATGATCGACTGGATCGCGACAAGGCCCCACATCGCGATCAGGACGCCCAGAGTCGCGGCGATGATGGAGAACACCAGGCTTTCAACGAGGAACTGCTTCATGACACGGCGGCGCGTCGCGCCGAGCGCCTGGCGGACGGCAACCTCGCGCACGCGCGATGTCAGCCGGCCGAGAAACAACGACGCGACGTTCGCGCAGGCGATCAGCAGGACCAAGCTGACCGCGGCGAGCAACGTGTAGAACGTCGGCTCGAGGTTGCCGACGAGTGCGGCCACGTACATCCGCGGCTCGGCGGCGTTGTTCGCGTCGAGACGAGTGGCAAACCGCTCCTTGTAGCTGCGGCCGAGCGTGGTCAGCTCACTCGCCGCCTGCGCGAGCGACAGGCCCGCCTTCAGCCGCCCGATCGGCTGCGCGTAGCCGGCGCCATTCTGCACCTGAATCGGCGTCAGCCCGCCCACTTCGAACACCCGCGGTGCGAATACCTGCACTTGTGCGAACGGCGGGCTGAGACGCGGTGGCAGAATGCCGACTACCTGCCACGGCTGCCCGTTCAGCGTGATTGTCGAGCCGACGATCTCGCGGCGGCCGCCGAAGCGCGTCTGCCAGAGTTCGTGACTCAGGATGCAGACTGCCGGTCCGTTCGGCAGGTCCTCCTGCGACGTGAAATTTCGGCCGCTCATCGGCATGATGCCGAGCGTTGGGAAAAACGACGCGCTCACGCGCTGACCGTTCAACTGCTCGGGATCGCCGTTGCCCGTGAGCGTGAAGTTGTCGAACGCCGAGATGCCGAGCGACTCGAACGACGCCGCATGCGCGACCGTGTCCTCGTAACGCGGCCACGACATCGCTGGCGCGTTGAAGTTCAGCTGCGGATTGCTGACCCAGATCGCGACCAGCGACGAAGGATGCGGAATCGTCACCGGATTGAGCACGAGCCGGTCGTAGACGGAGAAGAGCGTCGTGTTCGCGCCGATGCCGACGGCGATCGTCAGCACGGCGACCAGCGAGAATCCAGGGGCCTTGCGCAGCGCGCGCACGGCGTTTCTGATGTCGGTCATAGTGACTGCTGCTCCTGGCCACACGCTCGACGCCGGGCGTGCAAAGTCCGCAGAGTTCACTGAGCCGCCGCCTTCGCAGCGGCCTCCCACGAAGCCACGAAGGCACGAAGGACACGAAGAAGAATGCGCGCGACGCCCGCGACGCGGGCCAATGCAACGTGAAGAGCCCGGCAAACACAAACGGGCAAATCGTTGGTTTTGCGTTTGCCGGGCACTTCGCGTTGCATCGAGCGGCCGGCTACGCCGGCCGCGTCGCGCGCGCTCCTCTGCGTGCTCCGCGAGCTCCGCGGTTCATGCGCCCTTGCGCGTAGGACGCGTCGGGGCCGGCAGTGGCGGACGCAACTGATGTGCCGCCGCAATCGCGCGCCAATGCCGCGGTCCCGACCGGGCACCGACCGCCTGTGGCACGCGCGCGTCCGGTTTCGGGACGCAAAGCAACCGCAGAGCGCGCAGAGACCGCAGAGACTTTTTTTCCAGTACTTCTTGTTTCTCGGCGTTCTCCCCGTTCTCCGCGTTCTCCGCCGTTGCTTTCCGCGGTCTCTGCGGTCTCCGCGGTTGCTTTCGGTCGGGCAGCGCGTGGCAGCTCCGGGGTTGCTGTCCCGTGGCAGAATGTGCCCCGGAGGTCGCCATGCGATCACGGCTGCTGCTGGTCGTGCCGGTCGTCTGCGGACTCATCGCGCTCTCACCGCGCCCGTTGCAGCGCCAGCTTCAGGCGCAGCAGCGGCAAGACGACACCGCGCTCACCGGCGTCGTCAGCATGCCGGACGAAGGCCCCCTCGAAGGCGTGCTCGTCAGCGCCAAAAAGACCGGCTCGACCATCACGACCACGGTGGTCACCGATCAGAGCGGCCGCTTCCGCTTCCCTCGATCGCGGCTCGAGCCGGGACAGTACGCGCTGCGCATCAAGGCGACCGGCTACGATCTCGATCCGCCGCCGACGCTGACGATCGCTGCGGCGAAGGCGACGACGGCCGATCTGAAGCTGCGCCGGGCGAAGGACGTCGCCGCGCAGCTCTCGAACGCGGAATGGCTCGCGAGCTTTCCAGGCACCCCCGAGCAGAAATCGTCGATCCGTGGCTGCACGCACTGCCACACTCTCGAGCGGATCGCGCGGACGAAGTACACCGCGGACCAGATGGTGGCGGTGATCGAGCGGATGTCCACCTATCCGCAGCTGTCGTTCCCGATGAAGATCCAGAAGCTGGTCGCGCCGCGGATCGGCGGCGGCCCGATCTCGCCCGAACAGCAACACGCCGCGTGGCGGCGTCAGGCCGAGTACCTCGCGACGATCAATCTCAGCGCCGCGCCGCAATGGACCTATCAGTTCAAAACCCTGCCGCGGCCGACTGGCAAAGCGACGCAGGTGATCTACACCGAGTACGACCTGCCGCAGCGGACCCGGCAGCCGCACGACGTGATCGTCGACTCGACCGGCACCGCGTGGTATGCGAGCTTCGGCGAGCAGATTCTCGGCAAGCTCGACCCCAGAAGCGGGCAGATCGTCGAGTACGAGATTCCGACGCTGAAGGAGTCGGCGCCGACCGGCATCCTCGGGGTCCGCTTCGACCGCGATGAAAACCCGTGGCTCGGGATGCAGTTCCAGGGCGGCATCGCGAAGTTCGATCGCAAGACCGAGACGTTCGAGACCTGGAGCCTGCCGCCCGATCTGAACGGGCCGCACGTCCAGATCAACCAGGTGAGCCCCGATCGGGCGCACGTCGACGGCAGAGTGTGGCTGCAGGACGCGGGCACCTACACCGTGCTCCGGCTCGATCCGAAGAGCGGACGGTTCGACGTGTTCGAGCCCTACAAGATTCCGCGGCCGAACGTCTACGACGTGATTCCCGATTCGAAGAACAACGGCTATTTCCTCGTCCTCGGCGCCGAGGACGTCGGTCGCATCGACGCGAAGAGCGGCGAGATCAAGATCTTCAAGACGCCGACGGCGCGCTCGGGGCCGCGCCGCGGCATGATGGACGCGCAGGATCGGCTGTGGTTCGGCGAGAACAACGGTGATCGCATCGGGATGTTCGACACGCGCACCGAGAAGTTCCAGGAATGGCCCGTGCCGACGCCCGGCGCGTATCCATATGACGTGACCGCCGACAAGAACGGCAACGTCTGGAGTGGCGGTGAGTACAACGATCGCATCCTCCGGCTCGATCCGGCCACCGGCCGCTTCATCGAGTACGCGCTGCCCCGCGCCACCAACGTGCGGCGCGTCTTCGTCGACAACCGCACCACGCCGGTCACCTTCTGGGTGGGCAACAACCATGGCGCGTCGATCGTCAAGCTCGAACCGCTCGACACGACGGCGCCGCCGACCGACGAGCGCGCGCGGGCCGACGCCGCCGGGGCGACGATCTTCGAAGGCGCACGATTGATTGCCGGCGACGGCAGCGCGCCGGTCGACAACGCGGCGTTCATGGTGACCGGCGATCGCATCACGCAGGTCGGCCAGAAGGGGGCGCTCGACGCGGCTGGCGCAAGGCGCGTGGACCTGACTGGCAAGACCGTGATGCCGGCGCTCATCGACGCGCACGTGCATCTCGGCTACCGCCGCGGGACGACCTTCACCGCCGCGAACTACACCCGTGACACCCTGCTCGACACGTTCGATCGGCTGTCGTACTACGGGGTCGCCGCCGTGCTCGAAGCCGGAACGGGACGCGGCGAGCTTCCCTTCCAGATCCGGGAAGAGCACCGCACCGGGACGCGATACCTGACCGCGGGTCGCGGCTTCGCGATGCCGAACGCCGGGCCCGGGGTACCGATGCGCGATGCGGCGTACGGCGTCACGACGGAAGTAGAAGCGCGCGACAAGGTTCGCGAGCTCGCGGCCCGTAAGCCGGACCTGATCAAGATCTGGGTCGACGATCGCAACGGCACCGTCGAGAAGCTGAAGCCCAATCTGTACCGCGCGATCATCGATGAGGCGCACAAGCACGGCGTGCGCGTGATGGCGCACATTGCGGCACTCGACGATGCGAAGGACCTGCTACGCAGCGGCGTCGACGGCTTCGCTCACTGCGTCCGCGATCGCGACGTCGACGCCGAGCTGCTGGCCATGCTGAAGGAACGGCCGAACGTCTTCTTCCTCGAGACGATGTGGGGCGAGCGCAACGCGATCTACGGCGGGCCGCCGGAGTGGCTCGATGAACCGATCGTCCGCGAGACGATGTCGGCAGCGGAGATCGAGCAGCTGCGCAACGGGTTCCTGCCTGCGGCGGCGCCGGCGACGCTGCAGCGCGCGATCGAGTCGGCCGATCTCCTGCTGCGCAACGTCGCGGCCCTGCACAAGGCGGGCGTGAAGCTCGGGCTCGGCACCGATACCGGAGGCGTCAGCGGTGGCGGCGCGTTCGGTCTTGCATCGCATGTCGAGCTGGAGTTGATGGTGAAGGCCGGCCTCACGCCGGCGCAGGCGATCGTCGCCGCGACGCGCACTACCGCCGGGATCCTCGAGCTCGATAGTCTCGGCACGCTCGCGCCCGGCAAGTCGGCCGACTTCCTCGTCCTCGACGCGAACCCGCTCGACTCGATCGGCAACACGCGCCGCATCGCGACCGTCTACATGCACGGCGTCGAGGTCAGCGCGCGCCACGGCCGCTCGCAATCGAACCAGATCCCGTAGCAGGCGGATAGCAGCAGCGGGAAAGCAACCGCAGAGAACGCAGAAAAGAGGTAAAGAAAAGTAATCTCTGCGGTCTCCGGTCGCAATCCGATCAGGTCCCCTAGCAGGCGGATAGCAGCTGCGGGAAAGCAACCGCAGAGGCGCAGAGAACGCAGGAAAGAGGTAAAGAAAAGAAATCTCTGCGGTCCCTGCGGTCTCCGCGGTTGCTTTTCCCGCCACAAGCCTTACGGCTTGACGAAGAACAGCGGACCCTGCAGATCGGGGAAGTTGCTGGTGTTCAAGACCTGAATTCCGGCGTTGTGCTCGCCGTTGAACGGCGTGACGTCGGCTGGGCAGCCAGCATTCTGCGCATCGACCGAGGAGTTGAACCAGAGACCGAGATGGAACGTGTGGACCGGGTTGGTCACCGGGTTGGTGATCGCATCGGGAAACGCATTGTTGTGCACGAGCGGCGCCGGCACGCTGCCCTGGGCGACGATGAACGTCTCTTCGTTGAAGCGGCCGATGAAGCGTCCATGGCCCTCGCCGTTCTCATCGGTCTCGATGTCGCCCTGGTACCAGGCCAGGCCGAACGGCGCGCCCGGCTTCTGGATCACGAAAAAGTCGAACTCGGTCTTCGGCGGAAGGCCCGCCACTTCCACGTCCATCACCTCCACCGCACCGCGCGGTCTGATCCGCACGTTGGCCGTGGCGTTCGGCAGACAGCCGGACGCGACCAGCTTGGCGCCACGCACCATGTTGAATTCCTGTTTGTTGTTGCCCTTGGCCGCTGCCTGCGTGCCTGCGACACCGACCAGCGTCGCGGCGGCAACAGCGGTCGCCCCGAGTGCGTTCATTCGTTTCATCGTGTCTCCTGCTACTGACAGTTCACGAAATGGACCTGCGGTCCGTCAACGCGTTCCAATGTAAGAGTTAACGCGGCGGGAATCCTGCGGGAACGGTTAGCGAATGGCGAGGGATCGGTTAGTGTTTGGTAAGGACTCGCAGCGACATCAATAAGAAAGTTGCGAGGTGCGCGGCCGCCCTTTCAGGTCCGTGCACCACTCACTGCCGATCGAGCGGTATCAGCAGCTGGTGTCTCGACATCACGGCGGCAATGTCGCGCGGCCGATCGAGGATGGTCCTGTACACCCACGTGTAGTGATCGCTGGCCCAGAATTCCATCACCTGCCGCGCCTTGAGCTCGCCGAGCAGCTGCTGGACAGCGCGATACTCCAGATAGCAATCCAGCAGGTGCAGGTAGGTCGAGTGCTCGTCCTGCGCGCCTTCCGGCGGACTGGCGGGCACCGTGGCGAACAGCCGGTGCAGATCCTTGATCGCCTCGTTGGCCTCCGCGTCCTTCTCCACCAGGAACCAGTGGAACTGTTCGTGCACGAACGTCGACAGCAGCAGCTCATCGTCCTGGAGATGTCTGGCGTGCAACGTCAGGACCGGATGGCTGTGAGGGATCGTGCGCTCGTCGACGACGATCGACTTCGTGAAAATCCAGCGTGAGACGTCGTGGGTTTTGAGCAGCCGCTCGAGTTGTTCCTTGGTCTGCGCCTCTCGGCGGCTTCCCTGCTTCAGCGTGATCTCGAGAGTCGGCTGAGCGAAGACCGGTGCCGCCAGGCACGACGCCAACAATGCAGTTGAAAGATAGAGACGCATCGACCTTCCCTCACCCCGCCCGGACGCCGTCAGGCAATGGCCGCTCCGGCACCGCCAGCGCAGGCATCAGGCCATCGGCGTAGCCGATGTCGAACAGCATGCCTTCCGACACCTCGCCGGCCATTTTCTTCGGCTCGAGGTTGACGACAAACAGGGCCTGCCTGCCGACGAGCTCCTGCAGGTTCTCGCGCTCCTGCTTCATCCCGGCGAGAATCGATCGCGTGTGATCGCCGAAGCCGACCGTGAGTTTCACCAGCTTGCGCGAACCGGCCACATCGCCGACAGCCTGAATCGTGCCGACGCGAACGTCGAGCGACTCGACGATGGAAATCGGTACGGCAGGCTTGACCGGGGAGGGCGTGAACATCTTCCTTCGCGCGACACCAGTTATCGCTCGTGCGAGGTCAAGACCTCAAAAAATCTCTGCAGTCTCCGCGGTCTCTGCGGTCTCCGCGGTTGCTTCCCCTCGAGTCCGGCTCCCGTTATCGTGCCCTCTCGCGAGGATCCGGTTTCGCAACGATCGGCTGCGTGAGCGACTGACCATTGACGGTGAGCCGAACGGAATAACTTCCAGGGGCAACCGGTGGCGGGCCGCCGCGGCCACCGCCGCCACCACCACCGCCCCGGCCGCCGCGACCGCGGCCGCCGCCGGCGGGCGGATCGGGGCGGAAGTCCCACACGTACCGGTGCATACCCGCCGCTGCGGAAGGCGGTTCCTGCGCCCGCTGCCACACCGCGTTGACGACGAGCGTCCCGGGATCGATCGGGGAAACCGGATCGGCGCTCGATACGTGCCGCACCACACTGCCGCTCGCGTTCAGGATCTCGATCGTCAGCGGCCCGCTCGCCGCCGACTTCAGGTAGTAGTCGACAATCGCCCCAATCGGCGGATTCTCCGCCATCGCCTCGTCTTTCTGCGTCGGCGTGCCGTCGTCGGTGGCCGGCGGAAGAATGATCGCCTCCGCCGGCGTGAACAGATGCACGTTCGCGCTCGTCATGTCCGGGGTGACTTGCCGCAGCACGCTGATGTCGTCGAGCACCCAGAACCCGCGGCCGTGCGTTGCGATGATGAGATCGTTGTCGTGGAACGCGAGGTCGCGCATCGAGCTGGCCGGGAGGTTGAGCTGCAGCGACTGCCAGTTGTCGCCGTCGTCGAACGACACGAACACGCCGAGTTCCGTCCCGGCGACGAGGAGCCCGCGCCGCTTCGGGTCTTCCTTGATCGTCTGCAGGTAGACGCCGCGCGGCAGCCCGTTGACGATCTTCGTCCACGTCTTGCCGTTGTCTTTCGTCCGGTAGATGTACGGTTCGTTGTCTTCGAGGCGATGGCGATCGATTGCGGCGTAGGCGGCGTTCGGGTCGAAGTGCGACGCCTCGATCATCACCACCTTGCTCCACGCGGTCAGATCGCGTGGCGTCACGTTCTGCCACGTCTTCCCATCATCCGGCGTGACGTGCACGTAGCCGTCGTCGGTGCCGATCCAGATGAGCGGCGCGCGCAGCGGCGACGGTGCGATCGAATAGATGACGCCGCGGCGCTGCGACTCCGGCGCATCGGCGGCGGTCGCGGCGTCGAGATTCGGCGGCACGCCCGGATTCTCACGCGTCATGTCCTCGCTGATCCGCGTCCAGTGCTGGCCGCCGTCGGTCGTCTTGAACAGGTACTGATCGCTGAAGTACAGCGCGTGCTGGTCGGCTGGCGAGAACGCCAGCGGGAGCGTCCATGTGTGGCGCGGCGGTGTTGGCAGATCGACTTCCGGCGAGACGCGATCGATCTTGCCGGTCTGCGCGTTGCATTTCTCGACGGTGCCGCCGTAGACGACGTCGGGGTTCAGCGGATCGGGCGCCGTATAGCCGGCTTCGCCGCCCGCGCACAGCGGCTCCCAGTCGCGCATCGTGATGCCTGCGAACCGGCCCCGAGTGCGGACGCGGACGGCGCCGCTGTCCTGCTGCGCGCCGGTGACCCAGTAGGGAAACGAGTTGTCCGGCGAGAGGCGATAGATCTGCGCCGTCGGCTGATTCAGCCACGACGACCATGTCGGATGATCGGCCAGGCCGTCGACGCTGATCACGGCGCCCTGGTCGCCACCGAGAATCATCCGGTTGCCGTCGTCCGGGTAGATCCAGAGCTGGTGATAGTCGTCGCCGCCGGGCGATCCCTTGAACGGCTCACCGAACGTGCGCCCGCCGTCACGCGAGCGATACACGCCGGTGTTCGAGACGTAGACGAGATCGGCGTTCTTCGGATCGACGACGACCTTGCCGAAGTACCAGCCGCGGCCCCAGATGCGTGAATCGCCCGACGTCTTCGTCCATGTCGCACCGCTGTCGTCCGATCGATAGAGCCCGCCGTCCTTCGCGTCGACGATCGCGTAGACGCGCGTGCCGGTGGTCGGCGCGACGGCGAGGCCGATGCGGCCGACGCCGTCGGTCGGCAGGCCGCGCGTCAGCTGCTGCCAGGTCGATCCACCGTCGGTCGACTTGTAGACGCCGCCGCCCGGGCCGTACGACGGCGGGTAGATGCTCCACGGCGGACGCCGGGTGTTCCAGAGCGACGCGTAGATGGTTTGCGAATCGGCCGGATCGAACGTGAGATCGATCGCGCCGACGTCGTTGCTCTTGAAGAGCACTTTCTGCCAGGTCTGGCCGCCGTCGCGCGAACGGAACACGCCGCGATCGGGATTCGCCCCGTACGCATGGCCGAGCGCGGCCACGAACACGACGTCCGGATTGCGCGCATCGACGATCACTTTGCCGATCTGCCGCGTGTCGTCGAGGCCGATGTGGGTCCACGTCTTGCCGGCGTCAGTGGACTTGTACATGCCGTTGCCGTACGAGATCTGCGACCGCATGTCGGCCTCGCCGCTCCCGACGTAGACGACGTCGGGATTCGAGGGGGCGACGCCAATCGCACCAATCGATGCGATCGGCTGCGAGTCGAAGATCGGCTGCCACGTGCGGCCCGCGTTGGTGGTCTTCCAGACGCCGCCGCCGACCGAGCCGAAATAGAAGGTGTTCGGTTGCCCCGGCACACCGCTCACGCCGTTGACACGGCCACCGCGAAACGGTCCGATCATCCGCCAGCGCAGGCCCCCGTAGAGCACCGGATCGACGCGGCCCTGCTGGGCAAACAGCTGGCGCAGCATCACGCCGGTGAACGGCACCGCGAGGGCGATGAGGAGGATGACGAGGCGGGACGATCGCGTGCACATATCGGCCGCGAGAATACACCGACCGGCGTACGCTCAGCTAAAGCTTTCGCGCTATCTCGAACCGGTATGGAAGCGAGGCCGCGAACGCTTCAGCCGAGCGACCGGCGTGAAACCGGCGTTCGTTGGCGGCTTGTGCGTAACCGTCGGCTGACGTAGTGTTCGGCGCATGTTCATCGATCCAGTCGCGTTCAAAGCGCTGCAGAACACGCTGTCCGACATCGAAGCGCTCATCTCGAAGACGACGCCGTTGCCGGAAAACAGGACTCCTCGCTGTCTCGAGCTGCTGCAGACAGCGAAGGCGTTGATGAGCGACATGATGAAGCGTGCGAGCAGGGTCCAATAGGGCCGATCAGCCGTGGTGTCCGGCTTCGGCCGGACGCTTCCTGCCTACGACGATCAGCGCGAGTCCGTCAGCCGGATCGAGTCGCCGATTCGCCTGAACGTCTCCTGAAACGCGTCGGCATCGTTCTCCGGCACCACCGTCAGGTAGTAGAACAGCGAGCCATCGGCAAGGAACGCCGTGTACACGGTGATCCGTTCCTGACCGCCGAGTGCCGAACGGTTGACGAGCGGCGTCGCGACGGCCGGCCGCTGCGAGATTCGCGTCGACTGCTGCGCGCCGGCGTAGTGAAGATCGCGATTCTCCTGCGTCGCGGCATTCACCCACGCGTTGGTCGCCGCGACCAGGTCGCGCGTCGCGGCTCGCGCGACGCCGAACTCGACCCCGTAATTGAATACCGTCTGTCCGTCGAGCTGACCGTAGCCGTTCCGCGGGACGACCTTGATCGAGCTCTTCGCGAGGAGGCTGGTCCAATCCGCCGGCACGGAGGCGCGGAACAGCCGGCCGCCGGCGACATCGCGGAACTCCGACGTCGGCCGCGGCACCGGCTGCCCCGGTGTGCCGACGGCGGGCGGCGTGTCGCTGCCCGAATCTGCTCGGCCGCGACCCGTATTCGCTGTCGCCTTTCCCCGCGGCAGCGATGCGAACGCAGCCTTGATCGGCTCGAACTCCTTCGAATCGGGGGCGCTCGCCATCGTCAGCGACTCTGCTTCCTTGTTGATGTATTGCGTGCGGTTCCCCGGATCGGGATGGCTGCTCAGCCACTGCGGGTTGCCACCGGCGCTCTTTTTCGAGTCGGCTTCAATCGTCTCGAACATGTGCGCGAGCGCACGCGGATCGTAGCCGGCGCGCGCCATGATCTGCGCGCCCAGCAGGTCGGCCTGTTTCTCGAAGTCGCGGCTGTACCTGAGAAGCACCGTGCCGACTCCGAACTGGCCGCCCTGCGTGATCGCCGCACCCGCTGCGCCTCCCACCACGGCGCCGCCGACCGCGCCGGCGATCTGACCCAGTTGCAGCCAGGGATTCTCCGCCTTGGTGGCGTTGGCGGTCCCGTGGCGAAGCAGCACATGCGACAACTCGTGCGCCATTACGCCGGCGACTTCGCCTTCGCTGGCCGCGGCGTCGAACATCCCGCGGTTGACGAACATCGGGCCACCCGGAAGAGCGAAGGCGTTGATCTCCTGGAGGTTGACCGGCGTGAACGAGTACTCGTAGACGGGTTCGTTGAGCTCGGGAGGCGCGGCCGCGACGAGTCGATCGCCGAGCTTGTTGAGATAGCGGGCAATCCGCTGATCGTGGATGATCGGGTACTTCTTGCGAACCTCCGCCGCTGCTTCGCGACCGAGCTCGACGTCCTGTGTCGGCGTGTATTTGTTCTTCGGCAGCTTGACCACGGTCTGCGCGACGAGGC
>DATFXR010000558.1:0-3145 GCA_035315685.1 Vicinamibacterales bacterium | reverse complement strand
CGCGCCTACGTCGACACCGGTCCGGTGCAGGAGCGCGTGTACGCGCAACACGCCGGACTCGGCTGGATTGGCAAGAACACCTGCGTCATCCATCCGAGGCTCGGATCGTGGATCTTTCTCGCCGAGATCATCTGCAGTCTCCCGCTCGAGGTGGATGCGCCATCGCTCGACCAGTGCGGCACGTGCACGCTGTGCATCGAGGCGTGCCCGACCGGCGCGCTCGTCGGTCCTGGCGTGCTCGATTCGACCAGGTGCGTGTCGTACCTGACGATCGAGCTGCGCGGCGACATCCCGCCGGAGCAGCACGCGGGTATCGGTTCCCGCGTTTACGGATGCGACGTGTGCCAGGAGGTCTGTCCGTGGAATGCCGTTGCGCCGCACTCGGCCGATCCGGCGTGGCAGCCGCGGCCGGCATGGGACCGCGTCGATCTCCTGACGCTGGCCGAACGCAAAGACGACGACCTGACAGCGGCTATGCGGGGCAGCGCGATGCGCCGCACCAAGGCACAGGGCTTGCGACGGAACGTCGAGATCGCGCTGGACAATGTCAAAACCACGAAAGGTCACTAGTCCCCAGTCCCCGGCAGCCAGTGCCCAGCCCCCAGATAGCGCCGCCGAGCTGATTCCCGACCATCCGACCCTCGACACCGTACGCGCCGCGTCGAAAAACTGCCACGCTTGCGAGCTCTGGCGCCGCGCCACGCAGACGGTCTTCGGTGAAGGCGCGAAGCACGCCGAGCTGATCGCGGCGTCTTCATCGACTCGCCGCTCGCACCGCTCGTGCTCGCGACGGTGCACCCATCCTCGATCCTGCGCGCGGCAGACGAGGACGCACGGCATCGGGAGCTGCAGCAGTTCACCAACGACTTGCGGGCGGTGGCGAAGGCGCTGGCGCGTCCGCAAAAACGCGACACGTAATTTTCGTGTTTTTTCGTCTCATCCTCATTTTCGTGTGCCCGTGATGCCGGTTTCGTGGCAAAAAGGAGCATGAGCTCGTCGCTCGCCCCCACATTCCTGCTCTCGATGCCGCAGATGACCGATCCGAACTTCAGCCGCACTGTCGTGCTGCTCTGCAAGCACCATCACGATGGCGCGTTCGGCCTCGTCGTCAATCGTCCGCTGGTGACGAGCGGGCGGGTAACGGTGAATCTCGACCCGCCGGTGTCGACGGATCGCGAGCTGGAGGTCTGGGTTGGCGGACCGGTGGAGCCCCAGCGCAGCTGGGTCCTCGTCGGTCGGGAGCCTGAAGGGATGGAGGAACTGACCGGGATGCGGATCGCTGACGATCTGTATCTCTCGACATCGCCCGACCTGCTCCGCCAGTTGCTCGGCCCGCACCCGCCGGCGCGGACGCGGCTGATCCTCGGCTATTCGGGCTGGGGACCGGGGCAGCTGGACTACGAGCTCGAAGCCTCGGCCTGGCTCATGACCGACGTCGACTGCGACCTGATCTTCGACACGCCAGCGGAACAGATGTGGGAGAAGGCAATTCGCCGCCTCGGCGCCGATCCCGCCGCGTTACAGATGTCACGCGGGGTGCACTGAGAGGCTCCAATTAAGAATTAAGAAGTGAGAATTAAGAATGCGTCGACGCGCCCGGATGGTTCATCGCAGGTCACGAACTCTTAATTCTTAATTCTCAATTCTTAAAGCAGGTTGCAAAATTAGCTCGCTCGCGGGTGGCCGCGAACGGGGCTGCCCCGCCGGGCGCGGAGCCGTGGGCCGTGACGAGTGCTTTTCTGGCGAGCACCCGGTGGGGCTGTTCGCGGACAGGACCCGCCTCGAGCTAATTTTGCGACGCACTCTTAATTGCTGTGGCGGCGCGGTGGCAGCTAACCGCCCATCCCGCCCCAGGTGCGCTTGGCATCGCGGCAATCTCGCCGCGGCCGCGCGCGAGTGCAATTCCATGAACGCGCCGGTGGCGGCGACGCGGCAGCCGACAGGGCCGAGTGCCGCCCTTCCCACACGGAAGAGCAGGTTGCAAAATTAGCTCGCTCGCGGGTGGCCGCGAACGGGGCCGCCCCGCCGGGCGCGGAACCGTGGGCCGTGACAAGTGCTCTTCTGGCGAGCACCCGGTGGGGCTGTTCGCGGACAGGACCCGCCTCGAGCTAATTTTGCAACGCACTCTAAGCCTATGGGCCTATCGATCCCACTCACTCCGGGGCGCCAGTGATCCACACGGTAAACTAGCGAGGTTATGACATCGATACTTCGTGGCGGCGCGATCGGGTTCATGGTCGCGGCGTTGGTGGCCGCAATCGTCCACGCGCAGGAGAGCGCCGTGCCAGACACGCAGAAGCTCCAGCAGATGGCGGCGCGCTTCGCACCGACCGACATCACTGCGGATCTGTCGAAGTTGTCCGACGCCGACCGACGCGTGCTCGGCAAGCTGGTCGAGGCGTCGAAGATCATCGACGCGCTGTTCCTGCGCCAGGTGTGGAGTGGCAACAACGAGCTGCTGATGCAGCTCGCGCGCGACGAATCACCGGCCGGCCGCGCGCGCCTGCATTACTTCCTGATCAACAAGGGACCGTGGTCGCGGCTCGATCACAACGCGTCGTTCATTCCCGGCGTTCCGCCCAAGCCGGCCGGCGCGAGCTATTACCCGGAGACCGCATCGAAGGCCGATCTCGAGCGCTGGATCCAGTCGCTGCCGGAGCAGGACCGCGCGCGCGCGACCGGGTTCTTCACGGTGGTCCGCCGCGCGGGCGGCGGCTTCACGCTCGTGCCGTACAACATCGAGTACCAGGGTGAGCTGGCGCGCGCGGCGGCGCTCCTGCGCGACGCTGCGCAGATCGCCACCGAACCGACGCTCAAGAACTTCCTCACCAAACGCGCCGACGCGTTTCTCTCGAACGACTACTACGACAGCGATGTGGCGTGGATGGAGTTGAAGGGCGCCATTGAACCGACGATCGGGCCGTACGAGGTCTACGAGGACGAGCTGTTCAACTACAAGGCCGGCTTCGAAGCCTACGTCACCGTGCCGGACGAAGCGGAGACCGCGAAGCTGCAGAAGTTTGCCGGCGAGCTGCAGGACATCGAGAACAACCTGCCGATCGAGCCGAAGTACCGCAACCCGAAGCTCGGCGCGCTGGCGCCGATTGTCGTCGTCAACGAGATCTATGCGGCCGGCGACGGCAAT
>DATFXR010000557.1:0-4562 GCA_035315685.1 Vicinamibacterales bacterium | reverse complement strand
GCCGGCCGCGGCAGGCCGGTCGCGTTGATCGCCTCGACCGCGGCCTTCACCGACGTCAGCACCTCCGAGGGGTTCTCGCCCTTCCGCATCAGCACGATTCCCGACACGATCTCGTCGTCGTCGTCCTGGCCGACCAGGCCCTGGCGCGGAACGGCGCTGGTGGCGACCTCCGCGATGTCGTGAATCAGCAGCGGCGTGCCGTTGTGCTGCGTGATGACGATGTCGCCGATGTCGTCGGCGGATCGCAGCATGCCGATGCCGCGAATCAGGTACTGCTGCTCGCCCTGCTCGAGAAAGCTGCCACCGGCGTTCGCGTTGCCGCGGCCGAGCGCGGTGAACACCTGCTGAAGCGTGACGTTGTACGACTTCATCCGCGTGGTGTTGACCGTCACTTCGTACTGCTTGATGAAGCCGCCGAAGCTGACCACGTCGGCCACCCCGGGGATCATCTTGAGCCGCCGGCTGACCACCCAGTCCTGGAGGCTGCGCAGGTCGGTGGCGGTCATCCCGTCGCCGCGCAGGCGATAGCGGTAGATCTCGCCGATCGCCGTCGACAGCGGCGCGAGCTGCGGCTGCACCCCCGGCGGCAGATCCACGCCCTGCAACCGCTCGAGCACCTGCTGGCGCGCGAAATAGTCGGTTGCGTTGTCGTCGAACGTGAGGATGATGTACGAGAGGCCGAACTGCGTGTGCGAGAACATCCGCACCGCGTTCGGCAGCCCGCTCAGCTCGATCTCGAGCGGGATGGTCACCTGCTTCTCGACTTCCTCGGGTGCGTGGCCGGGAAACAGCGAGATCACCGTGACCTGCACGTCGGTGACATCGGGGAACGCCTCGACCGGCAGCGCACGAAACGCGGCGATGCCGACGCCGACGAAGACCGCGACCAGCATCAGCACGAAGGCCGGCTGGTGGAGCGCGACGGAGATGATGCGGCGGATCATTCGCTCGCGCCGTCCGTCTCACGCGCCCGCAGCAGCAGCACGCCCTCTGCGACGACGTGATCGCCGGCCGACAGACCGCGGGTCACGCGCACGCGGCCGATGTCGGCGGGCACCGTTTCAACCTCGCGGCGCTCGAACTCCGCCCGGCCGATCTGGACGTAGGCGAAGCTCTTGCCGCCCTCCACGAACACCGCCTTCGCCGGCGCCGTCAGTGCCGTGTTGGAGCTGCCCGGAATCTGCAGGGTCGCGGTCGTGAACATCCCCGGCTTCAGCCGCAGGCCGGGGTTCGAGGTGACGAAGCGGATTTTTGCGGTCCGCGTTTGCGGGTCGACGACCGTGCCGATCCGTGAGACCTGGGCGCTGAAGTGATCGTCCGGGTATGCCGCCGTCGTGACGTCGGCCTTCTCACCGGCGGCGATGCTGTGCAGGTCGCGCTCGAACACGTCGGCCTGCACCCACACGCTCGACAGATCGGCAATCGTCAGCAGCGGCGTGCTCTCGACGCCGACGAACTGACCGTTGGTGACCGTGCGTTCGGTGACGATGCCGGTGATCGGCGCCCGGATCGGAACGTGCGACGCCAGCACGCCGCTGTCCACCGCCTGCTCGTCGAAACCGAGGACGCGCAGCACCTCGGCGGTCTGCGCGACCTTGGCGCGCGCCTTCGCGACGTCGTTCTCCGACTGCTGCATCGCCATCCGCGATGCCGCCTGATGCTCGAAGAGGTCCTTGGTCATCGCGTAGGCCTTTTCCGAGAGATCGAGGTCTTTCTGGCTGGCCAGGTGATCGGCGATTGCCGATGCCACTTCGCGGCTGCTGAGGACGAAGATCGTGTCGCCGCGGCGGACGTCGTCGCCGACATTCAGCTTCAGCTCCTGCACCTGCCCGGCGACCGGCGCGAGGATCCGCGCGATCCGGTCGGCGTTGAATTCGACCGTGCCGGTCGCGCGGATTACGCCGCCGCCCGAGCGCGTCGACAGCTCTTCGATCTTGATCTGCCCGAGCTGCGCCTCGTCGAGGCGAAGCCGCGGAGGTCGCGCCGCAGATGCCGGATGCACCGGCGCGTCCGGTGTCACTGCCGACGTCGCCGCGCTGGCGGCGGCCTCGGGTGCTGCCGAGCGGCGGCATCCGGCGGCGACCAGCACGGACATGCAGGCAATCGCCGCTGTCGTTCGTCCACCGAATGAGTGCGCGGTCATGGCCGCCTCCTTGAATCGATCTCCGCGACGAGCCGCAGCCGCGCCTCTGCACGCCGGTAGGCCGCTTGAGCGGTGTAGTACGCGTCCATCGTGTCGTTGAACGTGCGCTGTGCGTCGAGCACGTCGAGCAGCGAGGTTGCGCCGGCCTGATAGACGTAGGCCGTCCCGGCGCGTGCCTCTGCGGCGGGCTGGAGCAGCTCGCGCTCGATGTCGGAGAGCAGGCCGCGCGTCGACTGGAACTCGGCGTAGGCGGACGCCACTTCCGCCGAGACGTTCGTCTCGAGCGCGACCAGCGACCGCGCCGCCTTCTCATGCTCCGCTTCCGCGCGCGCGATCTCCCCCTGGTTGCGGTTGAAGATTGGCAGCGGCACGCTGACGAACACGCCCGCGAGATTGCCCTTGCCGTTGACGCCCTGCTGCCGGCGGTACTCCGCGCCGAGCGTGTAGTCGACACGCCCCTGGGCAATCTGAAGCCGCAGATCGTATTGCGACCGCGCCTCGTCACCCTGCAGGGCGCGCACGTCGGGCCGGTTGGTGCGCGCCGCGGCTTCGACGAGATCGAGCGTCGGCGTCGTCGTCGCCGGCGTCAGCCGGAGATCGTCCTCGATGTCCACCAGCGGGTCGCCAGGTTGACGGCCGACGAGCGCGTGAATCTTCAGCCGCGCCTGTGTCAGCGTCAGCTCCGCAGTCGTGACGCTGCCCCGGTACTGCAGCATCGCGACGCGCGAGCGCGTCACTTCGAGCGGCGGCAGCGCGCCGCTGGTGAGGCGGCGCTCGTTCAACTGGACCAGCCGCTGGAGCGTGTCGAGGTTCTCGTGCGCCAGCTTCAGTTTCGCCTTGGCCTCGAGCACGTCCACGGCGGCGATCGTGACGTCGAGCCGGAGCCGCCGGATCGAGTCGGCGAGCTGCGCTTCCGCCACCGTCTTGGCGGTCGAGGCGACCGCGGTGCGCAGCTCGCGCTTCTTTCCGCGCTCGAACGGGACATCGACACGGACCGCGTACTCTTGCGGGCCGGCGCCGTTGACCTCGTTGAAACCGGTGCCCAGCCAGTCGAGGCTGTTCGCGCCGCCGGACAGGACTGGATTGGGACGCAGGCGCGCCGTCGCGATTGCCGCGTCGGCGACCGTCAGGTTCAACCGCTCAGCGAGCAGCGTCAGATTCCTGTCGATCGCCTGCTGCACTGCTTCGTCGATCGTCAACGCCGATTGCGCACGCACCGGCGGCGCGCAAGCCGCCAGCAGCAGCACGGTGAAAAGACACCCCCGCACGCTCATACGAAAGACCTCGAACAAATGGGACTGGTCAGCAGTCCGCTCCGTGAGCGGACGCCACGAAAACACTCGGGCCTAACCCGGTCGCGCCAGGTTCCGGCGTTGTCCGGCTTCAGCCAGACCGTGTTCGCTTACGGGCAGGTCGGCGGGGGAGCGCGCGGGCGAAGCGCGGTGAGCGAGGCGCGAGCGGTGCGGAAGCCGCCGCAGGTGGCCAGCGTCGACATCGGCAAACGGAAGTCGCCGCGGGCGCGATGCGACTCGAATGCGCTGGCGTGACCGCGATCGACCGATTCACCGACGAGGGAAGCGTCAGCCGGGGTTTCCAGGAGTGACGAGGCGAGCCAGGAGCCGGGCAGCGGCTCGGGCGCTGCGCGATGGAATTGTCCGGTGCCGTCGTTCAGCCACACCGCGACGATTGATCGCGACACCACGCTGGTGACGACGACGTCGAGATCGCGGTCGTGGTCGACGTCGCGCAGCGAGACGCTGAGCGCATCCTGATCTGAATCGAAGGCAACCGACGCCGATCGGCCGCCGGCGATCGACAGCTCGATGGCATAAGCAAACCCTGTGGGCCGGCGCCCGACGCGATCGGCAATCGCAAAATCCGGGCGGCCGTCGGCATTCAGATCGCCGATCGCCGTGGACCACGCGAAGGGGCGCGCTGCGGTACCGAGACGGAATCCGCCCGCCGCGGACGAAGCCGGCGCGGCCGCCGCTGATGCCGGCTTCATGCGCGGGGCAGCGTGCGTGCGCATCCCGCCGCAGATCGCCATCAGCACGCACACGATCCCCCAGCCACGAACGCCTCGTCCCACGCCGCCCCAACGCATGAGCTAAATGATCTCATAACGATCCGAAATATTTCGTAAGTGGCGCCTTTCACTTTGGTGTAAGGTCCGCCGCCTCGATCGCCCTGGCAAGCGTCAAGGCCCCCGCTTCATCAGTTATGCGAAAAGAAACCGGATCGTTATGCGAAAAGAAATCGGATGACGGCAGAAGAACTTTGTATGGCCGCCATATGTGGCGGCGGCGGTCCGCACTGAATTCGAACGGCCGCGCCGGCCCTATACCTCCGGCTTCTACATGTGATATGTAGAAGCTGGAGGTATGAGCGTGGGCGATGCGAAAACCGATCTGCCGCAGGG
>DATFXR010000556.1:0-6840 GCA_035315685.1 Vicinamibacterales bacterium | reverse complement strand
ACTCGCCAGGGCCGCAAAGACGCCGCCCGCGCTGGTGCCAACGCGCCCGGTCTGGACGCTCGCGCTCAACAGCCAGTTGAGCGCGCCGCCGGCCTTCGACCACGCGCACGCCTATTTCGCGCTCGACGGCGATCGCCTCGTTGCCTACTCGCTCCCCGCGGGAAAGCGTGAGTGGATGGTGTCGGCGCGGCCGCTGTTACAGCCGACCGCAGCCGACGACATCATCGTGCTCGTCGAAGCTGCAGGCCTCGTTGCGCGCCGTTCGGTCGACGGCTCCGTCGCGTGGCAACTCGCGCTGTCCGATCCGCCGACGGTCTCACCCGCATTCGACAATGGCTGGCTGATCGTCACCACGAAGAGTGGCCAGATCGGCGCGCTTCGTGCGACCGACGGCACGATTGTCTGGCAGCGCAGCCTCGGATCGCCGGCCAACGCGACCGCGTCGCTCGCCGACGATCGCGTCTACGTCTCCACCTCCGACGGCCGGGTCGTGGCATTGCGGGTTGACACCGGCGAGCCGGTCTGGGAGCGACGGCTCGGCGGCGCGGGAAACGAGATCCTTGTCTCCGGCGACCGGCTGTACGTCGGAACGAAAGACAACTTCTTCTACTGCGTGCTGACCAAAGACGGCACGATCGACTGGCGCTGGCGCACGGGCGGCGATGTCATCGGCCAGGCTCAGGCCGATGAACGGCACGTGTTTTTCGTAGCGCTCGACAACGTGCTGCGTGCAATGGACCGCAAGAGCGGCGCGCAGGTGTGGATGCGTCCGCTGCCCGTCCGTCCTAGCGGGGGCGTGGTGCTCGCCGGCTCGTCGCTCGTCGTCACCGGCCAGGCTGCTCAGCTCCGCGTCTTCACCACCAAGGACGGGACGGCCGCGCTCGGTGAACCGATCGGACCCGGCGCGCCGGCGCAGCCGCCGCTGACGATCAGCTCGAGGTATTTTCCGGGCGCAGATATTCCTGTCGCCTTCCTCAACGAAACAGAGCTCGCGGCTGCGATGCCGAGCAAGATTCCGTCGGAGATCGAGATCACCACGCCCGCCGCACCGAAGCCATCGCCGATCGCCAGCGACGCCGAGACCGCCGCGCCGCCGCACGTCGTCGAAGACCCGGTGACGCACTTCGCGATGCTGCTGATGATGTCGAAGGACGTCGCGCGCGGCGCCGGCGTCACTCTCGTGAAACGAGACTTCGACCCGCCGGTTTCGCCGCTGTCACCGCTGCCGAACCTGGTGATGATCGCGCCGCAGACGTCTCCGCCCAAGTAGGAGTGTGGGACCGATGGGCCCATGGGGCGGGTTGAGTCGGACCATGGGCCTATCGGTCCCACACACCCGTTACGCGCGGATCGCGACCGGCGTGCCCGCCGGCGCCGAGCGGCGCGTCGTGTACCCCTGGTAGAGGGTGAGATAGGCGCACAACGCCGTCAGACCCAGATACTCGAAGACGACGCCGCGCACCAGGAGTGCTGCCAGCTGCAACGGGAACACCGCCAGACCGACCAGCGGCACGAACGCGATCAGGCCGACACCCGACCACGCCAGCGCGGACGCTAGCGTCGCCGCGCCGACGAGGACGACGACGACGACGAAAACGCCGGCGAGCTCACGGAACTCGGCGCGGATGAAGCGCGCGGTGGCGCGAACCGCGTCGGCCAGACCGGCGCCTTCCACCGCCATCGAAATCTGTAACAGCAGATACAGCAGGTTGATGATGGTGATCCAGGCGATCAGCAGCGCCGCGGCAATCGCGGCGATGAAGGTCCAGCCGAGCACCAGGACCCGGTTCTCCGCGGCGCGGAAGCCGTACACGACGAAGGCGAGATAGGCGAGGCCTGACAATCCATAGACCGCCATCAGCGCGAGCCCGAGGGCGATGTACTTCCGGAACAGACGCGCGCATCCTGCCGTGAATCTTTCGAGCGTGAACGCCGACGCGTGCCGCAGCGAATCGATCGTCACCGGCTGGCGCTCGATCGGGCCGGCCGCCGCGTTCGCCGCGACGAAGACCTCGACGATACCGCCCTTTACGACGAACATCAGCACGGAGCCACCGAGGAGCACGACAGCGAAAGCGGCGATGAAGGCGACGAGCGCCACCGGCTCGGACAGCAGCGCGCCAGCAATCGACGTGAACATGTCGCGGAGGCTTTCCTGCAACAGCGCGGCGAGGTCGGCGCCGAGCAGCACCGCGACCAGGATCGCGGCGCCGATCACCGGCACCGCCAGCAGGACCTGAAAGGTCGTCTCCGCGACGAACTGGATGATGACGGCCTGCCAGTTGGCCGCGGCCACGAGCGCGCCACGCTTCAGCAGGTGTCGGAGGTCCAAATCGTTTTCACTATAGCACCCGTGTATCCTGTGAGCAGACGTGTCTCTCATGCTGCGCATCGTGCGCGTCGGCATCCTCGCCGCGCTTGTCGCCGGTGTAGTCGGCTACGGAATCGAGCGGTCACGCTTCGGTGCCTCGGACGCCGCGGCGGTCGCCCGCATCGAAGCCGAACTCCGTCAGCGGTTCGACACGAGCGCGCAAACGGTCGGCGCCATCGCCGCCCGCGTGGCGGCAGATCCGGGTGCGGCCATGCCGGGGATGCGCGATCAGATCGCAGTTCGACAATTGTTTGCACTTGCCGCGGCGACGCTGCCGGCGGAGCGCGAAGGGCTGACCGGCGTCACGATTTACGACCCCGCCGGCGCACCGATTGCGTGGGCCGGCCGCGTATCCGACTTGCCGGTCGAGCGCGTGCAGGGACCGGCCGCGCTCGTCATCGCGCCCGGCGCGCTCGGGCCACGCCTGATTCGCGTCGAGCCGGTCGTCCGCAGCGGCGTTCGCGTCTCGACGGTTATCGCGGAACAGTCGCTTGCTACGACGGCCCAATCGCCTGGTCTCGGCGATACCTTCGGGATGGCGACGTCGATCGCACCGGTCATGCTCCGCGTGCCGCCCGCCGGCACGACGGCGCCGGACGCCCCGTATCGCTTCATCGTCCCCGAGCGCGACAGCGCGTTCGTGCTCGAAGGCGAAGTCGCACCGGGTGACCTGGCGCGGTCGCGCGCCGGCTGGCGGGCCACGACGTGGGCCGTGGTGCTGGCGATCGCCGCGCTCACGCTGCTGCTCTGTATGGGACCGGTGATCGACATGCGTCGCCGATCGCCGGAGACGAGCCGCTATGTCGTGCTGACGGCGATTCTCATCGTGATGATCGTCGTGGCTCGGGTCGTTCTCTATTTCGCGCTCGCACCGCTGGCGCCGTCCGGCGGGCCCACCCCGTTCGATCTCCTCTTCACGACCCTGACCATGAGCGGCGTGGTCTGGCTTGCCCTCGACCTGATCGAACGGCGGCGTTACGCGCTGCCACGCGTGAAGCTGCTGCCGCCGTCGGCAACCACCCGCAGCGTCCTCGCTTATGCAGCAGTCGGATTCGCGGGCGGTCTCGTGTTGTGGGGCTACGAGGATCTCCTGCGCCGGGTCGTCGCCGACACCGATCTCGATCTGCTGCACTTCTCGTTGCATCCGGTGAGCGCGGCGCGCATCGCGCTCGAGTTCGCGCTGGTGCTGCTGCATGCGTCGATCGTCTGGGCGGTAGCCACGGTCCTCCGCGTGCCGTCGCTGTTCTGGCGCCTGCCATCGACGCCGGCCGGCCGATCGAGCGCGGTCGGCGGGTGGCTCGCCGGTGCCGCCGGCGCCGCGATCCTCGCCCGGGCGTCCGGTTCGGCCGTGCCGATCGGTCCGCTCTGGCTGGCACTCGGCGCCGCGGCCGCAGCGGCGGCCGCGGTCGCGCGCACGCGGACGAGCATGCGTCGCGTCTCGCAGACCGCGCGGCTGGCGGTGTTCTTCGTCGTGCTCCTGGCGCCGTCGGTCGCGATGTATCCGTCGCTGCTCGCGCACGCGACCGCCGCCAAGGAGCAGCTG
Source organism: Vicinamibacterales bacterium (assembly GCA_035315685.1). GTDB lineage: Bacteria > Acidobacteriota > Vicinamibacteria > Vicinamibacterales > CAVVIG01 > QHWK01. The sequence continues at coordinate 2,926 of DATFXR010000556.1, read as the reverse complement.
ATCTCCCGCGAATTCGGCCCGCAGGCGGCGAATCTGCGCGAGGATCTCCAGCAGCGGCTGCAGCAGGCCGTCGATCAGATCGACGCCATGCCCGCGCTTGCCGAGTTCGTCGCCGACGCCGGCGCGCGCACGCCGTCGACCGACCCGGCGACGATTATCTGGTCGCGCACCGATCTCGGCTCCTTCCGGCTGACCTCGGCGATCGAGCTGTACAACCCCGAGGGCCGGCTCGTCAGCCGCTTCGCGCTGAGCCTGCCGGAGTACGCCGACGCGCAGAATCGAGCGGCAGGCTGCCGCTGGGAAGATCCGTTCGAGGAGGTCTCGCCGTTCGGATCGAGCGAGCGCCACGTCCTGCGCACCGGCCGCGGCATCTGCTCACACGGTCGCATCTTCGGCAGCATCGTCGTCCGCGTGATGCTGGATTATCGGACGTTGCCGTTCATCTCATCGCAGCAGAGCCCGTACCTCGAATCGCTCCGGCCGAATCGACGGGCGCCGCCGGAAGGGGTTTCAGGTCGTGACGTCGAGTTTGCCGTCTACGGCTGGAGCCGCGCCCCGATCTTCGAGTCGGGCACGCGTGTCTGGAAGGTCGACGACAGCATCTTCCAGCGGCTGATTCAGTCGCGCGAGCCGTTCTGGGCGGACGTCGACCGCGACGGCGACACGTTTCGTGTCTACTTCCTCAACGATCGCGGCGGCATCTACGCGCTCGGCTACCCGGTGATCGATCGCTGGGGTCACCTGATGAACCTGGCCGAGCTCGTGCTGCTGGTCGGCGTGCTGTACCTCGCAGCGCGGCTGGTGCTGACGCTGGTGAGTCTGCTGACCATGCGCACCTCCGCGAGCGGGCGCGCGCTGCTGCGCGAAGTCCGGTCGAGCTTCTACCGCAAACTGTTTCTCGCCTTCTGGGCCGGCGCCGTCGTGCCGGTCTCGATCCTCGCCCTGCTGGCGCGCACCTACGTGCAGACGCAGCTGAACGCGACGGCCGAGGAAACGGCGGCCCGCACCGTGACCACGGCACAACGCCTCGTCGAAGACTACGCGGCGCTGCAGCAGCGCGGCGCCGCGGCGCTCGACACCATCGACGATCAGATCATGGTGCTCGTCAGGCGCGCGATCGACGAGGACGCCAACCTCTTCAACCGCGCGCGCCTTCAGGCGACGAGCGCCCGCGATCTCTTCGCGTCACAGCTGCTCTCGTTGCGGACGCCGGCCGATGTCTACCGCTCGATCATCCTCGATCGGTTGCCGACCTACGTGCGCGAAGAGGTCGTCGGCGCGTTCCGCTACAGCCTCGCAGCCGCGCCGGTTCGATCGGCCGGCCGCGACGGCATCGTGACCGTGCCGCTGACCAATCGCCAGCAGGAGATCGAACAGCAGATCGACGATCTCGATCGGCTCGTGCTCTCGGGCTTCGTGCTGTTCAGTCTGCTCGGCGCGGCGCTCGGCTACTGGATGGCCGAGCGGATCGCGGATCCGGTCAATCGCCTCACCCGCGCGACCCGCCGGATCGCACGCGGCGACCTGGATGCGCGCATCGCTGCCACCTCCTCCGACGAGTTGCGCCGTCTCGTCGAGGACTTCAACCAGATGGCCGCCGACCTGAAGCGCCAGCGCGCCGAGCTCGAGCGCACGCAGCGGCTCGAAGCGTGGGCCGACATGGCCCGCCAGGTGGCGCACGACATCAAGAATCCGCTGACGCCGATTCAGCTCTCCGCCGAACATGCGCAGCGGGTGAACATCGATCGCGGCCGTCCGCTGTCGCCGGTCCTCGACGAGTGCGTGAACGCGATCCTCAGCCAGGTCCGGCTGCTGCGGCAGATCTCGGCCGAATTCTCGAGCTTCGCGTCATCGCCCACTCCGCGGCCCGAAGCAACGCTGCTGCCGGCGTTGATCGACGAGGTCGTTGAACCCTATCGCACCGGCCTGTCGAACCGGATCGCGATCACCGTCGACGCGCTCGCCGATCTGCCGCCGGTCGTCGTCGATCGCACGCTGTTCGCGCGGGCGCTGACCAACATGATCGAGAACGCGATCCATGCGATGCCAGGCGGCGGACGCCTGGCGATCACCAGCCGCCCGCTGCCCGATCGCTCGCAAGTGGTCGTGGAGATCGCCGATACCGGCGTCGGGATGGACGAAGAGGCGCTGCGGAAGATCTTCGAGCCGTACTTCTCGACCAAGGCGACCGGCACCGGCCTCGGTCTCACCATCGCGAAGCGCAACGTCGAACTGATCGGTGGGACGATCGCGGTCCAGAGCGAGCGGGGTGTCGGGACCACGGTGACGATCACACTCCCGGCGATCGCGCAGTCGCTCGGCTGAAGCCTTCGCGCTACCTCCAGCGACGTTCGCGCTCCATCCTTTCGACACGTCAGCGAATCGCCGAATCGCGGTGGCCCGGCGGTGTTTGTGCGGGACTGTCGGTGAGCGCCTGGCCGGTGATCTCGGTCGACGGATGCGCGCCACGATGTCGCAGCCGCGTGATCGCCATGCCGATGAACGCGGACGCGAGGTAGGCGTAGGCGATCACGACCAGCATCAATTTCGGATGCGTGGCGATCAGCGTGATCGCGATCGCGACGAGGATGAGGATCGGGTACGGCCGCCGCGTCTGCGACTCGAGGGTCTTGAAACTGCGGAAGCGGATCGTGCTGACCATCAATATCGCCGGGACGATCACCATGGCAATCGCCGGCAGCGCCGCACGATAGTCGTTCAGGCCCGACGGATAGGCATAAACCGTTGCCGCGGGAATCGCCGCCGCGGCCGGGCTGGGCATGCCGACGAAATACCGCTTGTCGCCTTCGCCGCCGCTCTGAATGTTGAACCGCGCCAGCCGCATTGCGGCAGCCGCGACGAACACGAACCCGGCCGCCCAGCCAAGGCGTCCGAGTGACGACAGCCCCCAGGCGAACGACAGAAT
>DATFXR010000555.1:0-5189 GCA_035315685.1 Vicinamibacterales bacterium | reverse complement strand
AGTCGAGCTCACCGATCAGGAATTCCGGCTGCTGCATCTGCTCGCGACGCACGCCGGGATCGTGTTCAGCCGCGAAGCGCTGCTCTCGAAGATCTGGCGCGGCGACACGTTCGTCACGGTCCGCAGCGTCGACACGCTGGTCAAGCGCCTGCGTCGCCGCATCGAGCCGGATCCCGCCAGTCCGCGATTTCTGCTGACGGTCTGGGGCGTCGGCTACAAGTTCGCCGACGTGTAGGCCGCGTAGGTCAGGCAGGTCGGGCGGGTCAGGCAGGTCAGGCAGGCAGGGGACAGAGACTCTCGACAGGTCCTTGACGAGTCGAAACAGATCGGGCCCGCAGGGCATGTCGAATCATCCGATCTCCGACCAGCCTGACCCGCCCGACCTGCCCGACCCGCGCGACACCCGTCATCACTCGACATCAGGAACCGGCGGGAGCGCCCTTTTGTGTTCGCTGGCCCGAATCAACCGCTCGATCCGCATGGCGAGCGCCGGTGAGACGCCCTGTGGTCCTTCGTCGAGGTAGCGCTCGAGATCGGCATAGGTGAATCCCATCTCCGCCTCGTCTGTCTGTCCGAGCCACAATCCGGCGCTCGGCGTGCGCTCGACGATGGCCGATGGCACGTTCAGCTCGCGCGCGAGCGCGCGCACCTCGCTCTTCACGAGATGCCCGATCGGCAGCAGATCAACGCCGCCATCGCCGTACTTCGTGAAGTAGCCGATCGACAGTTCCGAGCGATTGCCGCCGCCGGCAACGAGATAGTTGAGCGTGTTGGCGAGGAAGTACAGGGCCGACATGCGCAGCCGTGGCTTGATGTTGGCCAGCGGCACGCGGCCGCGGAGCGGATCGGCTGGCGGCGTTGCGCGCATCGGCTCGGGCATCACCGCAAGCGCGGCCTGACAGGCTCGGACCTCGGCATCGTACCCGTCGCTGAGGTCGATGCGTACGGTGGTGAGCGAAAAGTGCGCCGCCACGGATGCCGCGTCGCGTTCGTCGGCTGGATCGCTGTGGCAGGGCAGCAGAACGGCGATGACATTCCCTGGCGCGGCCAGTTGCGCGAGCCGCGCGACAACGGCCGAATCGACCCCGCCGCTCACGCCGACGACAAAGCCCCGGGCGCTGGCGCTTGCAAGCTGACGCCGCATCCACGCTGCGATTCGTTGCGCGCTCGGCATAGCGGGACATTGTAGGGGCGGGCAGGGCAGGACGGGCGGGAAGGGCAGGACGGGCGGGAAGGGCAGGACGGGCGAGAAGGGCAGGATGGGCGAGACGGGCAGGATGGGCAGGGCAGGTAGGAGTTACGCGGACGCGTCTCGCCGCCCGCCCTTCTCTCGTCTCTCGGATCGCTTTCGTCCCTCCTGCCTTTCCTGCCCCTCCTGCCCCTCCCGCCTTTCCTGCCCCTCCCGCCCCAGACGCGAGGCGAGAGCCGCGCGCAGCCGCACCGCGTCTCGCGGCGCGTGGCCGCCGGCGTCGTTGTTGAAATAAGCGTAGATCGCGCGGCCTTCGCGCGCGCGCTCAACAAGCCAGTCGGCCCAGTCGCCGATCGTGCGGTCGCTGTAGCTGCCGGCGTACTTCCTGCCATGAAAGCGCACGTAGACGAATGGCCCGACGGCGCGCCTCCCTGATTCCGAACCCGCCAGGTCATGAAGGCAGAGTGACACCCTGTGCCGTTCGAGAAGGGCGAACACCTGATCGCAGTACCAGCTCGGTTCGCGAAACTCGAGCGCATGGCGGCGGGTGCGGGGGAGGGCCTTCAGAAACGTCGCGAGCCGCTCGATGTTCACCGGCCAGTGCGGCGGCAGCTGGTAGAGGACCGGCCCGAACGTGCGCGCCAGGCGCTTCGCGCGCGTGAAGAACAACCGAATCGGATCGCGCGGGTCCTTCAGCTTCTTCATGTGCGTGAGATAGCGGCTCGCTTTCACCGCGTAGACGAAGCCGCGGGGCGCGCGGCGGCCCCACGATGCGAATGTGGAGGCGTCGGGCAGCCGATAGAACGTGTTGTTGATCTCGACCGTATCGAAGTGGCGGGCGTAGAAATCGAGCCACGCGCTGGCCGGGAGCTCAGCGGGATAAAAATCACCGCGCCAGTGCGTATATTGCCAGCCCGAGCAACCGATACGTATGTTAGGATTTAGGAGCATTTCCGCGCCCCCACGCGGAAGTCCCTCTTCCAGACAACGCCGTCGAGGATCCGGCAGAGCCGGACATTACGAGCGCGTAGTGTCCGCCCTCTAGACGGACGATCGCCACGCGTGAAACGGAGCGTCTTGTGTTTGGTCGCAAGTTCCCTCGTCGGTCCGTCGTCCTCGCGGGCGCAGCCCTGCTCCTGGCGGTTGCGCTCGGCAGCGTCGCGCTCATTCGCACACGCACCACACCGGTCGTCGCGCTCGTGCCATTCTCCGATCTGCTTCAGCAGCTTGACACCGCATCCGTAAAGGAAATCGTCGTCAACGGCGACGTGCTCGAGTTCAAGCTTGCGAACGGCGGAACGTTTCGCACGGTGGCCCCGGCCAATTACGTGACCGCGAATGCCGCATTCGTGCCGGACCTGGCGAAGAAAGGCGTGCGGATCGACGTTCAGACGGTCGCCGATCAGGCTCCGTACAGCTATGGCGCTCTGGTGCTCGGCCTGGGATTCGTCGGTCTGCTCGGTTTTGCGATGTATCGCGTGACCTCGGGCCGCATTCCGGCGCTCGAGAGCAAGGCGCGCGAGGCGGGCGCCGAGACGGCGACGGTGACCTTCGCCGATGTCGCCGGCGTTGACGAAGCGAAAGAGGAAGTGAAGGAGATCGTCGACTTTTTGCGCGAGCCGAGCCGGTTCGCCGCGATCGGCGGCCGCATTCCGAAGGGGGTGCTCCTCGTCGGACCTCCGGGAACTGGCAAGACACTGCTCGCCCGATCGATTGCCGGCGAAGCGAAGGTGCCGTTCCTGTTCGCGAGCGGGTCGGATTTCGTCGAGATGTACGCTGGCGTCGGGGCATCGCGCATTCGCAAGCTGTTCAAGGACGCCCGCCGTCATCCTTCCTGCATCATCTTCATCGACGAGCTCGACGCGGTCGGCCGCAACCGTGGCGGCGCCTCGCTCAGCCACGAGGAGCGCGAGCAGACGCTGAACCAGCTGCTCGTCGAGATGGACGGCTTCGCACCGAATCAGGGCATTGTCGTCGTTGCCGCGACCAATCGGCCCGACATTCTCGATCCGGCGCTGCTGCGGCCGGGGCGCTTCGATCGCCAGGTGACCGTCGGCGCGCCTGACGTGAAGGGGCGCGAGCAGATTCTTCGGATCCACGCGCGCAAGGTTGCGGTCGATGCGGAAGTGGACCTGCGGCAGATCGCGCGCGGCACGCCCGGTTTTTCCGGCGCCGAGCTCGCCAACCTGGTGAACGAGGCGGCGCTCTTCGCCGTCCGCTCCGGACGCCAGATCGTCACGAACGAGGACTTCGACCAGGCACGCGACAAGGTCCTGATGGGCGCCGAGCGCAAGTCGCTGCAGATGAGCGACCACGAGCGCGTGACCTGCGCATATCACGAGTCGGGGCACGCGGTGGTCGCGGCGCTGTTGCCGCATGCCGATCCCCTGCACAAAGTCACGATCATCCCGCGCGGGCGCGCGCTGGGCGTGACGATGCAGCTGCCGGAAGGCGATCGGCACACGCACACGCGCGAATTCCTCGAGGCGCAGATCGCGATCCTGATGGGCGGTCGGGTTGCGGAGGAGCTGTTCCTGCGCCAGATGACCAGCGGCGCCGGCAACGACATCGAACGGGCGACCGAGATTGCACGACGGATGGTCTGCGAATTCGGCATGTCGGCCGCGCTCGGCCCGCTCGCGTATCGCACGCCTGGCAACCCATGGGAGACCGACAAGGGCGCCGGGATCAGCGAGTCGATGGCGCAGCAGGTCGACGCCGAGATCAGGGGTCTGGTGATGAACGGTTACGACACCGCGCGCCAGATCATCGCCAAGAACCGCTCCGCGGTTCGGGCGATGGCCGAGGAACTGCTCGTCGTCGAGTCGCTCGACGCCGACGGCATCAAGGCCGTCATCGCGTCGGCGGCGTGACCATCGTTCTCCTCCACACCCCGACACGAGAGCCGGGTTCACCGCAGCCCGGCTCTTTTCTGGTACGCCCGGGATCATGGTCCGGCTGAAGCGGGACGCTACCGACATCCAACACAGCCGACTCCGGTAGCGTCCGGCTTTAGCCGGACCATGTGTTACTGCGATCGTCCCCGCGCTGAAATCGGCCACACCGCGGTGACCTTGTCGTTCTTGATTGCGTACATCTGGTCGTACTCGTTCACGACCGGATCACAGTGCGGCACGATCAACTCGAGCTTGTCGCCAACTTTGTACGACCGCTGCGCGGTGTCGTAGGCGATCACGCCGAACTCGTCCGAGCCGGCGTTGTAGCGGAAGTCCTTCTCGCCGATCACCCATGGTCCCGGCTTGTTGAGCGTCAGCGCCTTCGCACCGGCGTCGGTCGTGATCGATTTCGGGAAGTAGGTGTTGAGCACGGTCGTCACGACCGTGAGCGACGATTCGAAATCGGTGTACACCTCCTCGTTCGACTCGCCGCCGATGTCCAGGTACTGGCAGTCCATGAAGATGTAGCTGCCGACCTGCAGGTCGGTCACGTGGCCGGCGCGGGGGAGGATGTTGTAGGTGCCGGTGCCGCCGCCGCTGAAGATCTCGGTGCTCAAGCCGGACTTCTGGAATCGATCGAAGGTTTCGGCGGACGGCGCGAAGCGGTGCAGCGTCTGATCGAGCCGCGTCTTGAAGCCCTTGATGTGCTGGGCGCCGCCGTCGTAGCTGATGATGCCGCGCAGCCGCAGGTGGTGCAGGGTGTCGATCAGCTGTCCGAGCGCGAGCGCCTGATCGCCGGCCGGCACGCCGCTGCGCGTGCCGATCGCCACGTCGATCACGACGTCCGCGACGATCCCGGCGGCTTTCGCCGCGTCGTCGAGATCGCGGGCGTTGTCCGGATGATCGACCGCCTGCACGAACTGCGGGTTGGTCTTCCGCAGCGCCATGGCGCGCCGGATTTTCGACGGCGACACATTCGACGTCGTCATGAGAATCGGCTGGATGCCGTTGGCGGCGAACACTTCTGCTTCGCTGAGCTTGGCGGTGCAGATGCCGATCGAGCCGCCGGCGAGCTGCATTTTCGCGATCGTCGGGCACTTGTG
>DATFXR010000554.1:0-8421 GCA_035315685.1 Vicinamibacterales bacterium | reverse complement strand
GACGACGATCGACAGCACGATGGCCCGCGGCACCGTCCGTTCCGGCCGCCGAATCTCCTCGCCGATGTTGCAGACGTTGCTGTAGCCTCCGTAGTTGTACATCGCGAGCAGGCCGGCGGCGCCCATCGCACGAAACAGCGCCGCGTCCAGCCGGGTTGCCGCAGGCGGAAAATCGAACGCGCGCTGCCACGAAAACGAAAGCAGTCCGGCGACGATCACCCACGCGATCGTGCCGACTGCGACCACCAGCATCACCACGGCGAGCCGGCCGATCGACTCGATGTCGCGGTAGAGCAGCGCCGTGACGGCGGCGCAGACCGACGCCGCGACGAGGTTGTGCTGCCACGGCGACATCGAGGTCCAGTAGAACGCGAGGTAGTCGGCGAAACCGACCGCTCCGCCCGCAATCGTCAATGGCGCGACGAGCATCACCTGGAAGATGAAGACGAACGCCATCAGGCGGCCGAGACCGAACGGCTCGTACGCTTCGCGCAGGTAGACGTAGGGTCCGCCGCTGCCCGGCAGCGCGGCGCCGAGTTCGGCGTAAACGAGGCCGTCGCACAACGCGAGCGCGGCCCCGAATCCCCAGGCGTAGACGAGATGCGGACCGCCCATCGCCGCCACCATCAGCGGGATGGTGAGGAACGGGCCGACGCCGATCATGCCGATGATGTTGGTCGCGGTGGCCTGCAACAGGCCCATGCCGCGATCGAGCGTCACCATAGCGGCGCGAGGTCGTCCACGAGAGCGCTGGCTGTGGCTGGACTCGGCACCAGCGGGTTGGCCGCAAGCGCGCGGCGTGCAGCGTCGAGCGACTGCGCGAGCGCCGCGCGCACGGTCAGCCGCTCGTACTCTTTGACGTGCTGCAGAAGCGGCAGGACCCGATCGGGGACGCGGTCGACGTGCAGCGGCTGAGCGCCGTTCGCGCCGACGGCGCACGGCACTTCGACCACGTCGCCGTCGTCGAGATCGGGCAGGTTGCCGCGGTTCGTGACGCTGAGCGGGATCACGTCATGGGTGTTGAAATGAATCGCGCGGACCACTGACACTGCGATCCGGTCGTAGCCGCTCGATACGGACGCAGGCGACGGCATCGACGGATCGTAGGAGCCGGACTCGATCTGCATGTAACTGCGGCTGCGCAGCGACAGATAGCTCCGGTAGCGAGCGACGCGATCGTACGGCGCCGCGTCGGCGTGCGGGTCGCCGAGCGACTCGAACAGCGCGCGGTTCAGTTCCTCGATCACCTGGCCGCGGCTGCGTCCAGCGCGACGGACATTGTCGTAGGCGCGCGTCGGCTGGTCGTAGTAGTAGACGTACTCCGTCGGGAGCAGCTTCAGCGAGCGCAGCGAGGCCGAATCGAACAGCGGCGCCTTGTAAATCGCCTGCAGACCCGCGGCGTCGTTCCACAGGCGGTGCAACTGCGGCTCGCCGCCGCTGTACACCTCGCGTAGCCAGCCGAGGTGATTGAGGCCGAAGTAGTCGAAGCTGCAGCGCGCGGGATCGAGGTCGAGCGCGTGCGCCGTCGATTCGAACAGCTCGGTTGGCGTGTCGCAGATACCGATGACCCGATCGCTCGCCGTCCGCATCGCCTCGGTGACCACGCCGACCGGATTCGTGAAGTTGATGATCCAGGCGCGCGGCGCCGCGTCGGCGATCTGCCGCGTGTAGCGCACCATCTCCGGAATCGTCCGCGCCGCCATCGCGAAGCCCGCCGGGCCGATCGTTTCCTGCCCGACGATGCCATGCCGCTGCGCGGTCGCCTCGTCCCGCATGCGGCGCTCGTTGCCGCCGACGCGGATGCTCGTGAAGACGAAGTCCGCCCACGCGACTGCCTCGGCGAACGATCGGCAGAGCGTCACGCGGCCGCGCCATTCGCCGCCGCTCGCCATCCGTTCGGCGACGGGGCCGATGATCGACAGCCGCGCCTGATCGACGTCGTAGAGCGCGATCTCATCGATCGGCAGATCCGAAGCGGCCAGGCCCGACACGAGGAGCGGCGTTCGCACGCCAGCGCCGCCGATGACGGCGATCTTCATGCTTTTGGTCGGGTGGGCCGGATAGGCCTGGCAGGTCGGGTAGGTCGGATGTCGCGGGTGGATCGAAGATGCGTCGCTCGCATCGTGGCAGTTCGACCCACCTGACCTAACCGGCCCACCTGACCTACCAGGCCCGCTGGAAGGCTGCGTGGCAGCGACGCGATGCCGCCCGCGGCGAGCGTCGACTGCGCGCCGACGAAGTTGCCGGCGCCGAGGCAGTCCCGCGGTGCGGCGCCGCGGAGGAACGCGAACAGGAAGCCACCATCGAAAGCGTCGCCGGCGCCGGTCGTCTCGATCGTTTTCACGCGCATTGCCGCGGCACGGATGTCCATCGCGGGCGCGATCCAGCGGCTGCCGCCGCGTCCGAGCTTGATCACGGTGTTTCGTGTCGACCGCCGCCAGAAATCAGCGGCAGCGGGCTGACTCGAGACACGCGCGTACAGCGCGGCCTCGACCTCGTTGACGAAGATGAAGTCGGCAGCACGCAGCAGCTGCGCGAACCCTGATCGGGTGCGCAGCGACGGCGCCCAACCGAAGTCCCACGACGTCGTCGTTCCGCGGGCGCGCAGCTGCGCGCACATGACCGCCCATCGCAGACATCGCGCGGGAGCGAACGCGAAGTGAACATGGCCAGCGCGAAGCCGCGTCACCACGGCCGGCAGCCGTTGCTGCAGGCCGTCGTTCACGCCGCTGAAGGTGACGAAGCTGCGGTCGCGGCGCGTGGACAGCGCAACGGTGATCGCGTGCGGCTCAGCAGGCCGCTTGACGTTTACGACCGAAACGCGCGAGTGCCGAAGGTCGCGTACCGCGTCCGCGCTCAGCGCGCTGACGATCCCCGTGCGCAAGCCAAGGCGCGCTCCGGCAGTCGCCGTGATGACGGCGCCGCCGCCGATTGTCGCGACGAACTGCGACGTCTTGATCTCCTCGCCCATGCGCGGCAGCCGCGGCAGCCCCATGAAAATCAGATCGTGAAACGCGTCGCCGACGGTGAGCAGGTCGAGGCCCAAGGTGATGTGGCGCCAGTATAATCCGCGCTATGCGCTGTCTCCTCGCGCTGATCGGCTGCGCGGTGCTCACCGCCGCGGCCGCGTCCGCGCCGGCGCCGCTTGCGCAGGACAAGGGCGCCGCGGGCACCTGGCAGCGCCTGCTCAAGCTGCAGACGACCGCGAGCGTGATGCACACGACGGCGCATCCGGACGACGAGCACGGCGGCATGCTGGCGCAATTGAGCCGTGGGCGAGGCGCGCGGGTATCGCTGCTGACGCTGACGCGCGGTGAGTCGGGCGACAACGCGATCGGTCCGGAGCTCTTCGACGCCGTTGGTCTGATCCGGACCGAAGAACTGCTGATGGCCGGCCGTCATTACGGCGTCGATCGGCAGTACTTCACGACGGCCGTCGATTACGGGTTCTCGAAGCGGCTCGAGGAAGCGCTGGTCAAGTGGGGCCGCGACGACATCCTGCGCGACGTCGTCCGCATCATCCGAATCGACCGCCCGCTCGTCGTCGTCGCGCGCTTTCAGGGAAACGAGCGCGACGGCCATGGCAACCACCAGGCCGCCGGGCTGTTGACCCAGGATGCGTATCGCGTCGCCGGCGATCCGAACGTTTACCCCGAGCAGATACGCGATGGGTTGCGGCCGTGGCAGCCGCTGAAGCTGTACATCGGCGGCGTCCGCGAGAACGAGGACTGGACGGTGCGCATCGACTCGAACGAGTACAGCCCGTGGCTCGGCGATTCGTACGCAGGCTTTGCGCGTACTGGACTGAGCTTCCAGCGCTCGCAGAACGGCGGACGCGTGCTGGCGCCTGCCACGACGTCGTTCGCGTACTACAAGCGTCTTGCGGGTACGGTCCGGCTAAAGCCGGACACTACAGACAACGCGCCGGTCCGGCTCAGGCCGGACACTGATCCGACGGCGGTAGTGTCCGGCTTCAGCCGGACCGGCAAGGAAGAGAGCTTCTTCGACGGCATCGACACGACGCTGCCGGGATTCTTCGCTGCTCTCGGCCGCGCGGAGCCGGCAGGCGCGCGCGAGCTGCTGGTCGCCATCGACAACCACGTGAAGGACGCCGTGCGCGCGTTCTCGATGAGCGATCCCTCTGCGTGCCTCCCGGCTCTCGCCCGCGGTCTCGCGGCGACCAGAGCGGCGATTGCGAAGCTCGCCGAGGAGCCCGACGCCATCTTCGCGCTCAGGATCAAGGAGGAGCAGTTTGCCGACGCGATCAACGCCGCGCTCGGGATCGAACTCACCGCGATAGCCGACGTCCCCGGGCCGGCGGTCCGCGGTCAACGCGTCGCAGTCACGGCGAGCCTGACGAACCATGGGACGTCACCGATCGAACAGGTCGAGATGGCGATCGTCACTGCTTCCGAGTGGCACGGTCCGGATGTGAAGGTGAGTGACGCCAGCCTTGGCGCGAACGCCACCGTCCGGCATGCGTTGAGTGTTGCCGTACCCGACGATGCGCCGTACACGCGTCCGTACTTCGGTCGGGCGTCGATTCAGGACTCGCGCTACAGCATTCGGGAGCCCTCACACATGTTCCGCCCTGCGGCGGAACCGGCGGTCGGCGTCGTCGCGTCCTACGACGCGGCTGGCGTCAGGGTCGAAATCCGTACGGCGGTTCAACGACGAGAGCCGCGTCTGCCGTACGGCGAGGAGATGCGCGAGTTGATGATTGTGCCGGCTGTGGCGGTGAACGTCACCCCGAGGACCGCCATCGTGCCGCTGGCCGGCCCGCCGAGGCCCGTCGAGGCGCGCGTAGAGCTTCTGAACAACGGCGGCGCCTGCAGCGGATCGCTCGCACTCCGCCTTCCAGCGGGCTGGTCTTCGTCGCCTGAGCGCGTCGCCTTCAATTTCGCCCGCGCGGGCGAGCGTTCCACGTTCGCGTTCCGGCTGACAGCTGCGGCGGTTGCGGCTCGCGAGTACCGGGTCGAAGCGGTCGCGACCGTCGCCGGTCGAGACTACGCGGAGGGATACGACGTCCTCGAACATCGCGATCTCGAGACCCGCTATCTCTACCACCCGGCGGTAGTCGATGTCCGCGGCGTGGATGTCGCGATCGCGCCGAGTCTGAAAGTCGGCTACGTGATGGGGATCGGCGACGAGGTGCCGGCCGGCATCGCGCAGCTGGGTGCATCCGTGACGCTGCTCGGTGAACAGGATCTTGCCGGCAGCGATCTGCGGCACTACGACGCGATCGTCACCGGTACGCGGGCTTACGCGGTTCGCGACGACCTCAAGACCTACAGTCAGCGGCTGCTCGACTACGTCAAGGCGGGCGGCAACCTGATCGTCCTCTACAACACGCCGGAGCTGGTGCCCGCGCAGTACGCGCCATATCCGGGCGTGCTGACCGCGACCGCCGAAGAGGTGTCCGAGGAGGACTCGCCGGTGGATATCCTCGCGGCGGCGCATCGCGTGCTGAACGTGCCGAACCGGATCACGCGCGCCGACTTCGAAGGCTGGGTCGAGCAGCGCGGATCGAAATTCTGGTCGGAATGGGACCGCGCCTACACGCCGATCATCGCGACGCACGACATCGGCCAGCCGTGGCAGGCTGGCGGATGGCTGATCGCCGACTACGGCAAAGGCCACTACACGTATTTCGCGTACGCATTCCATCGCCAGCTGCCGTACGGCGTCGCCGGCGCGTATCGGATACTCGCGAATCTGCTGTCGCTGGGACGGAGCGAGGGGCTGGGGGCTCGGGGCTAGCTGTCAGGTGCGGGGAGAATGAGGGAAAGAGAAGGCCGGTGTGCGCGAGCACGCCGGCCTCTCAGCTGGCCCCCAGCCCCCAGCCCCTCGCTCCTACCTCATTGGAACGTGTACCGGAAGCTGAGCATCATGATGTAGACGTCCGACGGCTGGCTGATGATCGACGCGATGTTCGCCGATGTCTGGAGCGGCGACGTGATCAGGTTGCCGTTGGCCGTCTGCAGCGTGTAGCTGAGACGTCCCTGCGCGTCCGCGAGCGGGGCCGTCAGGATCTGGTTGTTCACGAGCCGCTGGCCCACGCCCCAGTTGTGATTCAGGAGGTTGCCGAAGTTGGTGATGTCGAGGCGGACCTGGCCCGAGTGTCGCTTGGTGCCCACGTTCTTGAAGACATCCTGCGCGACGCTGACGTCGGTGCGGTTGACGATCGGCAGGAAGACGGCGTTGCGCTCGGCGTACTGGCCGCGATGCGAGCTGAGGTAGCTGTCGTTCTGGATCAGCTGTTCGAACGCGGCGGCCTGTTCGGCAGGACTGTAGGTCCTCCCGCTCACAGTCAGCGGCCTGAAGTTCATCTCCGACTGGTCGCGCGGGATGTAGATCAGGTCGTTGGTCTGAGTGTCGCCGTTGGCGTCGCCAGAGAATATATAGCTCGTGTTCCCGTTGGTGTGTCCATCGTAGAAGGCAGAGAACGTCGTGGTCCCCCAGCTGAAGAACTGCTTGTTGTAGGTCGCCGCGAAGAACACGCGTTTGCCGGGCGAGTTGGTCGAGTAGGCGAGCGCCGGATTGTTCGGGTCGAACACGATCGGGTTGGCCGAGCCCCACGAGCTGCCGGCCGTTGACGAGGGCTCGACGAGGCTTCGCGACACGCCGTAGTTGAAGCCGCCCTTGAACATCAGGCCGGCGGTCATGTTCTTCGTGACCGCGCCCGAGATATTCCACGATCGGTTCTGATTCTGGTCCTTGATCACGTAGCTCGCCGTGATCTGGTTGCCCGGCGCGTTGTTCAGGCGCTGAAAACACGGGCCCACCTGGCCGGTTGCCGCGCACGTCGGCAGCGCGGTCGTGATTCCTGGCGCCGGCGTCGCGCCGGGCGCCGTCGCGGCCCACCGCGGCCGGTTGTCCACGCCCGTGTAGTTGCCTTGCGCTGCCGGCAGGTTCGCGTTGAGGTACACCGGCGCATTCAGGTCGCGGTTGTAGATGTAGTCGAGCGTGCCGACGAGGCCCCAGGGCAGCCGGCGGTCGATGCCGATGTTGCTTCGCCAGGTCTGCGGGAAGCGGAAGCCCTGGTCCGTCACGTCGAGCTCATAGCTCGACGCCGTGCCACCGGTCGGCGCCGGCTTGTAGCGATCTGGACTCGGATTGAACGGGTAGGCAGTCGTGCCGCGTGTGTCGAGGAAGCCGTAGAGCACGCCGGTGTTGCCGATCTGGTTCGAGATCCAGACGTACGGTGGCTTGCCGCTGAACAGCCCGCTGCCACCGCGTAGCTGCGTCTTCTGATCGTTCGTCAGGTCGTAGTTGAAGCCCACGCGCGGCGACCAGTACGCGGTCGTCTCCGGGAGCGCGCCCGTGCTGTACTTGACCGGTGAGCCGTCCTGGTCACGGAAGGTCAGGTTGTCGGCCACCGGGTTGTCGAATGCCGTGTTGCCGAAGTGCGGCACGTCGACGCGCAGACCGGCCGTGACGGTGAGGTTCGTCCGCGGCCGCCACTCGTCCTGCACGTACCCGCCCGCATACACGACGTCGAGCGGCTGCAGCGGCGGCGTTGTCTGGCCAGGTTGCAGCAGGAACTTCACCTGGAAGATGTTCAGGTTCACCGGCGACACGGTGCGGTTCGGGTTCCCCAGGAATCCGTTCGCGTCGGCGTAGAAGTCGGCGAGCGTGCTGTACGAGTACGAGCTCTGGATGCCGAAGTAGAACGAGTTGTCAGAGTGGAACTTCTCGAGGTTGCCGCCGAACGTGATCGAGTGGTTCTTCGCAAACCGCGTGACGCTGTCCTGGATCTGGAACGTGTTGTAGCGCAGCAGATTGAACGGTGTGAACGGCTCGTTGCCGAACGACGTCAAGGCGCCGCCGGTGCCGTCGCCGATGACGACGAACGGGAAGGCGGGATTCTGTCCCTTATCGCCGCGGCTCTCGTCCTGGTGCGTGAAGCCGACGAGCAGGTTATTGGTCATGGTGCCGAACACCGAGTTCCACTCGCCGACGCCCGACCGGAGATTCTCGAGGATCTGGTAGTTCGAGTTGGAGAACGTCAGGAATTGCGTGGTGTTGGTCTGGCGCGCCGTGCCGAGTGAGCCCGAACCCGACTGGGGCACGTCGCTGCTGGAGTCGAGCTGGTTGTAGCGGAACGTGACCTTGTTCGCGTTGTTGACGTTGTAGTCGCCCTTGAGCAACCAGGGCTTGCCCGGCGTCAGCTTCGAGATGCTGTCGAACGGGCCGGTGTCGTAGTGGAAGTTCGTCGACAGAAAGCTGCTCAGCCCGCTCAGGTCCGACGTCAGCACGCGAGTCGTGTTGCCGCCCACCGGCGCGCCACCCGGATTCGACTGGAACGTCGTCAGCGGCCGTGTGTCGTCCTGCTTCTCGTAGTAGCCGAACGCGAACAGCTTGTTCTTCATGATCGGGCCGCCCGCCCAGACGCCGGTCGTGTAGGTCGTGAACGTGCCC
>DATFXR010000553.1:0-19840 GCA_035315685.1 Vicinamibacterales bacterium | reverse complement strand
GATTCGTAATCAGCAGGTCACCCGTTCAAGTCGGGTCGCCGGCTCCAGTATTCCCGAACAAAGCCGTTTAGTTTACTGAACACGCGTTCAGTCGACCCCTATCTGACAGCCTGAGGGATCAGACCACGCGAGACCCGTCTCGGTCCACCGCGCGCCCGTCTTCAACCGTTCTTCGAGTTGCCTGGTGCGATGCGCGCGCAGCGCCTAGAGGCAGACGGCTGGCGGCGCCAACGTGCGGCGGCTCTTGTCTGCTTTCAGATCCTGGAGCACAAACTGCTTGTTCGAAGCCATCGATCGCGTCGCGGCGACCGTCATCAGGCCAGGGATCGGCGCGGACGGGCGGGTGCTCTTGCACTGCCACGCCGGGTGTGCGACGCGTCCTGTATCGACCGCCCGAGCGCCAAGGCCAATCGAGGGGAGATCGGTCTCCCGATGGACCGTCAATGGTCACGAGGATCTGGGTGCGGGCCTCGCGACGGCCCATCTTCACGACTACACCCGATGGCGCCCGCTGCCGTTGCGCCCTGGCCGCCGTAAGAGCCGATTGCTCGAAGCCCTCGCGTGGCTCGTCGCCTTCAGAGAACTGGAGGCCCGCGCCGGATTGCGGGCGGCGCCCCTTTCACTAGCGCGAAGAGACGCGACCGCGACGGCTCGTCTGGCCGTGACCCTCGTACTTCATCGCCGCTAACCTGATAGAACTTTGCAATCGCTCTTTGGACGAGCGGTGTGGCACGCTTGTCCGAACGGAGTCGTTCCACGGCAGCCCTTGGAGACGATTCGCCTGCGATCGCGGCACGAGGTTGCGACCGTTCATGATCGAACGAGCGCCGGCGGACGCATCGACGCGGTTTCCCGGGCGGGCACGCTCGGCGAGCGGATCGACGCGATTGTCACACTGGTCGACTGGGTGCGCGACGATGGGAGCGCATCCTGCGCTCGCCTCGATCTCGTGCTGGGGATGCTCGAACAGCCCGATCTGCGGCGCCGGTTCCAGGCGGCCGTCGGCGCGCTGCTGACCGAAACCGACGGGACGAACGCCGTCGCGCACGCCGGCATCCCCAGCGAACGAGGGTTCTTCGCCGAACTCGGCGAACGCGCGATGAACAGAGTGCTGCCGCGTCCGCGTGATGATCGCGACCTCGGCCATCTGCTTCGGCGGCTGTTCGGACGGCCCTCTGACATCGATCGCCTGGCTCGCATACTCGGCCCGCGTCGAGGTGACGTAGTGTTCGCCGGTGCGGCTCGAACGTTCGACGATCCGCCGCTGCAGGAGGTGCGTGTTCCACCGGATCAGGTGTCGCACGCTGCGATCGTCGTTCGCGGAGGTGGCGAGCGCGATGATCACACGCCGCAACGCGTCGGCGGATGATCGCCCGGCCGGTGCGATCATGACCTCCACCATCGCCGCCATTCGCGCGAGACAGCGCTCGACCAACTCCAGTAGACGACGTCGGTGCTGACGCCCTCGCGTTCGACTCGCCAGTGAATCTCCGTTAATTGCTCCCGACAACGGCCGTACTCACCGCGCCAGACGTCGGCGTCGCTTGCCGACAAGACGCCTGCGAACCAGCGCTCGACGATGACTTCGCTGGCGCCGCCGATCCGATAGAACGGCGATTCGGTCAGTTGGCCCGGCCGGCTACGTCTGCGGAGCTTCGGCGACAGGCCCTGCGACTGCACCCGCATGGCCAGGAGCCTGAAGCCGTCGCCAAACGATCGACGCAACGTGTCAGTTGCGGTCGAATCGTCCGGCGGGAACAAGACATCGGTCAGGGCCGCGAGGCCGTCCTCCGGCGCTGGGGCCATACCCCGCTGGCGGATCAGTCGCGCAACGCGTCCGTGGACGCGGAGGGTACGCTAAGCTGACCCGCGGTGCCATTCCCCCGCACGATGCCGCTCGTCTCCGTTCCGGAACCGTTCGACCATCCCGACTGGCTGTACGAAATGAAACACGACGGCTGCCGCGCCCTCGCGATCGTCGAGGGCCACGAGTGCCGGCTCGTCTCCCGTCGCGGCCACGCCTTCGCGAAATGGGACCCGTTCGGCGAGGAGATCACCCATAGCGTTCGTTGCCGTGATGCGGTCCTCGACGGCGAGCTCGTGTGCCTCGACGCCGACGGCCGCAGCAACTTCTACCGGCTGCTCTTCGACCTGGAAGGCGTCGTCGCGAAGTGGAGCCGCGGCACGTATCAGCACGACGGCATCCAGACCTCGTGGGTCAAGGTCAAGAACCGCGGTGTTGTGGACCACGGCAGGGAATGCGAACCATGAACGCCGGCACAATCTTCCTCGTGCTCGTAGCGCTCATCATCACGGGATTTTGGGCTGGCCTCATCAGCAGCCGCTTCAACAAGTCCGAGAAGCTGGCGGTGGCGTGCCGCATCGCGATGTACGTCGGGTTCTTCGGCCTATTCTTGTTTGTCTGGGTACAGAGGAAGGGACCAGTTTGGCTCATCATGGCTGTCGCGGTCTTGGGCTGGATCGGTGTCGTGCTCTACCTGGGGTATTCGCGAGGCCTGAGCGATGGATCGCGCCACCGATTGCGGCCGTTTCGAGAATCGCGCGCTCGCATTGAGATTGAGGCCGACGCGGCGCGCGCCGCGCTCGAGGCGGCAAATGAAAAGGCCGACTAACACAGCCAACCCCACACGAAGAGAATGGACAGCGCTCGTGCGGCTGGGAAGCGCATTTCCTCGAACGCCGGATCGATCTGTTCTACAGCCGCGGCGCCTTCGCCGCGCGGGCGCTGGCGGTGCAGTGGGCAAACCGAGGAACGGAAGGCGTTGGTATCGTCGGTGTGAGTCGCGGCGGCGCGGTCGCGGCCTGGGAGCATCCGGTCCGCAAACCGATCGCCCTGCTCGACGAATCGATTCGCGAGCCCGTGGTCGTGGATTCATCGGATGACGCGTGAGTGGGAGGAAGCCGTCCATCGGGGTTTGCTGGACGATCTGAAGCAACTCGCCGAAAGCGGGGCCGACATCAACGCGCGCAACCGCCACAACCAGACGGCGCTCATGCTCGCGGCCACCGCAGGACACAAGCCCGTCGTCGAATGGTTGGTGCGCCGCGGCGCGGCACTCGACCATGCTGCGAAGTACGGGCTGAGCGCATTGATGCTTGCCGTCATCGGCGGTCATGGCGAAATCGTGTGTGTCCTGGTCGACGCGGGTGCGGATGTCACGCTCAGGGGTTCGGGCGCACCCGGGTTCGCCGGCCTCGCGGCGCTCGATCTAGCCGTCGGCCGAAACGACCGTGAAATGATCGACGTGCTCGCGACCGCGGAGCGTCGCATCGGGAACCCGCACTTCGCAACAGCCGGGTCGTGGGACGCGGCCCAAGCGCTCGTGGCCTTCGTCCCCAGAGTTCCCAAAGCAACGGCCGGCGCGGGCCCGCCAACCCTTCGTGTGTTCGTGCGCGACCACAGACTGCGAGCCGTACCGATCGGAGAGCGCACATTGGAAGCCGATTAT
Organism: Vicinamibacterales bacterium; assembly: GCA_035315685.1. Classification (GTDB taxonomy): domain Bacteria; phylum Acidobacteriota; class Vicinamibacteria; order Vicinamibacterales; family CAVVIG01; genus QHWK01. The sequence continues at coordinate 16,370 of DATFXR010000553.1, read as the reverse complement.
GGCCAGTTCGTATTCACTCAGTCGCACCGGACGGCTGAACAAGCTCAGTTCCTCGCGCTCAACGTCTCCTACGGACCCGCGCCGCAAGAGGCGTCCATTCTGGGACGGCCCGCGCGCATGTACGAACTGGGCCCCGCGCCCACGCCCGAAGATGTCGACGGCCGTTCGCCAGCGGTTATCTCCTGGCACGACGGCGGCGCATTCTACCTGCTCGCAAGCGGCGAGATGACCGCGGACGTGCTGCTGACGATCGCGATGTCTGTCTAGCTGCATCGATGGCGTTGCGCTGGAGTCAAGCCGATCGAAGCATCTACGAACGTGTGGGTGCGGCCTTTCCCGCGGCGCGACGTGTCTCCTCAGCTGCGTCGATTACCGCGAAACGAAACCGAGATCGACGACTTGGTCTGGCCGCCAGTTCAACGGCGTTGGAATCGTCGCGTGACTCGACCGGACGGCCATCATCAGCTGCGTTATTCTGCCGTCTGCCGCCGCCATCAGAAACGCACCACAACGGCGCCTGCGAACTCCACCTGCTGCAACACGGTTTGGCAGAAGCCGAACGGGTCGCAGAGGTCGCCAGACGCGGTGTCCGTGAGAGACGTCGGCTTGTAGCGAACATGCGCACGTGCGCCGACTGATGGCCACGGGAAGAACTTCATGCCGCCGCCGACATCCAGCGTCAGTTTGGTTTCCGATGGCACCGTGTCGGCGCTGAAAAACGTCGCGCCGAGCCCGCCAAACATGAACGGCCGCCACCGCGCGTCAGCACGTCCAGGCTGATTACGCTACGCAGAGGCATGGCTCACGTCCTCGTGGCGAAAGCCCGAAATCTCGGAGGAGTCTCCGGCTTGTTGTGCGATTCAGGCGAGGTTTTTGGCGCCCCGACAGAGCTGCAACGAGTGGTCCAAACGGGAGGACTCGCGGCCCGAACCGAGTCCTCGTCGAGCGCGTCCCCGTCGAGATCGACAGCGGCGGGAACACGGTCCCACGCGTCATCCGCCCGGTTCTCCGGTTCCGACCGCTGGTGGAAGGCACCGGGCTTGGACGGCTGCAGCAGGGTGCCGATCGCCTGGGCCGTCACGCTGATGTCTCGCACGAGTTCGGCGAGCGCATCTCCCAGTGTTAGCGCGTCCCGTTCGGCTGTTCTGCCGTCAGCGAAGTCGATTACCTTCGCATGATTCAGGATGCGCTGTTGCTGCCGCTCGAGCGCCCGGAGGTTCGTCTCGCAACGCGTCCGCCACCCACGTCTCGGCCGCCGCGCGTTCCTCCTCGGCACTGCCCTGTCGCGCGGACGCCGCCAGGACGGCGATACTTTCGCCGCGCGCAGCCCGACAATGACGGCATCAAAGCCGCAGGCGCAGGCCAAACGGAGTCTTCAGCAGAGACAGCCCGGTCCGCTTACTTCTTCGGCGCGTCGACCGTGACCATCAACGCCTCGGTAAAGGTGATCTCGACCTTGTCACCGGCCTTCAAGCCCTCGAGATTCTTCTTGTCCTCGACCTGAGCGGTCATCCTGTGCCCGTTCGCCGTTCGCACCGTGACCGAGGGAGCGGCCGCGTCGACGGATTCGATGGTCACTGTCGTCTTCCGTTGCTGCGTCACGGCGCCGCTTGGCTTGACTCCCTGTCCTCGAACGACCTCGGCCCCGGCGGCGGCGGTCTTCGCACCAGGCTTGACGATCTGATAAACCACGGCCGCATGATACGAGAACGTGACGACATCGCCGACCTTCAGCTCGTTGAAGCGCGTAATCTCCGGGCCGCACAGGACGTCCTCGACGTTCCCTTCAGCGTCCTTTAACGTGACAACACGCGTACTGTGATTGATGGCGGCGATCGTCGCGGACTTCGAGACATTGCCAGCCCTGGCAACCGTACCTTGTGCGGAGGCGATCACTGAATATGCGTAGAACATGGTCAACAGCAACAAATGAATATTCACCCGTTTCCTCATCGAATACCTCCAAGCGCCTGAGCGAGGGCCCGGTCATGTCCACAGCTTGACTGCTCTGCGGTCGGCGCGCGCGCATATTGTAGCGGGAGCGGCCCGAAGCTTGAAGACGACCCAAATGAACCGGGTCACTGCGTCTTACCGTCGGAGCGTCCGCGGTCCTGAGCGCCGAGCAGCGACCTCAGAAGACGCTCATCGCCCTCATCCGTGATCACCAAGCTCGAGGTCGATCGGGTCTGGCGCGAGCATTGACCAGGGCAGCAATGTTTCGCCCGTATGGTGACGCGGCATCAGACTCCGCAACATTCGTCATTCGCATCCTCAACCGCGTTGCATTGCGCCGTCCCACGGTGTTATCCGGCGAAAGCAGCGTCGTTGCTCAACTCTTCAATGTACGCCGCCGCCGTCACAACGACAGCCTAGACTTTCAGCAGATTCGCGGGAGTTGTTCGCCGGACAACATGTCCAGCACGCGGCTGCCGCCGCGATCGCTCCCGGGGTCGTCCCACGATCGAGGTCGCGGCGAATGGCATCGACGAGCGGCTCCCAGTCGCCGGCGACTCCGTCCCCAAAGGGACAGGATCCTTCAACCGTCGGATCGATCGCCGCCTCGAGCGCAAGCGCCGACTCGCCCTCGAAGCGGTTGCGATCACAGACGCGAGTGAGCCAGGCGACGGCATCGAACAGGCGCCCGACACTCGTCGACCACGGCGCGTTCACGCCGCGCGTCAGCATCGGCTCGAGGACGCGGGCATCGACGCGACCCTCGAGCGCGGTGGCGCCCCGCATGATCCAGTCCATCGACAATGCGACGCGCCAACCTTCGCGGGCCGCGGCGTCGCCGCCCAGCAAGCGGAACGGCCGCACATGAGCGACGCGATCGAACCGCGTCTCCTCGACAGCGAAGAACTCGCCGCCCCAGACGCCGCCGTCGTCGCCGAGGCCGGCGCCGTCCCATGCCACGCCGAGGTACGAGTCGGTGACGCCGTTTTCCGCCGCGCAGGCGGCGACGTGCGCACGGTGGTGCTGCACCTCCACCACGGGAAGGCCCGATTATTCGGCCCAGCGGCGCGACGCGTAGTCAGGGTGATGAGGCCGTCGCCTTCGTGGAGCTCTTTCGCGGTGTGCCGCTCGATGTCGTGCTGATCGGAATGGGCGGCGCCAGCTTCGAGCATCGCACAGGGCTCAGCGGCGATGCGCGTCGGCAACTGGTGGCGCTGGCTGAACGCGTGCTCCGGGAGCTCGCGCTCCGAGGCGTCAGTTGGCGTGATCGCGAACGACCCGGCGCGACCGATGCCTGGTGGGAACGGCCGTCTGTTCACAACATCGATCTTCAGCGATCGCAGGCCTCCCAGTAGACCCGCTTGGAGGTCTACTTCTCGAAGAGCGACGCAGGGAGCGGTGACACCGAACCCGACAGGATGACCGGAGCCCAGAGAAGAAAATCGGCCGTCGCAGGCGAGGCTCGCAGCGCAAGCTTCGCCTGTCGGAGCGCCTCGTCGCGCGACTGGCTCGCCGCGAGCGCGGTGTAGAAATGATCCATCAGCGTCCGCTGAACGCGGTCGTCGATGTTCCAGAACGGAGCAACAAAGGTGCGCGCGCCGGCGATAGCTGCTGCCCGACGCATCCCGTAGACACCTTCGCCGACCGAAGGTGCACCGCTGGCCATCTGACACTGCGACAACACCAGCATTTCGGTCCCGCGCAGATCGATGTTCTCTAATTCCAGCGCCGTCAGCATTCCGTCGTCGGTCGACGTGCCGCCGCGGCCGTACGCCTCCTCGAGGACGATCGCCGAGAGCGTCATCGCGCGCGAGGATGCATCGAGTCCCGCCGAGGAACAGCTCCGCTCGACGCAATCCTGGCGACTGCCGATGATCCCGTGACCAACGATGTGCAGCAGCGACGGACCGTGCAGGGCCTTGACCCGGCGTTCTGTGGCGTTCGCCGTGGCGTAGAGCTCGGAATGCGGCACGATGCGCCGGAAATCTGACGCCTCGCGAGCGGCCACCGGGAGATGCGCCAAACCGTCGGCGCGAAACGTTCTCGAGACCGGTTCATTGGTCCGGTGCGGCGCGGCGCTCGCACCAGGGCTGACGACCACGATCGGCGCCGCGCCGGGCCGATCGCTCGGGGCCATCGCCGCCAGATCACGACCGGCCGGCAGGTAACTGACGGCGAAGCGCTCGATGAGATCCTGGCCGTCATTGAGCGCTTCGAACGGCACGAGGTTCAGCATCGCGTCAGGCGCGATGCGCAGGTGACGCACGCTGCGTTTTGCGTCGACGATCCGGCCCAACGGATCCCACACGCGTCGCGACAGGTTCGCGATTGCGTCGCGGGCCGTCTCGGACGCCGACTGCGCCGACTGATTCTCGTGGTTGTGGACTGAGACGCTCCAGTCGTTCGCCGCAGCCAGCAGGTCGCGAACCGAAGAGTCGATCGGCGCCGCCGGGCCGATGTCGCTCCATTCAAGCTTTCCGGTACTGTCGAGGACGAAGGCGCCATACCGCTGGCGATCGGCGTCCGCTCGATCGACCTCGTCGTACGACACGAACTCGATCAGCAGCTCGTCGCCAGCCAGCCGACGACGGATATCCTCGGCCGAGGCGCGTCGTGCCCCCACGTACGCGCCGCCGACCTCGCGGTTGAGCGCGGCCTCGATCCGATCACCACCGACGGTCAGTTCGGCGATCGCTCGCATCGCCTGATCGGCGACGTCGCTACTCCACCGCGTGCGGAGGTCGCTGAGCAGCCGTTCATATCTGCCTTCGAATCCGGTCCCCGCCAGCGTGCAGCCGCCGATGATGCTCGGTTTGAGGTCGCGGTAGCCGAGCGCCAGACTCAGTGAGGTGCGGCAGTCGAGGATGGCCTGCCACTGGTCGAGCTCCCGCCGAACCTGATCGGAGCCGTTCTCGCGGAGATGCTGGCGCCAGTTGCGAACCTGCTCGAGGACTCGACCCTTTCGCTGCGTCACGGCTTCGAAAGCCAGCGTCCGCGTCTCGGGGAGCGTGTTCGATGCCTTCGCCTGCAACGCAATCAGCGCCGGCACGAGTCCGGCGGAGGCGGTGATCGCGTCGGTCTTCGCGCGCTCGGAGCCGATTTCGAGGACACTGCTCAGAAAGCGATCTTGAATGTCCACGCTGCGGCGGTACAGCGGAACCGCGGCCGCGAAGTTCTGCTGATGGACATGATGACGTGCGAGCGGTTCGAGAAACGCGGTCAGGTCTGGATGATCGGGCCCGTGCGCCTGTTCGGCGATCATCACCGCCTCACGGAGAAGCCGTTCGGCTTCGGCGGTGTTGCCGCCGTCCGCTTCGATGACGCCGAGATCCCTGACCGCCGCCGCATACAGGGGATGATGAACGCCCAGGCCTCGTTCGGCGACGGTCGTCGCCCGCTGCACGGCTGCGCGCGCCTCATCGAGTGCGCCGCGATCGCGCTTCGCCCGCCCGAGGCCCAGCAGCACACTCGTGTAGTCGAACGGCGGCGCGGTGGCAGCGTTGGCATAGATCCCCACGGCGTCGGCCAGCAATCGCTCTCCCGCCTCGTGGTTCTGCGTGTAGGTCAGATGTGCGAGGTTCCTGAGCGTACTCAACGCCTGAGGGCTGGCTGCTCCGTACAGCTTCTTCTTCAATTCGAGGGAGCGTTCGTAGTCCGCTTCGGCGGCGACGGCATCGCCAATCGAGTAAAAGAGGAAGCCTCGATTGTTGAGAAACGTGGCGTACACCGGATGCTCTTCGCCAAGCTCTGACTTCACGAGGCGGCCGCCTTCCTCATACAGGCGTTCGGCCTCGGTGTAGCGGCCAAGGTCCACCTTCAGCGCGGCCAATGCCAGCACGCTCGTGGCATAGGCCGGATGTTTCACTCCCGGTTTGATCCGAAGCGCATCGAGACCTTTCGTGAACGTGATCTCGGACAGTTCGTACTTGCCCAGACGCTGGTAGGTGCCGGCGGCATTGATGCACAACGTGCCGTATTCTTCGTTCGACCGATCGGAGGGGGTGCGCTGCTCGTGGATCGCCAGTGCCCGCTCGAAGTTCGAGACCGCGGTCGTGTAATCTCCAGTAAAGCCGTGGACCGTTCCCAGCGTGTTGAGGCTCTCGGCCACGCGCAGGTCGGCGTCTCCGAGTGCCGCCTGACGGATCGAGACTGCTCGCTGCGCGAGCGTCGTTGCCTCGTCCAGCTTTCGAACGTCGCGCAGCAGCATCGCCAGGTCATTCGCCGTCTCGGCGTATTCCAGCGAATCGGCACCAAACACGGTCTGTCGGAGATCCAGCGACTGCCGCAGGTACTTCTCGCCGTCAGGAAGGTTGCCGGAGGTGTAGAGGAGGAATCCGAGCCGGTCCAGGCTCCTGCCCGATTCGCGCGGAGACGCCGCCATCAGCAGCGCCCGCTGCGCGACCTCGATCGCTTTGGGGAGATCGCCCTGGTCGTACAACTGGGCAGCCTGCGCATCGAGCGCAGACCAGTCACCCGTGGCGGGTCCCTGCGGAGTGAACGCAGCGGCGAGCAGCAGCGCCGCCACCAAAAGATATGCATGCAATGACGTGGCGGGCACGGCTCACCGAGTCGCGAGGCGATCGAGATTGCTACGGATCACACGACGCTCGGCCTCTAATGCCGAGGAAGTGCCGGCCAGATCGAGCGCCGACCGGTACAGCGATTCAGCCGTCGCCCGATCGCCCCGCATCGCAGCGAGCGCCGCGCGGTTGTTGGCGATGCGCACGCCGACAACGCCAGCACTGCGCGGGGCCCCATGCAGCACGCGTTCGGCTTCCGCGTAGTCCTGACGACCAATGAGGATCGCGCTCAGTTCGTCCAATACGTCCGCGCGTTCCCGGGAGGCGGCGGCTGGCGGCTGGTCGAGTGCATCCGCCGCGCGGCGCAGGTGCGACGTCGCCTCATCGAGCGCACCAGCCGCGCGATCGAGCGCGCCGAGTTGATACAACGCGCGGCGCTTGACGTCTGCAGACACGTCATTTGATTCGGCCCGTGTCACCGCCAGCCCGGCCAGTTGCCGCGCGCCGGCGAGGTCGCCGGTCGCGGTGCGAGCGGCCGCCTGCTGCATGAGCGCAGTGACCGAGTCGGCGCCTGCCACGACCGCTCTGTCTCCTGCCAGCACTGCACCCGACGTCGTCTCTCCCCGCGCGTGCTCGCGAAAGGCCGTCGTGACCAGCAGGGTCGCCACGGGCTGGGTGCCGCTCGCGTGGAAGAGCTGCACCGTCGATCCCTTCCTGATGCCGTCGAGCGACCCGAGATCGACTTCCACTTCGTTTCCGTCCACCGACGCGACCACGCCAACTTCTTTTGGGAGGCGGCCTCCGCCGCTTCCGGTGGCAGTTCGAAACGCAGTCGACGATCGGTCGGTGCGATCTTCGTTTCGCGCAGTCAGGAAGACCGGAGCCGCCTGCGCCCGCGCGGGAGCACTTTCGGTGGCTGCACTCGATCGGGCGGCTGGCGACGGTTGGGACGGCAGCACTTCCGTCCGCCGGGACGGACGACCGGCGATCGCGATCGCAACGACCGCCGCCGCGGCCAACGCGCCGCCAACCAGTACGGCCAGTCGCGCACGCATCCAGGGGCGGCGCGCTGGCGTTTCGGCCGATGGAATGCGATCCGGTTCGCGAGATGCCGCTCTCGCCAGCGCCGCGGCGGTCAAGGTGTCGAACAGCGATGGATCGTCGAGCGATGCCTGGGCCAGCTCGCGCTGCTCGTGCGGAGCGAGCTCCCCGGCGAGGTAGCGGTCCAGGCGATCGTCGAACGGGTTCTCCAAGATGTGTCTCGTTACTCCGGTGTACGGACAGCACGGGACAGCGGTGGACCGCCGTCGAGGCGCGAACGAATCCGCTCAATCGCTGTGCGCGTGCCACGCCGCACCCACGTGGCCACGGTGTTCTCGTTCACGCCAAGGCGCGCCGCGATATCAGCATACTTCCACCCTTCCATCCGGAGGGTCAGTACCGTGCGGTAGTCGTCGGTCAGCTCCGCGAGACACTCGCGGACGATCGACTGCTGCTGATCATCAATCAACCGCTCCAATCGGCTCGGCTCGTGGTCGTGAGCGTCGAGCGCGTCCATGTCGTCGACGCGGACTTCGCGGCGAAAGCTCATGCGAGCGCGCTCTTCGCTGACGACGAAGCGCAGCACGCCGTGCAGCCAGGCGAGCAACTGATCGAGGCGCCATTCTGGCGCCGGCACGTCGGCTGGCGGATCGTCCTGAAAGTAGAACTCGACCGCCGCGCGCGACATCGTGTGCGCGAGCGAGCGCTTCAACGCTTCCTGCGCGGCGCCCTCTGCGTCGTTCGAGCCCATTCGCGCTGCCTTCGCCGCGAGCGCCGTCACGAGCCTGCGATACTCGGTCGCCGTGTCGCGCCGGGCGATCGATTGAGGAGACTGCAAGGAACCTCAGCTTTGGAGCGCATATTCTGACTGAGTACTCCTTGCGCCTGCAAGGTCCACGAAGGGTAACTTTCGTCATTTGATGAATCGAAAATAAATCGTAAGTTCGGTCGCGCGGTCAGCGCGGAGCGCGGTCGCGAGAGCCCGCGCCCGAATCCTTCTATAGCGGCCAATGGGCCGTGACGTCGTTTTCTTTCAGGCGATGAAAGAAACCGCCGCGTCAACCCATCTTCACGGTGACGCAGACATCTGGCGCATACAGCGTCTTCAATTCGTTCCGACGACCGTCTCCGTCGAGGAGGGACACCATGGTTGCAGGTCGGAGATCTCCGATGCGGGTGTGTGGCACCGCCGCGCTCATGTGGCTCGCGTGCCTGGCTGGAGCGCGCGCGCAACAGTCGGCCATCGCGCCCACGTCGATCGCGCCCGTGCCGCGCGTGATGTGGTTCAGCGGATCGTTCCACCCGGCGGACGGATTGCCGATTGCGCCGGTGGAGACCATCACGCTGGCGGTCTATCGCGAAGAGGAAGGCGGCATCCCGTTGTGGGAAGAATCGCAGAACGTCGCGGTGAGCAGCGACGGCCGCTTCAACGTGCTGCTGGGGGCGGCGTCGACCGAGGGGCTGCCGCTCGAGCTGTTCACGACGGGCGAGCCGCGGTGGCTCGGCGTACGGTTCAACCGGGCAGGTGAACAGGAGCAGCGGCGCGTGCTGCTGGCGAGTGTGCCGTATGCGTTGAAGGCGGCCGACGCGGAGACGTTGGGGGGAAAACCGGCGTCGGCGTATCTGCTCGCTGCCGCGCCTGGGGCGCCCGACGCGCCGGTGAGCGGCAGTAGCAAAGCGACAACGACAGCGGTGGGCGGGCACGGAGCGACGACGCAGGCGACGGTCGGGAGCGTCGGGTTCGTCGGCAAGTTCACCGACGCCACGAGCCTGGGCAATTCGGCGATGTTCCAGTCAGGGAACTCCATCGGGGTGGGAACGACGACGCCCGTCGATGCTTTACACGTCGCATTCACCGACCCCGCCGGCGCCATCACTGGCCTCGCGGTCCAGAACCGGGCCAACAGCGCCACGGCGTACTCCGGGATGCTGTTCTACGACCAGTTCGGCGCGCTGGGACAGTTTCAGGGCTTCAACAACGTCACGCACGAATACCGGATCAACAACATCGCTGCGGGTGGGTCAATCAATTTCATGATCGGCAGCAGTTCGAAGTTCCTGGTGACCAACACCGGGAACATCGGTATTGGCGTGACCCCGGCGGCGACCGAGAAGCTGCGCGTGGCGGGGAACGTGACGGTGGACGGCAACATCGGGGCCAAGTATCAGGACGTGGCGGAGTGGGTGGAAACGGCGGCGCCGCTCGATCCAGGGACGGTGGTGATCGTAGATCCGACGGAACCGAATCGCGTCCTGGCGGCGCCGAAGGCGTATGACACGCGCGTGGCCGGCGCGGTCTCGCGCCAGCCGGGATTGGTGCTTGGCGAGCAGGGCGACGACAAGGCGATGGTGGCGCAGAGCGGGCGGGTGAGGGTGAAAGCGGATGCGAGCTATGGCGCGATCCGGATCGGCGATCTGCTGGTGACGAGTCCGACACCCGGCTACGCGATGCGGTCGCGGCCGAAGCGCGTCGACGGCGCGTGGATGCATCGGCCGGGCACGCTGCTCGGCAAGGCGCTCGAGGCGCTGCCGGACGGCAAGGGCGAGATTCTCGTCCTGCTGACGCTCCAGTAGCCGCCGCGATGAGTTGCGCTCCAGTCGACTTCGCCTTTGGAGAGCCACGATGACCAGGCCCAGACTTCGTTCGACGCGCCGGATGGGATGCTGTGTAACTGTCGGTGCGATATGTGCGCTCCTGCTCGCGCTGCCGACGCCGGCGGCGGCGCAGTTCTTCGACCCCTCGTTCAACGCAACCACGAACGGCGCCGTTCATGCGATCGCCGTGCAGGCGGATGGCAAGGTGATCATCGGCGGCGCGTTTACGCAAGTAAACGCCGTGACTCATGGACACCTTGCCAGGCTCAACGCCGACGGCTCGCTGGATGCGGCCTTCACGACCGGCGTGACGGTTGGCGCCAACGTCTGGGCGGTCGCTGTAACGTCTGACGGCCACATTCTCGTCGGCGGCGATTTCACCCAGCTTGGCGGGGTCGCGAAAACACGCATCGCGCGTCTGATGCCTGACGGCTCCATCGATCCGGCTTTCACCACGACGGCCAACTTCACGGTCGACGTGATGCTGGTTCAGCCCGACGGCAAGATTCTCGTCGGCGGCGGCTTCAGTCAGATCAACGGCACTGCCCGGAACGGCCTCGCGCGACTTAACGCGGATGGAACGCTCGACGGAGCGTTCGCACCGAGCTTCAACAACTCGGTCTTCGCGCTTGCGCTCCAGGCGGACGGCGCCATCGTCGTAGGCGGAATTTTCGGCACGGTCAACGGCATCTCGCGGATATATCTGGCGCGCCTGAACGGTGGCGGCTCGCTCGATACGAACTTCAGCCCGTTGGCCATCAACCGCGGCGGCGCGAACTTTGTCAATGCGGTCGCGGTCAAGGCAGACGGCCACATCCTCGTCGGCGGGCGTATGACGTTCCAGGCGCCTTCGGCCGAGACGCGCGACTTTCTGGCCCAGTTGGATGGTACCGATGGATCGCTCGACTTGTCGTTCAACGTCCCCGTTGTGGGGGGCAACCTTATCGACTCCGTGGTGCCACTGGCGGACGGCCGCTTCCTGATTGGAGGGAATTTCAACAACGTCGACGGCATCAACACCTACGCCGCCGCGCGGCTGTTCCCCAACGGTGCCTTCGATTCGAGCTTCGATACCGCGGGCGGCGGGACGACCACCAACCTTGTCGAGACGATGGTCGTGCAGCCCGATCAAAAGGTGATGGTGGGCGGCACGCTCGGACTGACCAACATCGCCCGGCTCCTGCCGAACGGGCCGTTTACCGACCAAACCCTGACGTCGGGACTCACCGTCATCAAGGCCGTGCACATCACCGAGCTTCGCCAGCGTGTCGACGCCGCCCGGCTCGGAAAAGGGTTGACAGTGTTCCCGTGGACCGATCCGACGTTGACGCCCGGGGTGACCGTCGTCAAGGCGCTGCACATCGAGGAACTGCGCACCGCTCTGGCGGACGCGTACATCGCGGGCGGCGCAGCCCCACCGATCTACACCGACCCGATGCTGTCGGGCGGCGCGACCGTCGTCCAGGCCGCGCACATCGTGGAACTAAGGAACGCGCTTCTGGTCATCGAAACCACGGCGCTGCAGGTTCCGCAGGGGCTTCAAGACCAACGTTAATCTGCGCCAGCTTGGATCTGAGAACGGGGGGACGATGACCCTGGAGCCGCTCCAGGCGAGGTACATCACTTAACAGAGATTGATGGCAGCAGATCAGGCCGCAGCCATCTCCATGCGCTCTGCGCGTCCATGAAGACTCTGACGTGGAGAGGAAGCCCGCTGACGCGCACCAGCTTGCCGAATACGTGCGCGACACCGAATGTAATGGGCTTCGATGTGACGATGGCGAGCCGGCGCGGACCTCCCCTATGCGGTGTCTGTTGAAGGATTGCGATCAGCTTGCGCAATTCGGCGATTCGCGGCGTCGTCTTGGCCGCGGAGACGTCGAAGAGCGCATCCTCACAACTCTCGTAGTCCGGATCGTGTAACCATGCGAGCATCGCGCGAAGGCGTTCAACCTGCGTCACGATTCCGTGACCACGAATGAACAGCAGACGCAGCTCCGGATGGATCTCGAACGTGAGCGGCACGCTGCTGCTAGCGTAGCTGAACTGGCTGCGATCGGCGAGTGAGGTTCGCGGGCTGCCGACGTTCAGTGGAGCGAACGTCGGATTCTCAGGGCTTCAGCTCGAACACGCGCGTCGTGCCGATCCAGTCGCGATAACTCCCTCCCGGCACGAGCTCCGGACGGCGCGCCAGAGCGAGCATCAACCGCGTCCGCTCTTTTTCCTGAAAATAGGTTTCGTGCACCAGGATGTATCGAACGTCGAGCTGCCGCAGGCGCGCAATCGAGGCTTCGTCCGGGAACGTACGCATGCGTCGCGTGGTCTCGGTATAGTCGAGCGGCTTGAACCCGCTGTAGCCGTTGACGAGAGGATGCCAGTGCCGTGTCGACCAGAACATGTAAGTCGGATTGAGGTACCCCTCGACGATCGGTAACTCGACGACGACCCCAGGATCGGCCAGACTGACAAACCTGTATACGTCGGGTGTCCGGGGTGGGATTTCGTCCAGCAGCACAGGACTCGAACCGTATTCCACGCCGATCGCCACCAACGCTGCAATCAGCACGACCGTCGGAGCGGACGTGATCTGCTGAAGCGACTGGTACCCGAAGCCTGCCAGCACGGCCAGCCCGCACATCACCAGTATTCCGAACCGAGCCGGCGCGCGAAACCCGGCGAGTACCCAGATGTGATCGTGAAGCCACGTGTAGACGATCCCGTTCATACCCAGCGAAAGAAAAATCGCGACGACCGTGATCGCGAGGTAGATCCATACCAACCGCGGCCGACCTCGCCGGGCAAGCGGCAACAGCGCCAGAGCGACAGCGATGACGCCGGGAAAGAGTTGCCGTTCGTCGCCCTCGAACCTTCCACCAGTCCATCCCCACAACCAGTTTCCGGTCGGAGCCGTGATGTAACTGGAGAGGTACGCGCTGAAGTTCATGATCTCGCCCGGGTCGCGCGTGCCGGATATCTGTGTGTTCGCGATGTAAGGCGCTCCGTATGCGATCGCCACGACCGCCGGAAGAATCGCACCGACGCATAGAGGGATCAACGCGCGCTTCACGCGGCGTCGCTGCGAGAGCGCCAGCAGCGGAACGAATACGGCGACGATGATGGCCAGGAAGGCTCCGTAGTACACGCAGGAAAGGAGCTGCAGCGCCAGGAACGCGCCGGCCATGACGCCGTGCCGCATCGAGCCATCATCGAACACGCGATGAATCGCCCAGAGCGTCAGCGGCATCCACATCGTCCACTGCAACTCCAGATGCATCAAGTGCGCGATGCGGTACGGCGCCAGCGCGAAGATCGCCGCCGACACCAGCGCCGCGTCCGGATTGCCGGTCAGATGCCGGACGAGGAGGAACATGCCCAGCCCCGACGACACGATGCCGCCGAACAGCAGCAGGTTGTAGACGTGGACAGGGTTCACGTGCGCCCACAACCACGGCGCCGCGACGAGCCCCTCGAGCAGCCTGGCGTCGGAGTACGCGAGCGTGCGCGTGTGCGGATAGAAGATGTTGCCGTCGAACAAGTGCGCCGGCGCGGTCCTTAGCGCGTGCGCCAGCCACTCGAGGCTCCAGATGCTCAGCAACGGGTCGTCATGAGCGACAACTCGCGTTCCGAGATACCAGGCCTGCGGCCAGGTCAGCATCACCGCCAGCGCGGACAACAGGAGTGCCGCGCCGGCCATCGAGTTTCCCAGCACGGACGCTTTCGTCATCAGCGCTGTGACGGCGGTACGGATCCGAACGGCCGGCGTCGCAGGCTCCTGCGAAGGCTGTCGAATCGAGACGGTCATGCCGCTAGAAGAGCGGACGCCACGTGTAGAAGAGCGCGGCATTGAACGCCTGCAGCGCGCCAAAACCCACAAGCCACGCAGATCGCTGCGACTGAGGAATGACGTTTGCGAGCCAGACGAACGCCGGAAACATCACGGATGAAAACCGGCCAGCGGACAGCCACCCCCCATAGACGATCGGCGGCAGCGTCATGAGGACCATCAACACGGCGTACGAGAGGCCAAGCCGACGCGCCACTGGCCAGGCCGTTGTGAGCACGAACAAGGCGCCGAGCGCATTCAGCACATCGTACCCGGGGCTGGCGAGATATCCGCTCAGGCCGGCGTTCGCGATGAACGCGTACTGGGTCGTGACGAATGTCGTGAGCGACTGGTAGGTACGGCCCCATGCGATGTGGCCCTTGGCCCAGGCAAGCGGGTCACCGGTCAGGCGCCAGATGAAGGCGGAGTACAGCAGCATGCCTACCGCGGGCATCGCCGCCACGCCCAGCCCTGCGAGCGTCAAGCGTCCGTCCTTCGATTCCCGTGGCTGTGCGATGAGCGGCAGGGCGAATCGATCTCGCACGAGCGCTGGAGACAGCCACGGTGAGACCACCACCAGCGCGAGCGGCAGGCACAGCATGACGCCATTCAGTTTGGTGAGCCCCGCCAGTAAGCCCCAAAACGCGGCACCTAAGAGGTGACCTTTCGTCAGGTGATAGAAGGCGCCGATGACGCTGACCAGAAACAACGACTCCGTGTAGAGCGCCCCGAAGAACAGCGCGAACGGATACGATGCCAGCAGCCACAGCGCAAAGCCCGCTTTTTCCTCGCCGAGCGCGTCGCGCGCGAACATGTACAGGTACACGAGCGCACCGCAGAAAGCCGCCAGCGAGATGAGCATTCCTGCCGCGATGTATCCGGGCGTATGGCCGCCAAACAGACGTCCAACCAGACGCACGAGCATCGGATAGGCCGGAAAGAACACGATGTTCTGTTGCAAATCCGAGTCGCTTGGCACGTAGCGATATCCGTCGGTGACGATCTGCAAATACCAGCCTGCATCCCAGCGGACAGGCAGGTTCAGGAGTTCGTTGTCGAAATGACGAAGCGGTGCTCGGCCGTTGACATAGCCGACCATGAACACGGCGAGGTACCCGACGAGCAGCATCGCCGGTCGCGTTCCCGCCACCACCACCGCGGCGGAACGGACTTGCGGCAAGCGAACCCATTCGGTCACTCGTGTCGGGAACTCGCGATGCAACGGGCTCTGTGGTGCGACGACGTGGCGGACCGCGCCGATGACGAGTGCCCAGATGAGCAGCGGATACGGCGACGTGACGGCGAACCGCACGCCCAAGAGTCGCTCCCGGAAGCCGCCCGAGATCGCGACGATGATCGCGACGAACGCGAGCAGCAGGCACAGGACGTCGAGCACGCGGGCCCACAGCGGAACGGGACGCGCAGGTGCTGTATCGGTCGGCATCGCCGGTGACAGGGTGTCGTTCGAGGGACGGGCCGATGAACGCTGGGAGTATATCGTCCTGAAGCGAACCGGGTTCACATGCCTCCTTCGATCTTTGCCGGGCGCGAGAGGTTCACGCGGAACTGTCTATAAACACTGCGGTGCGCGAATTGTCGAGGTCGATGCCTTGACCGCGCCACGCGCCGTCGAGTTTCGCGGGTTGCGAATGCCTCTCCGCGTTCCGCATACGTCGCTTTCGCGCGGTTTCGTTCGAGTTCTCACGGTCTCACGCGCTCGGCCGCGGACGCTGTCGTCGTAATGGTCGCTGCCGCACCGCTGATCGCGCGTCGACCGCCGACTCGATGCTGCCACTTCTGGCGCACCGTCCTCCAATCTTCTCGCCAACTCCTCGCGCTTGCGACCCTCCGGGCAGCTGCGAATTGGTCCCTCATTCACTCCCTACGCTGGGGCAACGCACTCCGCAATCAGATCACGGCACTTTGGTCTTGACAACGCGTGACCGTCGCTGAACATCCGCGCCGCCCGGCTCGAGTCGGCTTCACTTCGCCAGGAGGGACAGCGCATGAAATGAACACGCATGATGGTCCGATCACCGGCCGCGGCGATCGCGCTCCTTGTCGGGCCGCGGAGTGTTACGACGGCCGTCGGACGAACCAGCGAGACCTGGTGGTGGACAGCGGCAACCAAGGAACCGTTCGTGATGATGATCGCGCCAGCACACGGCGCCACGGACAGTCTCGGCACAACCGCGACCGTGCTAGGAGTGTCCAGAGGCCGTTGACCGTCAGACTGTATACCTGCGGCCATTAGGGCAGCGTCGCCGTGCCAGGTGCGGCCGATGGCTATTGCTGCCTCGGCGGCGACCGTCGCTGTCCGGCAACGTACGCCTTCACGACGTCGAGCACGTACTCCTGGCACGCCGGACCAGTCGTCGCATCGTACGGCCCGCCATTGGTGATGTTGTTGGAGACGACGCGGATGCCCAGGAACGGAA
>DATFXR010000552.1:0-2584 GCA_035315685.1 Vicinamibacterales bacterium | reverse complement strand
GGATCCGGCGTCGATTGCGTTTGCACAGCTCGCGGAAGAGTGCCGTCGTGCAGGGCAGGCCGAGGAAGCGGTCGACGTCTGCCGCGCGGGACTCGCGATCCATCCCGGCTACCTGTCAGCCCGCGTCACGCTTGGCCGCGCGCTCATCGAGCTCAACGCGCTCGATGACGCGCTCGACGAGCTGACCACGGTGCTCAGGGGCGCACCCGAGAACCTGGCCGCGATCCGCGGCATTGCTGAGATCCACCATCGCCGCGGCGATCTCGCGGAGGCGCTGGCGCAGTATCGCGTGGCGCTCGCCTTCGCGCGCAACGACCCGGATCTGCAGCAGACCGTTGCGGAGCTCGCACGGCAGGTGGAGCCGCCGCCCCCCTCGCCTGAGGAGCCGGGGCTCTCGTTCGAGGAGATCGCGAACGAGTTCCTGAACTTTGCGCCTCCGCCGCCGGTTCCAGCGCCCGTGGCTACGGCGTCACAAGACGCGCCCCCGTCGACTCCTCCGACACGTGCGGCGGAGGCAGAGGTCCCGCCGTCCGAGCGCGCGCTCGAGTTGGATCAGCCGCTCTCCGACGCGGCGCCCGAAGCCGCACCGCCCTTGGACGGGCGTGGCGCGGACGTCGCATCCTCAATCGAACAGTCGCCGGTTCAGGACACGGCGTCGCTGCGTGAGCCGCCGACGACGCACGAGTGGGCGCCATCGCCCGCGGCCACACATGCGTCGCCGGCACACGTCGAGTCGGAGGACAATTGCACGACGCCAGTTTCGCCATCGCCCGACGACAGCGGCGCCCGTGAGGAGAGGATGCGGACGATCGCAGCGCTCGAGCAATGGCTCACCGCGATCCATGTCACACGCGCCCACCGCAGCCCTTAAAGAACGCCATCGCGTCATTCGCGGGGCGGTTGCCGCCGCGGGCCTCGACGCCCTCGTCGTCACATCGCTCCCCAACGTTCTCTATCTCACGAACTTCACCGGCAGCTCAGCGATCGTGATCGTCGACGCTGAGCGAATCCAGTTCATGACCGACTTTCGCTACGCCACAGCGATCGCCGACACGCGGGGGCTTGCACACGAGTGTCCCGATCTCGATCTGGTCCTTGTCGAAGGTTCGTACGACGCCACGCTCGCGGCGAAGCTGACCGGCTCACGGTGGCGGCGTGTCGGATTCGAGGCGTCGCATCTTACCGTCGCGCGGCACAACTGGCTCGAGTCGGCGATCCGGGCGGCGGCGAGCGCCGGTGAATCGCCTGGCAGCGAGCGCGAACCGATGCCTCCGGTCCAGCCCGGTCAGCCCGCCCTGCCCAGCGCGCCCGTCCCGCCCGTCCAGCCCATCCTGCCGGCTTGTGGAATCTCCCTCGTCCCGACCGATCAAATCGTCGAGCGGGCGCGCGTCCGGAAGGACGATTACGAGGTTGCGACACTGCGGGAAGCGGCCAGACGTCTCTCGAGTGTCGCCAGGAGCGTTGCCGGCGAGGTGCGACGGGGCCGTTCCGAGCGCGCGGTGGCTGCGGCGATCGATTGGCGGATCCGCGAGGCCGGGTTCGAGCGGTCGGCGTTTGATACGATTGTTGCCAGTGGACCACAGGCCGCCCTGCCGCATGCCCGTCCAACCGAGCGAACAATTATCGAAGGGGACCTCGTGGTGCTGGACTTCGGCGGCGTCTACGACTCATACTGCGTCGACCTTACCCGCACCGTGGTGGTCGGGAAGGCGGATCAACGGGTCCGCGAGGTGTACGACGCAGTCCGCGCGGCGCGCAATAGCGCCGTCGCTGCCGTCGCGCCGGGTCGATCGCGGTTCGATATCGACGCGGCGGCGCGCGATCTGCTCACTGCGCGAGGCCTTGGCGACGCATTCGGGCATGGGACCGGTCACGGGCTGGGCATCGAAGTGCATGAGAATCCCCGCATCACGCGGCGGCGGCCGGACGTGGATGCGCAGGACGAGGCGGTCGCGGCCGGCATGATCTTCACAATCGAGCCGGGCGCGTACGTTCCCGGCTGGGGCGGCGTCCGCATCGAGGACGACGTTCTGGTGACAGACGGCGGGGTCGAGGTGCTGACGGACGTCACGACCGACCTGATCGAAGTCTGATGGACCTGAACCAGATCAAACAAATCCTCGACCTGGTCCGCGAACACGATCTCTCGGAGTTCGAGATCGAGCACGATGGCCTGCGGCTGAAAGTCCGCAAGGACGTCAACGGCGCGCACGTCGTGACGCTGCCAGCGCCGGTCGCGCCGCCCGCCATGCCGGGTGCCGGCCTCCCACCGACGGCGGCGGCTATTCCCGTGCCGCCGGCGCCTGTTGCGGCGACTCCGACCGTTGCTCACGACGACGACACGGCGTCCGACACTGAAATCGAGCTGGCCGTCGTGAAGTCGCCGATTGTCGGCACCTTCTACCGGTCGTCGGAGCCCGGCGCGGCGCCGTTCGTCGACGTCGGTACGACGGTAAAGAAGGGTCAGGTCCTGTGCATCATCGAAGCGATGAAGCTGATGAACGAGATCGACTCGGAGTACGACGGTGAAGTCGCCAACGTGTACGTAGAGAACGGCCAACCGGTGCAGTACGGCGAGCGGCTG
>DATFXR010000551.1:0-6592 GCA_035315685.1 Vicinamibacterales bacterium | reverse complement strand
CTAGGGATCGAAGTCGCGAGCGGTGATCAGGCAGCGACGCGCTGCCCGAACGTCAGCTGACCGTCCGGTAGAATCACCTGCTAAACAAATACAAACAAATGTGACAAGGAGCGGACACTTGGTTGACCGGTCGGGCTCGCGCGAAACGGCGCACGTTCGCCACGAGCGTCCGGATCAGCCCGTCGCCCTTTCACCTTCGGCAGAGATCGGTCTTGCGGAATCATGGCGGACGAGCAGCACTCGACGCGCTGCGACTGCCTCGCACTCGGGCGTGAAGTTGGTCGGCGTTGCAGCAACATAATCGTGATGTCGTCGAACTGCGCCGCGCCTGACGCGAACGTGTCGATCGCTTCGAACACGCGGTCGACGACGATGGCCGCAGGCTGCGTTCGCGAGCCCTCGATGATGTCGAGAAGCCGCTCGCTCCCGAACTCCTCGCCTGCCGCGTTTTGTGCGTCCGTGACACCATCCGAGAACAGCACGAGACAATCTCCCGGCTCGATTGAGATGATCCTCTCGTCGTAGGGCAAACCGGGGGAAAAAAGCCCGAGCGGCGTACCAGTCGACGCTAGCTGAACTACCTCGCCACTTGCTCTCATCAGCAGGCCGTCGACGTGTCCGGCGCTCACGAAGCGACCGGAGCCCACAGATGGATCGATGTCGACCAGGGCCGCCGTCACGTACCGCTCGGTTGCGGTGACGGCGAACAGGAGATCACTCGCCTGCGTCGCCAGTACCGGCAGCGACCTGTTTTGACCGACGAGCGCCCGTAGCGTGGCTTGGGTATGGCTCATGAGCAGTGCCGCAGCCATCCCTTTGCCAGATACGTCCGCGACACATAACAAGAGGCGCGATCCGCCGGCGCCGTGCGGCAGGACGTCATAGTAGTCGCCGCCGCAGCGGCGGGCCGGACGGTTCCGAGCGGCGATGTCGTATCCGGCAACGACGGGCAGCGCGGCGGGAAAGAGATTGGCCTGGATGCGGGCTGCGAGCTCGAAGTCGCGCTCGAACTGGAGCGCCTCGAACCTGCGGGCGATTTGCCGGAGACGGACTTGATGCCCGGCCCAAAGCAGCGCAGCAACCGCGATCACTGACGCCGCACGGAACCACATTGTCTGCCACAAGGCCGGTGCGACCGTGAAGCGCAATGCCGCTTCGGCGCTGTTCCAGATGCCGTCGCTGTTCGAGGCGATCACACGGAATCGGTAGGCGCCCGGACCCAAATTCGTGTACACGGCCTGCCGCGCGGCCACCGGCTCGCTCCAGTCCCGATCGAACCCGTCGAGCCGATATCGGAACCTGACACGTTCGGCCACCGATAAGCTCAACGCCGTGAACGCCAAGGTGACGCGCTGGCGGCGGGGCGGAATTCTGACCTCGCCTGCTAGGTTCACGGGGCTGCCATCGGCCGAGACACCCTCCACGTGCACGAGAGCCGCCGCGCTCCGGCCGGCGAGGCGAACCGGGTCGACCATTGCCAGCCCGCCGCTGGTCGACAGCCAGATGCGCCCGTGTGAATCCGCCGCAAGGCTCCGGTGACGCTTCACGCCCTCGATTCCACGCAGGCCGTCGGCGGCTCCGTATTCGCGCACCGCGCTGTCATCGCGTGACCCATGCAGGAGCCGCTCGCGGTCGACGCGCAGCACGCGATCAGCGCTCGCAATCCACATCCAGCCAGTCGAGTCCTCGACGATGCCGAGGATCGAGGCGCGCAGCGATTCGGGAAGCTGCAGGCCCGACTGCACCTGGCCGTCGCGCACCATCGCGACACCGGCAGCAGTTCCGATCCAGACGTCATGTACCGAGTCCTCGAACAGTGTGTTCACGTCGTCCGACGGCAGGCCGTCTGCCGTCGAGTAACGCCGCCAGCCGGTGGCCGACCGCGCGCTCGCCCCGTTGGGGGTCGCGAACCACATCGTGCCATCGGCCGCCTCGAGTATGGACGCGACGGTGTTCGACGCCAGTCCCTGAGCAGTGGTATAGGTCGTGAACACACCGTCCTTGATCCGACTGACACCACCGCTTAGCGTCCCGGCCCATACCGCGCCGTCGCGGCTGCGATACACGGCGTACACGTTGTCTTGTGCCAGGCCGTTCGTCTGCGTGAAGGTTTCGGTCGTAACGGCGTCGCCGTGGGTCTGGAGATGAGTCAGCCCGCCGCGCTGTCTGCCGATCCACAAATCGTTCCCGTTGCCGTCGAGCGAGTAGACCACGTCGCCGCCGAGGCTCGCGCTCGTGACGCGTTCGACGTGCCCGTCGCGAAGCCAGTTCAGACCGCCGCTCGAGGGCGCGAACCACACGCGTTCGGTCGCGTCGAGGAAGATCGGTCCGGCATCGCCAGCAGTGGCCGTGTTCACTTCCGGATAGGTGGTGAACGCGCCGTCGCGCCATCGCTCGATCCCTTTTTGCGTGCCGATCCACAAGTTGCCGTCCCGATCCTCGAACAGAGCTGTCACACCAGACCCAGGCGTCGACCGATCGAGTGACACCAATCCGCGCGTGCTCACTCGCAGCAGGCGGTCGGCGGTTCCGACCCAGAGGTTCGCATCGCGATCCGTGATCATGGCCGT
Source organism: Vicinamibacterales bacterium (assembly GCA_035315685.1). GTDB lineage: Bacteria > Acidobacteriota > Vicinamibacteria > Vicinamibacterales > CAVVIG01 > QHWK01. Next base: position 4,022 of record DATFXR010000551.1, on the reverse strand, counting down.
CACGCGCACCCCAGCGAGCCCCGCCGGCAGACCGGCGTGCGTTACACGATTTCCATCCCATCGGGCAACGCCATTGTCGGTGCCGACCCACAATTGATCACGGCCGCCCGCCACAAGGCAGTTGACCTTCTGGTCGGGCAACCCATCCGTCACCGGTACCACCTGACGTCCGCGTACGCGAACCAAACCGGTGTCGCGTGTTCCGAGCCAGATGTCGCCGTTCTGCGTTTGGGCGACTGAGAGTACAAAGGATCGCGGCAGCGCTTCCTTGGGCACGATCGTGTCGAAGCGAGCCTCGCGTGCGAGAAAGACTCCGCGGTTCTGGTCGGCGACGACAATCGCGCCGTCGTTCCCAGGCGACATTGCCGTGCTCATCAACGTCGGAGAACCCGGCGCGCTGAAGACATGCTCGTACGCCCCGTTGCGATAATGTACGAAGTCGGCTCGACGCAGCCGCGCCCACAACGTGCCGTCGGGTGACGGCGTAATTTGCAGCGCGACGGCATCGCCTCCGGTTGCAGGCTCCGTCGGTTGGAAGAGGCGAAAGCTCAGGCCGTCGAAGCGGACCAGTCCTTTCTCGGCCGCGATCCAGAGATAACCATCGACAGTCTGGGAGATCGCATACACGGGGCCGCCCTGAAAACCGGTACTGCCGTCCCATCGATCGCGGATGTACTGTGGCAGCGCGCGGTCCCGATCCAGTGCGGAGAGTGTCGCGATGGCACACGAGGCGGCGATCGCGGCGAGAAGTCCAGCGGCCACACCTCGCGTTGCGCGCGCGCTAGGGCAGATACATGAACTTCTCAACCACGACCTCGACGTCTTTGGCGGGCGGGCTCGGAGACCTGCGAACGTAGATCAGGGCGAAGTGGACGTGCTCGCCGCCGGCAGCTGGAACGCCGGCCGTGAACTGCTGTTCCGCCACGGTCGAGCCGCCGCGCGTCGAACCGATCGGGTGAAGAGCCTTGAACGACGCCTGTCCGGGCTCCCACCTCAGCGAATACGTGAGCCGGCCAGACGGGGCCGTGAACCGGAAAACGTTCGACGCCGCATGGTCCGGCTGCACCGCGAACTCAGCGTTCTTGTTGCCCGGATCGCCCCAACGGCTGATGTCAACGTCCATCTCGCGATGGTTTTGTTCGACGGCGGGAGACCAGGTAGACATACTGAATACCGCCGCGGGATCGAGTTGCGAAGTGTCACGTAGGTCGAACGCGTACGTGCCGTACCCGAGGCTGCGCAGGAGTCGCATCTCCGCGCTCGTCCATTGGCCGTCGCGCTGAGTGAGCGTCAGGTGCAGATGGCCACTGTCGTCGACCCACGCATTGCGCGCATCATAGTCGTTTTGACCGAATCGCTCGTTAGGACTCTGACGAATTTCCCAGTCGTATCCGCTGAACGTGAGTCGTTTCAGCGGGGGCGGTACCCAGGTGCCCGAACCCTTGGTCGTCGAAACGGCGACGACGGCGCCGTCGCGTTGCGGGAGCGAGTCAGCCGTCACCGGCGGGCGGTAGCCGGGTTCGACGAGCAACGCAGCGTACTCGGTGCCGAGATGGACGGCGCTCTTCCAGGATAAGTCGCGCTCTATAGTCGTAAAGGGCCGAGTTCTGAACGGTTGCACCCACCACTTGCCCGCGCTCAGCGCGAACAACACGATCCGCTGATTCGCGCGAGCGCCTCTGACACGCCCTGCGATTGGGGCAAGCTTCTCAGGGCCGCCTTCGTCCGCTGGAGGCACTTCAGTGAACTCGATGATGGGTTCAGCGTTCGAGGAAACGACATGGCAGGCCGTCGCCACAGGACCAGCCGCGAACAACGCGGCTTGAACGACTGCGAGACGCAACCGCGATTTGCGCGTCATGTGACCAGCCATCGTCCTCCCGCTCCCCATGAACCGGCGTCTGCCGCTCGTTCAGCGCCTTTCTCGGATTCGGGCGCCGTGGATGGGAGGGCCGATGGGACAGCCGCCCACACGCGTCCCGCCTTCGCGCTCCGGGAATGTCACCTCACTCGACGCTTTGTCGAGCCGATTCTGAAGGCGTCCATGTCGAGTGGGTGGCTCGCAGACCGCGCTGAGAGCTGCGCGTGCGCGTCCATCCGCGGCCGGATCTGCTCGGGATGAGCCGGCGTGCCACCTCCGGCGACTTGCCCCCATTGTTCTTGAGTCCAGAGCGACGAGCAAGACCCTAAAGAGTCCGACGCCAACTCTTTCGAGAATGCACCGCCACGCGACTCACAGCGACGACGCATAATGATCCGGACGCCAAGGCCGACACGCACTGCGTGTTACGACGCGAGTCGAAGATTACGCAAAGCCTACCGAGTGGACATAGGAAAGATTAGGGCCGTCTCGCGGTTAACGGAACTCTTCGCGGTCCCGAGCCAGCCCTTCGCCCTTCCCCCGTCGACAGCGCGGATTAACGGGTGTGCCTGCGGAGACGAGCCGAAGACCCATTCACCACCGCGCTACTTGACTTCGAACGCGTAGCATGGCGTCCGAAGCTCGATCGTCGGGGTCCCCGGCGGGAGAACGTCAATGACACGAGTCACCAGGTCGGTTTTCGCGTCATCCGGCAGGAACGGATTGTTGATGGCAGCCGACACGTGCACCGCACCCGCGCCGCCAGGTGACGACATCAAGGTTGCGGGCGGCCCGGCGGGGAAGAGCGCGAGCGGCGAGAACACGCCCGCGGCCGCGCGCTGACAGACGCCGTCGGTCTGCTGTCATCAGCGCCTGCACGTCGTCGGGCCGTTCGCCGATTTTGTCCTGATAGGCTGATAGGCGCGGAAGTCGAACGCCGTCATGTTCGGCGGAATGAGCACGTACACCGCGTCGGCTCCGCGGAACGCATTGATCAGATATGCCTGGTCCGTCGCGTCGCCGACCGCCGGCTCGGCGCCGCACTGCATCAGCGGTTCCAGATGCCTCTCGGTGCGCGAGAGCACGCGGACCTTCTCTCCGTAGCCCAGCAGGATCTCCGCGATCGCCCGCCCGGTGTGACCGGTCGCTCCCATGATCGTGATCATCGTCGCGTCTCCTGGGTGAAATTGTGGTGACGCTCGATCAGACCACAAAGGCGTTGGATGATAGGAAGAATGATCGGTGGCCAGGAGGGGCCACGCGGCATCGGCTGTTCCCGCATGATCGCCGCCAGGGCAGGGATCGCCTGCCGAGTGGTCGCCGGACTTGAGGTAAATCCCGTACGCGTTGTCGATCACTCGTGACCGGCCCCGCAGCGTGCACATGTTTTCCTGCCGACACGTCGCGCGAGCCGTGGAGAAGGCTCGCGCGACGTACGACCGTCGAATCAGCACCCAAGCACGGTTCGGATCTGCGTGGCTTTCGCAATAAGGGCGGCGCCATCGCCTGCGGCGATGTCCTTGCCCTGGTGTGCCTGCACGAGGTTGATGAACGCGCCCAGCGGTCCGCATGCGCCGCTGGTCGCGAGATCGGCGAGCGCCGCGTTCAGCTTGGCCAGCAGGCCGTTCCTCGTGCCGTCTTTCATGCTCATGCCTGTGACGGCCGTGATCAGATCGCCGAGTTGTTCCGCAGCGCCCTTCACGTGAACCGTGAAGCTGCACGACGCGCCGTTGCCGGACGGGTCCTGCGCTGTACTGTTGACCGGCGTCGTGCCGATCGCGAACATGCTCCCAGACGCGGGTGCGGATGCCACGGTGGCCGAACAGTTGTCCGTCGCGACAGGCGCGAATGAGACTGTGGCGCCCTGCGGACCGGTCGCATCCACCGTCATCGGCGCCGGGCACGAAATCTGCGGGCCCTCGACATCCTTGACGGTGACGCTGAACATGCAGGCGGGCGATTGAACGTTCTGCCACTGCGCGTATGCGGTGACGTTGTTCGTCCCGACGCCGAACGCCGTGCCCGACGGCGGCGTCGACACCGCGGTGACGCCCGGGCACATGCCGTCGACCTTCGGCGCGAACGCGACAACCGCATTGCATTTGCCAGGATCGTTGCTCACGGTGATCGGCGCCGGGCACTCGATCGTCGCGAGCGGCTC
>DATFXR010000550.1:0-2723 GCA_035315685.1 Vicinamibacterales bacterium | reverse complement strand
GACGCACCACGCCTACTTCGTGCCCACGCTCTACACCAGCGAATCGATCGCCGCGAATGCGAACGTACCAGAGTCTGAGAAAACGCGGTCGAAGGAGATCAAGGCGATCAAGGACCGATCGTTTCAGATGGTATTGAAGGCGGGGCTGCCGATCGGCTTCGCCACTGACGCTGCGGTGGTCCCGCACGGGGAAAACGCGCGCGAGTTCGGGTATCGTGTGCGGCTCGGACAAACGCCGATGGCGGCAATTCTCTCGGCGACGCGGACCGCAGCCGAGATCATGGGGTGGACCGATCGCATCGGCACGATCGCGCCGGGCAAGTTCGCGGACATCATCGCGGTCCCAGGCGATCCGCTCCGCGACGTCACCGAACTGGAGCGAGTCACATTCGTCATGAAAGGCGGCGTCGTCTACAGAGGCGCAGGCGTGCGATAGCACGTTCTGCACGCCGCTTCCCACGCGATCACGGTCTTGCGGTGGACGAACGGCCGCTGAGAGCGGTGAGCGTGTCCGACAGCGCACGTCGTGGCCGGGGCACGATCGCGCGCGCGGCGTATGATAGGAGACCGGGAGAGACGCGACATGAGGACAGCGCACACACTGGCGGCACTGATCGCCGCGATTGGATTGACGACGTTGCCTGCGGCGGCGGCCGACGGCGTGCTGATCGCTCAGAAGGTCACCAGCGGCACCACGACGACGACGCATCAGAGCCAGATCGAGAAGGCGCGGATGCGCTCCGAGCTCACGTCGGCGACCGGACGGAAGCAGGTGGTCATCTTCGACGGCGGCGCCCAGGTGCTGCGAATGCTCGACGAGGAAGGCAAGACCTACACGGAGATGTCCAAGGCCGACGCCGAACGGCTGCGCGCGCAGATGAACAGCGCGATGACGCAGGTGCAGGAGCAGATGAAGAACCTGCCGCCCGAGCAGCGCGCGCGAATGGAAGCGCTGATGAAGGGACGGGGCGTGATCCCGGGCACGCCGGAGCCGACCGCGTACAAGAAAGTCGGCACCGACAAGGTTGGCAAGTGGACCTGCGACAAGTACGAAGGCACCAGGAACGGAGAGAAAGTGTCGGAAGTCTGCACGGTCGGCCCGTCGGCGCTGGGATTCACGCCGGGCGACTTCGACGTGACACAGCAGCTCGCCGAATTCTTCTCGAACATGATGCCGCAGGCGACCGAGGGGCTGTTCCGGATCGGATCGACCACGCCCAACCCGAATTCCTTCTCAGGTCTGCCGGTCCGATTCGTCAGCTTCCGTGCCGGCGCGCCGCAGATGACCAGCGAGGTGACCGAGGCGAGCCGCCAGAGTTTCCCCGACGCGCTGTTCCAGGTGCCCGCCGGCTATCAGAAGCGCGAGTTCCCCGGGGCGGGGCGGGGCAGGCAGTAAAGTGCGACTGCAATTAAGATTTTGGAATTTAGAATTAAAGAATTCGTACCCGCGTCCGAGAGATCCGGGACATCAGCGGCGTTGCTGATCCTCCGGGCGGTTCGAACGGATGTACGAATTCTTAATTCTTACTTCCTCATTCTTAATTTTCACGGTGCGTTATCACGCAATTGTCATTGGTGGCGGCCATAACGGCCTGACGGCGGCCGCCTACCTGGCGCGCGCGGGGCGGAAGGTCCTCGTCCTCGAGCGCCGGCACGTCCTCGGCGGCGCCGCGGTCACGGAGGAGGTGTTCCCCGGATTCAGGTTTTCCGTCTGCTCCTACGTCGTCTCGCTGCTGCGGCCGGAAATCATCCGCGACCTCGATCTGCCGCGCCACGGGCTCGAGATCCTGCCGCTCGACGGCACGTTCACGCCGATGCCGAACGGCGACTACCTGTGGCGGGTGAACGATCACGCCAGGACGCGGCGCGAGATCGCGCGCCATTCGAAGCTCGATGCCGAGGCCTACGACGAATACGGCAAGGCGATGGTCGAGATGGCGCGCTTCGTCAAGCCGATCCTGAACATGACGCCGCCGGATCCGTTGTCGCTCGATCCGCGCGAGCTGATGAAGCTGCTGTTCCTTGGCCGCCGGTTCCGCAGCCTCGCCAGTGCCGACCGTTACAACCAGGTCCAGCTGATGACGATGAGCGCGGTCGATTTCCTCGATCAGTGGTTCGAGACCGACGTCCTCAAGGCGACGATGTCGGCGTCCGGCATCATCGGAACGTTTCTCGGCGTCAGGTCGCCGGGGACGGCGTACGTGCTGCTCCACCACTACATGGGCGAGATCGACGGCGCGTTCCGATCGTGGGGCTTTGCGCGCGGCGGCACCGGCGCGATCTCGAACGCGATTGCGGCAGCCGCGCGCGAGGCCGGCGTCGAGATCCGCACGGCAGCGCCGGTCGCGACGATCGAGGTGAAAGACGGGCAGGCGTCCGGCGTGGTGCTCGCGAACGGCGACCAGGTGGCTGCGGACCTGGTGCTCTCATCTGTCGATCCGAACCTGACGTTCCTGAAGTTCATCGACGCGAAGGAGCTGCCCGGGGAGTTCGTCGACGAGGTGCGGCGCTACAAGTTCCGCGGGTCGTCCGGCAAGGTCAACCTGGCGCTGGACGGGCTGCCGAACTTCACCTGCCTGCCGGGCGACGGCCCGCACCTTCGCGGCGCGCTGTCGATCTCCCCGAGCGTGGACTACATGGAGCAGGCCTACGACCAGGCGAAGTACGGCGACTTCTCGCGGCGGCCGTACATCGACATGGTGATTCCGACGCTCACCGATCCG
>DATFXR010000549.1:0-3037 GCA_035315685.1 Vicinamibacterales bacterium | reverse complement strand
GTGCCGCACTATTCCTGTTCGTTCCTCACGCATCGCGCGCGCGGCAAGAAGGTCGTGACGATCGAAGGGCTCGCCGATCCGACGACCGGCAAGTTGAGCGCGGTGCAGCAGGGCGTCGTCGACGAGCAGGGCTTCCAGTGTGCGTTCTGCATGCCCGGCTTCGTGATGGCGGCAACCGGGTATCTGAAGACCAACCCGAACCCGACGCGTCAGGAACTGGCCCACGGCGTGTCCGGCAATCTGTGCCGCTGCCAGGACTACGACAAGATCCTCACCGCGCTGATGCGCGGCGCTGAGCACATGAGGAATGCGTGATGGCTGCGAAACTGGTCGGCCAGGATTACACGACCCCCGATCTCGTCGCGAAGGTCACCGGCAAGGCGAAGTACGCCGAAGACTATCGCGTCGACGGCATGCTGTTCTGCAAGCTGCTCCTCAGCCCGTATCCGCATGCGCGTGTGAAACGGATCGACGCGAGCCAGGCGCTCGCGATGGAAGGCGTGAAGGGCATCCTCACCGCTGACGATCTGCCCGCGCCGGCCGATGTCGTCACCGACCTCGGCCAGCGGATCTCTGCGAACACCAAGGGCGAGAAGGCGCTGGCCAGCGAGCCGGTCTACCAGGGCGAGCCGGTACTCGCGGTCGCCGCGGTCGACGAGCTCACCGCGTCGAACGCGCTCGAGAAGATCGAGATCGAGTGGGAGCAGCTCCCGTTCTGTGTCGATCCTCTGGTGAGCCTGCGGCCAGGCGGACCGAACGCGCGCCTCGAGGGGAACGTCTGGGGCCGCCCCAAGCCGCCCGAGCCCGGCAAGCCGGTCACGCCGCCCGCCATCGAAGAGTGGAAGTGGACCGAGGCCGACTTCGCCGACTACGACCAGGGAAAGCTGCCGATCGGCAAGGCTCCCGACGAATGGTCGTACGGCAACGTCGAGGAAGGGTTCAAGAACGCGGCGGTCGTGCTCGACGAGACGTTCGTCACGCCCAACGTCAGCCACCAGACGCTCGAACCTCGCACGGCGATGGCGTACTGGCAGAACGGCAAGCTGTACATCCACTGCTCCACCCAGAGCGTCGTCCAGACCGTGGGATCGGTCTCGCGCTGGCTGCAGATGGATCAGAAGGACATCGTCCTCCTGAGCTCGTATACCGGCGGCGGATTCGGCAGCAAGGCGACCGGCACGATCACCGCGATCATTCCGGCGCTGCTGTCGAAGAAGCTGAACGCGCCGGTGATGATGCGCATCGATCGCGAGACCGAGCACTTCATCGGCGGCGCGCGCCCCGCGATGCACGGACGCCTGAAGGTCGGCTTCGCGAAGGACGGCCGGATCACCGCGCTGGACATGTTCGTCGTCAACGAGAACGGACCGTACGAGCCGGTTGGCGACACCGCTCAGTCCGGTCGGCAGGTCTCACTGCTGTATCAGCCGCTGGCGATGCGGTGGCGCGGTATCTCGGTCCTCACCAACACGCCGCCGCGCCGCGCGCAGAGTCAGCCGGGCGGGATGCAGGGAATCGTGCTGATGGAGCCGATCCTCGCGAAGGCGTCGCGCAAGCTGGGTGTGGACCAGGTCGCGATTCACCGCGTCAACGCGCCGGAGGGCAAAGCGCAGTTCGGACCGCCGAATCCGCGCGGCGTGCGCGCGCACGCGACGAGCGCGTTCGTCAAGGAAGCGCTCGATCGCGGCGCCGAGCAGTTCCGCTGGAACGAACGCAAGGCGGAGGGCGGCAAAAAACAGGGAAACAAGGTCCGCGGCTACGGTGTCGCGACCAGCAGCTTCGTGTCGGGGTCGGTCGGCTACGACGGGCTGTTCGTGATCAAGCCGGACGGCCGGATGTACATCCAGTCGGGCATCGGCAACCTCGGCACCGAGTCGATGAGCGACTGCCACCGCGTGTCGGCTGAACTGGTCGGCATGCCGTGGGAGAAAGTCGAGCTCACGTGGGGCAACACTGGCCAGAACCTGCCGTGGAGCTGCGTCTCGGGCGGCAGCCAGACGACGCATGCGCATACGCGCGCCGCGCACGCGGCGGGCACCGATGCCGTGAAGAAGCTCCAGGAGATCGCGGCGAAAGTGCACGGCGGCAGTGCGCAGTCGTACACCGTCGCCAACGAGCGCGTGTCGGGACCTGGTGGCAGCATGACGCTGGCTCAGGCGGCACAGAAGGCGATTGAGCTCGGCGGAAGGTACGACGGCCATGAGCTGCCCGAGGACATCAACAACTTCACGAAGACGTCCGCGAAGAACCTCGCCGGACAGGGGCTGATGGGGGTTGCGAAAGACAACTATCCGCGCGACGGCGTGACCCATTCCTTCGTCGCCGGCTTCGCCGAAGTCGAAGTGGATCTCGAGACCGGCAAGTACTACATCGTCGATTACCTCGCCGTCGCGGATGTCGGCACAGTGGTGCACCCGAAGGCGCTCGGCGGCCAGGTGCTTGGCCGGTCGATGCTCGGCATCGCTCATGCGATCGGCCAACACTGGGTCTACGACCAGCATTACGGGTTGCCGCTGGCCAAGCGCTTCTATCAGAACAAGCCGCCGACGATTCTCGATGCGCCGCAGAAGATGGCGTGGGACGCTGTCGGCATCGCCGATCCGGAAACACCGGTCGGCGCGCGCGGCATCGGCGAGCCGCCGGTTGCTGCCGGATGCTGTGCGGTGCTGAACGCGCTCGCCGATGCGCTCGGCGACGACGTCTTCAAGCGCGCGCCGGTGCACGTGGGTCCGCTGCTCGCGGCGCTCGAGGCCGGGCACGCAGTGCAGGAGCCGTTGACGGCGAACATCTGAGATCGAGACATGGCTGAGGGCTAATGGCTGATGGCTATGGCCAAGGGTTAAGCATTCCGCTTCGACCATCAACCATAGCCATCAGCCATCAGCCATCAGCCATTGACAGGAGACGTTATGGCAGTGATCCGAGACGTGATGCCGGTGTTCGAGCTGTACCAGCCGGCGAGCGTGGACGATGCGATCAAGCTGCTCGACCAGCATGGCGCCGACGCGATGGTGCTGGCCGGCGGCCTCGACAACAT
>DATFXR010000548.1:0-5852 GCA_035315685.1 Vicinamibacterales bacterium | reverse complement strand
CCACATCAGCGTCGCGGTCCTCGACCTCCGCACCATCATGCCGTACGACTGGGACGCGATCGTCAGGCTCGTCACCCGCACCAACCGCGTCGTCGTCGCGCACGAAGATCAGCTGACGTGCGGCTTCGGCGCCGAGCTCGCCGCGCGGATTGCCGGCGAGCTGTTCGAGCACCTCGACGCGCCGGTGCGCCGCGTCGGCGCCCTCGACACGCCGGTGGCGTACTGCCCGGATCTGGAAGAGGTCATCCTCCCCCAGTCGCACGACGTCCTGAAGGCGATCCGCGAGACGGCCCGATACTGAGGGGATTGGGGATTGGGGTGATGGGGTGAGGTGATTGGTGATTGTGATCAGCGACTGCTCACCGGCCACCAATCCCGATCCCCAATCACTTGTCACCAATCCCCCCAATCCCCAATCACCCCTCACCAATCCCCCCAATCCCCAGTCCCCAATCCCCAACCCCCTCGCGGCGGCGGCGGCAACCGCGGTCGCACTGTGTCTGCTCGGGCTCGCGGCGAGGCTCCAGGCGCGATCGCCTGACGTGCTGCGCTCGGTGAGCGCGGTCCCCGCGCACATCGCAGGGCGATTCCGTGATCCGACGGGATTTCAACAGGCCGCCTCGGGTCAGTACTACGTCTTCGATCGCCGCTCCCACGTCGTCTTCGGCCTCGACAGCGGGCTGTCGAGCGCGTGGGAGATCGTGCACATCGGCGGCGAGGAAGGGCGCATCATCGATCCGACAGCGTTCGCCGTCGAACCCAGCGGGACCTTCGTCGTCGCCGACGCGCCGAACAATCGCGAGCGCATTCAGATCTTCACGCCCGCCGGATTCCGCATCGGCGGCTTCCTGCTGCCCGGACGCGTGAAGACCCGCGTGGTCTTCGACAACGCCGTGCTGAACGGCATCGGTTCGCTGCAGTACACCGGCACCACGATCCTGATGTCGCAGCCGGAGACCGGCGCGCTGATCACGATGTACGAATTGAACGGCGGCGTGCATCGATCGATGGGCGCGTTGCGCCACACCGGCCATGAGGACGACCGCGAGCTCCACCTGGCGCTGAACAGCGGGATTCCGCTCCTCGATCCGACCGGCGGCTTCTACTTCGTCTTCCAGACCGGTGAGCCGGTGTTCCGCAAGTACGACGCCGCCGGTCAGCTGGTGTTCGAACGGCGCATGCAGGGACGCGAGATCGACGAGCTGGTCGCGAATCTTCCAAGCCGGTGGCCGACGCGCAAGACGGACGAAGGCGAGGTGCCACTCGTCCGGCCGACCATCCGCACCGCATCGGTCGATGGCGGCGGCAATCTCTGGGTCGCCTTCGTGATCCCGTACACCTACGTCTTCGACCGCGACGGCGACAAGGTACGCACGGTCCAGTTCCGTGGCGCTGGCATCATTGCACCGACGAGCCTTTTCTTCGGGACGAACAACCGCGTGCTCGTGACGCCGGGCCTGTATGAGTTCCAGGGGATCCCGCCCTTCCAGCCCCTTTCGCCCCCGTGATCTCCGCGTCGCATCTCACGCGTCGATTCGGCGCACGCACCGCCGTTAACGACGTCAGTTTCGAGGTCGGCCGATCGGAAATCGTTGCGCTGCTCGGTCCGAACGGCGCCGGCAAGACGACAACGCTCCGGATGCTTGCCGGATTGATCGCACCGACCAGCGGATCGATTGCCATCGAAGGCCGTCAGCTGACGCGGGCAACAGGTGGCGCGCTGCGGATGCGGATCGGATTTCTGACCGAGGCGCCAGGCCTCTGGGATCGCTTGACGGTTCGAGAGAATCTCGGCGTCTACGCCAGGATGTACGGCATCGCCGATCGGGAGCGCCGCATCGATCGCACGCTCGAGCTGTTCGGGCTGACCGATCGGCAGGCGACGCTTTGTGCCGAATTATCGAAGGGCATGCGCCAGAAGGTCGCGCTCGCGCGCACCCTTCTGCACGATCCTGTCGTGCTGCTGCTCGACGAACCGACGTCGAGCCTGGATCCGGAAGTCACGCGCATGATCCGGCTGCTGCTCGAAGAGCGGCGCGCTGCCGGCTGCTCGATCCTCGTCTCCACTCACAACCTCGATGAGGCGGAACGACTCGCCGATCGCGTGGCGGTGCTCCACGAACGGCTCGTGGCGATCGACGAGCCGTCCGCACTTCGCGCGCGGCTGACGACGGGACGTGTCATCGTTCGTGTGGCAGGGGATCCGTCCGTGCTTCTCGGTGCGGTGCATTCAGTCGTCGGAACGGACGCGGTGCACGCGGTCGACCGCGCTGCGCTCACACTGCAGCTGACCGATGCCAATCGTCAGACGCCGGCGCTGATCAGGGCGCTCGTCGCCGCCGGCGCGGAGATTCTGGAAGTGCGGCCTGAGATCCCACCGCTCGAGGACGTGTATCTGCATCTGATGGAGGAGCGGGGCTCAGGGCAGGGGCTAGGGGCCAGGGGCTAGCCGTGATCGAGATTGGCCGCGTTCGCGCGCTGCTGAGCAAGGAGTTTCTCGATCTCGCGCGCAATCGTACGGCGCTCGTGCCGGTGGTCGTCGTGACGGTGCTTTCACTCGTGCTGCCGTTCGGCGTCGCGATCGCGGTGCCGGCGCTGACGGGTCATCCGCTCGACGAGGATGCGGACCTGGTGCGCGTGAGCCGGGTCGCCGGCATGAGCCCCGATCTGTCGGACAACGCGCGCATTCAGTTGTTCCTGTTTCAACAGTTCCTCATGCTGTTCCTCGTCACGCCGGTCACCGGCGCGATGGCGCTCGCCTCGCACGCCGTGGTCGGTGAGAAGCAGGCGCGGACGCTCGAACCGCTGCTGGCGACGCCGCTCACCACGTTCGAACTGCTGATCGCCAAGGTCCTCGGCGCACTGCTCCCGACGCTGGCGATCTCGGCGATTGGCCTCGCGATCTATCTCGGCGGCATCGCGCGGCTGGCGGCGCCAGGGGTCGGTGTCGCGATGGCGAGCCTGCGCACGCTGGTGCTGACGATCCTGGTCGCGCCGGCGGCGGCGCTCGTCGCGCTGCAGGCAGCGATCCTGATCTCGTCGCGCGTGAACGATCCGCGCACCGCGCAGCAGTTCGGCGTGCTGATCATCGTCCCGCTCGTCGCGCTGATGGTCGTCCAGTTCCTGGGATCGCTGTGGTTGTCGGCGGCGGCGCTCGCGCTGATCGGCGGCGGACTGCTCGGCGTCTGGGGACTTTTGTCTGCTTTCAGCGTCGCACTGTTCGACAGGGAGACAATCCTCACCCGATGGCGGTGACGGACGGGCGCGCACAAAGCGCGTTCGTGTCCTGTCTTGCGCTGGTGTTGCACACTTGTGCTGCGATTCAGCACAGCCGCGCCCGCATCGACGTGCCGAAAATGAAGGAATTGCGACGATTTCGTTGCGGCGCACCGCTTGCACTCGGAGCCCCCGTCTATGAATTCCGAGATCCGCTTACAGAAATCGCAGCGCGTCGGAGCCCGCCGCGCGCTTCTCGTAATCGCTGTGGTCGGCGCATGGACGGTTGCGCTCATGGGCTTCATGCAGAACTACGAGGCGGATACCGCCCGCAACGCAGACCCGCGCATCGAAAAGAAGGCGCCCGAGAAGCCGCACTACGTCTACATGGTCGAGACGCCGGTCTAGCGCGTGAACGGATAGAGGAGCCGCGCAACGTATCCCGTCGGCACGCGATCCGCGATGCCGTAGGCGCGCGGCACGCGTCCCGCCGGCAGGTGCGCCGTTCCGAACAGCACGTCCCACCCCGCGAGCACGCTCGCGTAGTTCCGATCGAAGGCCTCCCGCTCGGCCCCGTGATGCCAGTGATGGAATTCCGGCGAGACGAACACCCACCGCAGCGGCCCGTATGACAGCCGCACGTTCGCGTGCACCAGATACGCCTGCCAGCCGAAGATCGCGATCGCGAGGCCGAGCGCCTCAGCAGACACGTGGACAGCGATCAGTGGGGCGAGGCTCGCAAACCGTGTGATGAGGAGATCGATGGCGTGAAAGCGCGACGCGACGAGCCAGTCCATCTGCTCGGCGGAATGATGTATCGCGTGGCAGCGCCAGAGGACCGGTACGGTGTGCATCAGGCGGTGTCCGAGATACACACCAAGGTCGCCGATCGTGATCGCAGCGACCAGTTGAAGCGGCAGAGCCCTGTCCGCGACCCAGGTGCGGACGCCTGGGATGGCGAGTGCGGCCGCGCGGTCGACGGCCGACACGGCCGTGAAAAACACCAGAAACAGCACGATCGCGTTCAGGACGCCCGTGACGGCGTCAGTCAGCCATCCCGGTCTCAGGACGCGCTGGCCAGGTCGTTCGGCGGCCAGGCGCTCGAACGGTATGAAGATGGCCGCCGCGAGCAGGGTCGACTTGAGCGGATCGATCAAAAACGCCTGAAGCATCGCGGACTCTTACCGTCGTGGACAGTGAAGCAGTAGCGTCGCCACGAAGACACGAAGAACTCTTGTGCGAAACAACCTTCGTGCCTTCGCGCCTTCGTGGCGGATCCCCCTAGCCCCGGGCAAAAGCAGGGCCGCTGGAATTCACGCGAAACCGCGTGCGTTGACGGCGCCGGGCGGTTACAGCTCTGGCGGTCGCGCACGAAATCGTCAGCGACGTCGAACGAGTGCTTGACAGATTTGCATGACTGAATGAACATTCATTCAGTGACGCTCACTGCTGTCTCCCGGAAGGCGCGAACGGTTCAAACCGACCCGCCGCCCGCATCGAAGCGCGATGCGATCCTGCGGGCCGCCATCGATGTGTTCGCCGAGCGCGGCTATTTCAACGCCCAGGTCGCCGACGTCGCCCGTGCCGCCGGCGTCGCCGCCGGCACCGTCTACCTCTACTACAAGAACAAGGACCATCTGCTGGTGTCGATCTTCGAGCGCAGCATGCGCGACGGACTCGAGGCGGGCAGAAGCGCGGTCGCCGACCTCGACGACCCCAGCGATCGGCTGCGCCGGCTGGCGCGCGCGCACCTGGCCCGGCTCGGTGCCGACCGCAACCTCGCGATCGTCTTTCAGGTCGAGCTCCGGCAATCGACGAAGTTCATGGAGCGCTTCTCTGCGACGCTGCTCCGGGACTATCTCGGCCTGATCCGCGAGGCGATCGCCGACGGCCAACGCGCCGGCGCGTTCCGATCGGACATCAAGCCGACCGCCGCCGCGAAGATGCTGTTCGGCGCGCTCGACGAAATGGCCACCAACTGGATTCTCAGCCGCCGCCGCTACTCGCTCGAGAGCGAAGCGGACGTCGTCGTCGACCTGTTCATCAACGGAGCGCGCGCCCGATGACCATCCGCTCGGTGGCTATTCTGGGCGCCGGCACGATGGGCGCGCAGATCGCGGCTCATTTTGCCAATGCCGGCCTCCCTGTGCTCCTGCTGGATCTCACCGCCGATGTCGCACGCGACGGCCTCGAGCGCGCGCGCACGTTGAAGCCAGATCCGTTCTTCACCCCCGACGCGACGGCGCTGATCACGACCGGCGGTTTCGATGCTGATTTTCACACGATCGCGACCGCCGACTGGATCATGGAAGCGGTCGTCGAGCGCATCGACGTCAAGCGGCCCCTGCTGGAGCGTGTCGATGCGGCACGCAAGCCGGGTTCGATCGTCAGCACGAACACGTCGGGGATCGCGGTAACCGCCCTCGCCGAGGGCCGCAGCGACGACTTCCGCCGCCACTGCCTCGGCACGCATTTCTTCAATCCGCCGCGCTATCTGCACCTCCTCGAACTGATCCCGACCGCCGAGACCGATCGCGCGGTCGTCGAGGCGGTTGCCGGGTTCGCCGATCATCGTCTCGGCAAAGGCGTCGTGGTCGCGAAGGACACACCGAATTTCATCGCCAACCACATCGGCG
>DATFXR010000547.1:0-10380 GCA_035315685.1 Vicinamibacterales bacterium | reverse complement strand
TCCGGGGTGGCGCTCGCCGATGGCAGCTTGCATACGGCGTACATCGAACTGAAGTAACCGTTGCACGTGCGGACTTGCAAGACGGACACGGGCAACCGCGGCCGTCTCGCGCCGCTCGGCGACGTTCGCTGCGTGGACGTCGTCCCCCCGCTCATTGTGGAACCCAAGCCGAAGGCCTCGTTCCGGAGTCCGCCAATGACTGAGGAGAGAAACCCGATGGCCCTGTTGTTGACGCCCGCGCTGATTGAGGAATTCTTGCCGAAGGCGGCGTTTCCGCCACCTCCACTGACTGAGGAGTAATCACCCACGGCCGTGTTCGTGCCACCTCCACTGACCGAGGAGAACCTCCCGCTAATCTCGTTAACTTCACCAATCACCAACCTCCCGAAACTGGAGAAATTGTTGAATCTGCCCACCACCACGTCGTGCGAGCCTGTGCGCCTGTCCGTGCAAAATCCGGCCGTTGACCCAGAGCAGCCATCCAATTCTTGACGTGATTCGTCATACCCCACGATCAGGTTGCCGACCCCATTCGCGATGTCCGTGCTGCCTACGCCGTTGACGATGCGCAGATTCGCTCCGGTGATGGTCACATCATCAGGGCCACTGGAGATGTGCATTAGCTTAGACTCGAGATTCTCAACGCGTTGCCTGAGCCCGTTGGACTCCCGGGCAGCGCGTTGCTCGCCTTGCGCCGTGACGATTGGTAGACGCACGCTGACCACAGCGACCACACCCAACCCGCAGGCGATGCCACGCCATGAGCGTAACCGCCGTTCCACCGTGCGGGTGTGCGCTTCCAGGGCTTGAGTACGGCCGACGCAATTGTTCGGTCTGCTGCTCGAGGGCTTCTAATCGCTGCTGTAAGCCGTCCATGTGATCATCCGCTCTTTCCTGCCAAGGATCCCCACGTAATGCATGGGTTTGGAACGCGCTTGAGAAGAGGTGATCGAGTTTCATTTCCGTCGAACGCTACCGTAGTCTGATCAGCGGAGAACGGCGCGAGCATTTGCGCGCGCTGAATTGCGCGGCAGGAGTCGGCGGTTTGATGACGCGCGTGGCACATCCGTGGCAAATATGGCGCCGACAGAGCCCCGGCCTGATGGCCACAAGGCAGACGAGGAATCGCCGAAAGACCCGCTACACTAGCAGTTGTCATCAGTGTGCGCCCGTAGCTCAGTTGGATAGAGCACCGGCCTTCTAAGCCGGGGGTCACTGGTTCGAGTCCAGTCGGGCGCGCCAGAAAGGTTCCAAGGCCTACCAGCAACATCTCTCGATCGAAGAGACGCCGCTCGTTCTTGACATTTCTGGATGGAACGACCGAGTCGCGCCTTGCGTACGCGAGTTCTCCTACGATTCGTTGTCGCGAGCGTCAAAATCCCAGCCGACCTTGGATGCCAGGCAGCTCTTGGCGGACGCACGCCGACTCTCGAACCAGAACCGTGTCGACCTCGCTGGAGAGCTGATTCAGGGTCTCGAGCTGACGCTTGCGCTGCCGGCGGTGAAGCGGCGCAACGTCGCGCCGGTGAAGACGAGCTGCCGCAGCGCGTATTCGCACGTCTCTTGCACCCGGTGTCATGCAGGAGGTGCACGCATGAGACGCGTCTCCTGGATCAATCTGCTCGTCGGTATCTGGCTCCTGATCGCGCCGTTCATGCTGAACGGCTTCGCACACGCGACCGTCGCCGCGAACGACGTCGTGCTGGGCTTCCTGCTGATTGCGACGTTCTCGTGGATGCTGGCCGTCACCGCGGCATCGGCGTTTTGGGCCTGGTTTCAGGTGCTGTGCGGCCTGTGGTTGATCGTTTCACCCTACGCGCTCCGCTACACCGATCTTCACGCCTCGACCGGCAACGACCTCCTGATGGGGTTGATCACGATCGTCGTCGCCTTCGTCACCGCGCGCGCGCTGACCCGGCAGGCGACGATGGCGTGACGCGCTCGCGTTGACGTCCGTCAGGTAGCTCGCTTGCCACCAGATACGAGGGAGTCCGGCGACTCCGTAGAGTTGGCTTTCGCGACAACACAGGAGTACATATGCGGAAGGAAGACCGAGTCCGCCAGCAGGCCGAGAACGAGGGCGCGAAGACACCAGACAAGCCGCAGCCGCGGCCTGGCGACCAGGAAAAGGGCCAGGCACGACCCGAACAGCCGCCGCGAAAGCCCGGCGATCCGCTACCGATTCCCGACTAGTGCGCGGCGCGACGCGCAGCTCGATCCGCGCGGCTTGGCCACCGGTCGCGTCAGACGGTTGGCAAGCCACGCGAAAGTTCAGTCGTGGCTCGGTAGCCGGGCTTCTTGCAGGCGGACGGAGTCGAACACGCCGTCTCGCCTCGAGCCCCCTGCGTGGTCGCCGTAACGATGTGGGTCGGCACACGTGTGCTCGAAACGACGGCCAGCAAAGACAACGTCCGATGGGCAGGGCGACGTACGCCTTGTCAGATGACGGGCATACGCTCACGGCCACGGTCGAGGATATTGACGCGGCAGGCAAGGCGTTCGACCAGGTGATCGTGTTCGATCGGGAACGTGGCACGAGTTGAGACCTGCTCGGAAGTACAAGCTCTCCCCCGCGGCCGGGAGCGCAGCGTCGAGTCCTGCCAGGCAAGGCGAGCGCGCCGAAGGGCAAAGCGCGACGCCGGTCGAGGCGTTGCTCAATCGCCGCGCAGCGCCGAGATCGGGTCGACGGCGGTGGCGTGGCGCGCCGGAATCCAGGCCGCGGCGACGGCGACCGTGACCAGCAGCAGGGCCGACACGGCGATCGTCGGCGGGTCCGCCGGCTCGACGCCGAACAGGAGGCCCTTCAGCAGCTCCGACAGCGGGATGGCGGCGGCGCCGCCCACGGCGAGCCCGACGAGTGCCATGGCGGCGCCTTCGCCGAGGATCATCCGCAGGATCTCGCCTCGCTGCGCGCCGAGCGCGACGCGGATGCCGAGCTCGTTGGTCCGCTGGCTCACCGAGAACGCCAGCACGCCGGCGACACCGACGGTGGCGATGGCGAGCGCGAGCGCGGTGAACAGGGCGATGAGCGTGGCGTTGAGGCGCTGCGGCGCGATCGTCTCGTCGCGAATCTCTTCCAGCGTCTGGACGTGATCGATCGGGCGGTTCGGATCGAGCGCGCGGATCGTCTCGACGACGCGCGGCGCGAGGCGGACGGGCGCGTCGCCGGCTGTGCGCACCAGCAGCGTGGCGGGGGCGAAGTTCTGCGTGTCGGCCTGATACAGCGTGTGCATCGGGGCCTGGTCGATGCCGTCGGCGCGGGAGTCGGCGGCGATGCCGACGATCTCCGCAGGCGGCGTCCACGACACCGCGCCGGTGATGCCGTTGGTCAGGTTCCAGCTGATCCGCCGGCCAACCGCGTCGCCGCGCTTGAAGTAGTAGTTCGCCATCGACTCGCTGAGAATCACCACGCGGGGCGAGGTACGCGTGTCGGTCGCCTGGAACGAACGGCCGGCCTTCAGCGGCGTGCCGATTGTCGCGAAGTACGAGCTGCTCACGACGCGCGTGACGGTGCGCGGAGCCGATCCGATCGCATCGGCATCGGCGCCGTCGATCCGGAATTCGCGCTGCTGCGGAAACGAGCCCGCCAGCGGCGCGTTCGACGCGACCGCCGCATTCTTCACCGACGCTTCGTTCCTGACCCGCTCGAGCACGTCCTGATTGAACTGCAGCAGCCGATTGGGGTCCGACACGGTGGCGAAGTTGGGCGCCTGGAGGCTGAGGACGTTCGAGAGATCGAAGCCGGGATTGACCTCATAGAGTCGCATGAGCGTGCGCGTCAGGAGGCCGGCGCCGATCAGCAGCATGAACGAGGCGGCCAACTGGCTGACGACGAGCGCGCGCTGGGCGCGGCGCCGCCCCCGGCTGCCAGTCGAGCGGCCGCCGCCCGCCGACATCGCGCGCACGGGATCGTCCATGAACGTCAGGCGCGGCGCCCACGCGAACAGCAGCGCCATCCCGGTCGAGATTGCAAGGGTGAAGGCGAGCACGGTGCCGTCGAGGCCGATCTCGCCGGTCCGGTTCGTGAACCGCGCCGTGTACGCGATCAGGAGGTTGAGGCCCGCCACCGCGATGCCGAGGCCGAGCAGGCCCCCGAGCATCGAGAGCACGAGGTTCTCCGCGAGCAGCTGCCGCCGCAGCACGGCGGCCGGCGCGCCGAGCGCGGCGCGGATGCCCATCTCCCGCTCGCGCTGCACGAGCCGCGTCAGCGTGAGGTTGCCGACGTTCGCGCAGGCGATCATCAGGACGAACACGGTCGTGACGAGCAGAATCACGAGCGTCGGCTTCGCCTTCGCGGTGAGCTCGTCCTTCCACGGCATGACCGCGATATCGAAGCCGCGCGAAGCCGGATAGGCCTCGGGATGATCGCGGTGCAGCGTGGTGGCCATCTGTTTCAGCTCCGCCTGGGCGCTCGCGGCCGTCGCGCCGGGCGCCAGCCGTGCGTACACAGTGGTCATCCGATGCGGCCACTCGTTCTGCATCGACGAGCTCATGTAGTGATCGTTGGCGGCGTAGTTGGCGTAGAAGTCCTGCGTGCGCTGCGCCGCGTAGTGCGAGCCCGGCTTCAGCACGCCGACAATCTGCGCCTGCTTCACCGTCAGATCGAGCGTTTGGCCGACGACCGACGGGTCGGACCCGAAGACGCGCTGCCAGTAGGCGTAGGTGAGGACGGCAACCGGCGGCGCCCCTTTGGCTTCGTCCGCGGAGATGAGCGTGCGGCCCAGGAGCGGCTGCGCGCCGAGCATCGGGAAGAAGTTCGCCGTGACGAGACCGCCGGTCGCGCGATGCGGTTCGCCATGCCCGAGGACGTTGAACGTCCAGTCGCCGAATTCGACGAACTGATCGATCGTCTTCGATTGCGATCGGTAGTGGGCCACTTCCGGAAACGAGAACGACGAATCCTCGACGCCGGCGGCCGTTTGCGGCTGCCGCAGGTGCATGATGCGGTCGGCTTCCGGGTACGGCAGCGGACGCAGCAGAACCCCGTTGATGACGCTGAAGATCGCGGTGTTCGCGCCGACGCCGAGACCGAGCGTCAGCACGAAGGCGAGGGCGAAGCCCGGCACGCGGCGGAGATTTCTAATCGCGATACGGAGTTCCTGGATCATGCGGCTCCTCGGGGGGTATCTGCTCTCGCAGCGCGAGGCAGCAATCGTGCCAGGATGGCTCGCCGTAACTCCATGACTCGGACGGTCGGGACAAGCGGAACATTGGCAGCCGCGGCGGGAGTGGGACGAAGCCGTCCCAATCTCGGACAGGTGAACCTCCGCGGGAGAGTCGCGACCTGCGGAATTTCACGATGACAGCGAGCCATTCGAGCGCGCCGAAGCAAACCGCGGTTCATTTGCGAAATCGTGGCGGCCTGCACGCTGCGCTGGAATTCGACGTGACGCTCGGCGGCGGATAGACTTCGGTCTGTTCGAGGGCGACGTCTTCGGACTCGCCCACGCCGGCTGTCATGTCACCTTCCACCGATGAGCGGCTTGATCGTCCCAGCGTTTTCGCGCCGCCGCCGTTCATCTTCCTGGGAGCGTTCGCAGCGGGGTCGGTTCTTCAGGCGCTGTTGCCCAAAAGGCTCCTTGCCGACGCAGTGCCGGTGCGGACGTTCGGCGGAGCGCTCCTGGTTGCTGGATTGGCACTCAGCGCTCTGGTGGTCCGCCATTTCCGGCGCGCCGGTACGCCGGTCTCACCTCGTCACGCGAGTCGTCGGCTCGTGGTCTCGGGCCCGTACAGGTATAGCCGAAATCCCGATTATGTCGGCCAGGCACTGGTCGTCGTCGGCCTGGGGTTGCTGTTCGACACACCGTGGGTTCTCGTTGCCACCGTGCCCGCGTTGCTCGTCGTTCGGTACAGCGTGGTGGCACGAGAAGAGGAGTATTTGCACGGACGTTTTGGAGAGGAGTATACGCAGTATCGGCGTCGCGTACGACGCTGGCTCTGACCACGATGAACCAGGCCTCTGAGAATCATCGGCAGCAGCTGCTCGACGGGCTGCGCCGGTTCGTGACGTCGGTCCGACAGCTGCCGGGCGTCAAGAGCATTGCCGTCCTGGGCTCGATCATAACGACGAAGCGAGATCCGAAGGACATCGATGTGCTGGTCGTAGTGGCCGATGATGCCGACCTGGCGAGATTGGCCACCGCTTCACGGCGTTTGCAGGGCCACGCCCAGAGGCTCAATCGCGGGGCGGACGTGTTTCTTGCCGATGAACGGGGCAACTACCTCGGAAGAACGACACCGCTGTCATGGAACGGTCGTTTCAGTGAGACTCGTCCAGTACTAATCGGACGGCTGAAGCCAACGGCCGGCTGAACATCGATGGCAGCCGGCGGGATATCGGCGATAAACCATTCGGCCTCGTCGCCCGTCTATTGCTGAAATGCCCAACCTCAAGGTCGCCGGGCGCACGCTGTTCAAAACGCCATTCGTGACGCTGGTCGCCATCGCGTCGCTCGCGCTGGGTATCGGGGCCAACGCGGCCATCTTCTCGCTGTTCAATCAGCTGCTGCTCCGGCCGCTGCCCGTCAGGCAAGCCGAGCAACTCGTCAATCTCGTGGCGCCCGGACCCAAGCCGGGCGGCCAGTCGTGCGGCACCGCAAGCACGCGCGACAACTGCGACGACGTGTTCAGCTACCCGATGTTTCGCGATCTCGAGCGGCAGCAGACGACGTTCACCGGCATCGCGGCGCACGTGCTGTTCGGCGCCAACCTCGCTTACAAGGGCCAGACGCTGAACGGACGGGGCGTGCTCGTCTCCGGAGGCTACTTCCCCGTGCTCGGCATCCAGCCCGCGGTCGGACGGCTGCTGATGCCGGCCGACGAGCCGTCGATCGGCGAATCGCACGTCGCGGTGCTCAGCCACGCATACTGGCAGTCGCGCTTCGCCTCGAACCCGTCGGTCGTCGGAGAGACGCTCGTGGTGAACGGCCGACCGCTGACGATCGTCGGCGTCGCACCGCGCGGATTCGAGGGTACGACGGTCGGCGTGTCGCCGAAGGTGTTCGTCCCGCTGACGCTCCGCAGCGAGATGCAGACGACCTACAAGAACTTCGACAACCGCCGCAGCTACACGCTCTATCTGTTCGCCAGGCTGAAGCCCGGTGTCACCATCGCCCAGGCGCACGCGTCCCTCGATCCGCTGTACCACGCGATCATCAACGACGTCGAAGCGCCGTTGCAGCGCGGGATGAGCGAACAGACCATGGCGCGCTTCCGCGCCAAGCCGATCCTCGTCGAGGCCGGCGCGCGGGGCCAGAGCAGCATCCCCAGGAATGCCGGACCTCCACTTCGGATCCTGCTGGGCGTTTCGGCGTTCGTGCTGCTCATCGCGTGCGCGAACATCGCCAACCTGCTGCTCGCGCGGGCCATCGGCCGTGCCGGCGAGATGGCGGTCCGCCTCTCGATCGGCGCGAGTCGGGCGCAGCTCGCCGTGCAGCTGCTGACCGAGTCGTTGCTGCTCGCAGTGTGCGGCGGCGCGGCGGCCGTGCTCGTCGCGCAGTGGACGCTCAATCTGATCGCTTCGCTGCTGCCGACGTTTGCCACGGCCGGCGTCGACTGGACGGTCGATCGCGGCGTGCTGCTCTTCACCGGCGCGACGGCGATGGCGACCGGCCTGCTGTTCGGGCTCTTCCCCGCCGTGCACAGCACCCGTCCCGATCTCGCGGTCGTCCTCAAGGCGCAGGCGGGCCAGCCCTCCGGCGCGCGATCGGCCGCGCGCTTCCGCTGGGCACTCGCGACGACGCAGATCGCGCTGTCGATGGCGCTGCTGGTGTCCGCCGGGCTCTTCACGAAGAGCCTGCTGAACATCAGCCGCGTCGATCTCGGCGCGAACATCGAACACGTCGTCACGTTCGGCGTGTCGCCGGCGCTGAACGGCTACTCGCCTCAGCGGACGGCGGAGTTCTTCACGCATCTCGAGGACGAGCTCGCGGCACTGCCGGGCGTCACCGCCGTCAGCGACGCGCTGGTGGCACTGCTCGCCGGCGACAACTGGGGCAACGACGTCAGCGTGGAGGGCATGACGCCCGGCCCCGACACCGACATGAACTCGCGCTACAACGAGGTCGGACCAGGTTATTTCCAGACGGTCGGAATGACCCTGCTATCGGGCCGCGAGTTCACGCGCGCCGACGCGACGGGCGCGCCGAAGGTCGCCATCGTCAATCAGGCGTTCGCGAAGAAGTTCAATCTGCTCCCCAATCCGGTCGGCAGGCACATCGGCAGCTCGGGAAAGCCGCCGGATACGGAAATCGTCGGGTTCGTGCGCGACGCGAGCTACAGCGACGTGAAACGGGCGCCGCCGCCGCTGTATTTCAGGCCCTACCCGCAGGGCGACGCGATCGGTCTCGGCTCGCTGACGTTCTACGCGCGCACGGCGCAGAATCCCGACGACTTCATCGCGAATATCCCGAAAATCGTGTCGTCGCTCGATCCGGGCCTGCCGGTCGAGGATCTGCGCACGATGCCGGAGCAGATCAAACAGAACGTGTTCCTCGATCGGCTGATCACGGTACTGTCGGCGGCGTTCGCATCGCTGGCGACGCTGCTCGCCGCGATCGGGCTCTATGGTGTGCTCGCGTACACCGTCTCGCAACGGACGCGCGAGATCGGCGTGCGCATGGCGCTTGGCGCGGCGCCCGCGCGCGTCCGCGCGATGATCCTGCGTCAGGTCGGCGTGATGACGACGGTCGGCGGCGCGATCGGTTTGGCCGCCGCCGTCTCACTGGCCCGCCTCGCCCGGTCGCAGCTGTTCGAGTTGAGCGGATACGATCCGGCAGTGCTGTCGGCGTCGGCGTGCGCGCTCGTTGCGGTGGCTCTGCTCGCGGGCCTGGTGCCGGCGCATCGTGCCGCGCAGATCGATCCGATGCGCGCGCTCAGATACGAGTAGGCAGTCGGCAGTCGGCAGTCGGCAGTCGACGGCGTCAGCGCCGTCGGAACGTGCCCGTCCTGGCGCGCAGGAAGGCCTCCAGCGACGCCTCGAGATCGGGGGGGCGATCCTGTGCGGCTCGTGCGGAACGTCCACCGCTGCGCTGACGAGTCGCATCCGACAACAGCGGCTTGATCTGCCACCCTGTGTTCCCCTCAGGCCGATCCCTCGTTAGTGGTTCAAGAGATCAAAAGCGAGTGGATGATGGCAATCACGTTGGTTTCCTCACACTGGGCCGCAAACACACGCGTTCAAAGAGCCGCGAACAACAGCCCTGCGATGGGCCCGGGCGAGACGGACGGGACGGCCGTCAGGCTGCTGCAGCAGGCACTCATTCAATCAGGATTCACCGTCGCCGGCGGGGTGACCGGCGCATTCGGTGCTCAGACCGCCGCGGCCGTGACCGCGGCCCAGCAGCACTTCGGTTTTGCACCGACCTCTCCCGGCGTTGCCGGGCATGAGGTCCTCGGGGCGCTCGACTTGTCGCTCCGCGGCTGGAAGCCGGCCGCCGGTCCGCACTGGGGTGGCCAGCTCGCGAAGACAATCCTTCCGCTCGCCTTGCGGAAGGTCATCGCAGCGCTGTTCGCGCTGAATGATGTGCGGGCCGGCCTGGCCCTTCCGGCGACGTCGCTCAGATGCAAGGAGTTTCGAGGTGATCCAAAGCTCGAGGCTTGCCTGGTATCGGACCCGGCTCACGTCGTACCCGGCTCACAGGGTGAGCATGTCGGCAAGATTCAGCGCGCGCTCATTCGACTCGGCGCCGGCATCATCGGCGCCACGGAACTCAGCAAGGCGCGATACGGGACGGACACGGTTCGCGCCGTGCGGACCTTCAAGGGGCCGCCACGGAACATCATCAACAGAAGCTACCAGAACACGCCGGACGACATCGTCGGCAAGATGACAATCGCGGCGCTCGACCGTGAAATGTTCCTGGCCGACTTTGCCGTGGAGTTGTCGGCGCTCAGAACGCACTTCAAGCTCGTTCCTGACGGCGCGACGCCACTGTCGAACGAGGAGCCGATCACGTTGACCGCGATCGATCAGCTGACGACCGAGTTTCTGTTCATTCAGCGCACGCTCACGAACGCGACGATGATTCAGCACTCCGTCTGTCTCGGAAACGGCCTCAGCACGGCCGCCGAGGCACCTAACGGAGGGCCGATCGTTTTCGGACCTCCCTACTCCGACTTCACGCTCGAGCCGGTCGTCGTCACGAACATCGCGAAGACCGGACCGAATTCGCTGGCTGCGATGGCGATCCATGAAGCGACGCACGTCATCGACTCGGCTTCCGACAACAACACCACGACGCACATTTCCGAGTTCGCCCCCGGCTACACGACACAGACAGCAGCCAACGCGCGCCACAACCCGAGCGCCTACGCAACGTTCGCGGCACATATCTTCGAACGAGCGGACCGCCCGCCGAACCTGCGCTACGGCTTGAGTCA
>DATFXR010000546.1:0-2404 GCA_035315685.1 Vicinamibacterales bacterium | reverse complement strand
GCCGCCCAGCGCCCGTTGCCGTCCATGATGATCGCAATGTGAGCGGGCAACTGGTCGAAGTTGACCTGGCGCGCCAGCGTGTCATCAGGCGATCCCGGCGGAATCACCGCCAGGAGCTGCTCAAGTGACATTACGGGTCCTTCGTGAGTAAACCTTGAGTCTACTACAACGCCTCACGGCGCGGCCTGGCGCGCGCCCGCGTAGTCGACGCGGAGGAGGAACAATCCGCAGGCCGGCGCGGTCCGTCCTGCCGCCGATCGATGGCGCGATGCCATGATGCGCACCATCCACTCCGGATCCTTGCGGCCGCGGCCGACCTCGACGAGTGAACCGACGATGGCGCGGACCATGTGACGAAGAAAGCCGTCCGCCGTCGCCTCGTAGAGCAGCAGCGAGCCGTCCGCAGCGAGCGCCGACGCGAACACGGTGCGGGTTGTCGTCGCGACGTCGCTGCCCGCCGACTGGAACGCCGCAAAATCGTGTGCGCCTTCGATCAGCGTCGCCGCGCGCCGCATCGCGTCGAGGTCGAGCGCCCCAGCCACATGCCACGCGTAGCGCCGCTCGAACGGAGGCATCACGTCGCCGTTCCAGATGCGGTAGCGGTACGTCTTCGCGCGCGCGTCGAACCGTGGGTGGAAGGACGCAGGAACCTCGCAGGCCGATGTGACGCGCACCGCCTCCGGCAGCTTCGCGTTCAGCGCGCGGACGATCGCATCGCTCGGCACCGCACGCACGAGCGAAAAGCTCGCCACCTGCGCCAGCGCGTGCACGCCCGCATCGGTCCGCCCCGCGCCGCTCACCGGGATCTCGCCGTCGCCGAACTCACGCAGCGTGTCTTCGAGGAGACCCTGGATCGACGTCCCGGCCGCTTGCCGTTGCCAGCCGACGTAGTCGGTGCCGTCATAGGCGAGGGTGATCTTGTAGGAGGGCATATGCGATCACGGTCCGCCTGAAGGCGGACACTGCATCGGGGCAAGGAGCTGGGTCCAAGAGCTAGCTGCAATCGAGCGTGACGGCGAGGCCCGAGCCCCGAGCCCCGTCCGATGGCGCCGCGGCGCAGCGGCGTCCGGCGGACGTCCACTACGTTGCGACCGGCCTCGAGCCAGGTTTCGCGACCGGCAAGCCCTGCGCGCAGAGCGGGCACTTGTCCGGCTCGTAGGTCGCGAGATCGATGTCGATGAGCGACACGTGCGGGACCCCGAGATCGACGCCGTGCCCCCGGTTCACGATGGACGCCGTGCCGACCACCTGGCCTCCAGCCGCGCGCGCCACCTGCATCGTTTCCCGAGTCGATCCGCCGGTCGTGACGACGTCTTCGACCACCAGCACGCGATCGGTTTCGCTGATGATGAAACCGCGGCGCAGCGTGAGCGCGCCGTCCTGACGCTCGACGAAGATCGCGCGGACGCCGAGCGCGCGCCCGACTTCCTGCCCAATGATGACGCCCCCGAGTGCCGGCGAGAGGACGACGGTCGGCCGCAGGTCGCGCGTGCGTTCCGCGATCGAACGGCCGAGCGCCTCGGCGTGCTGCGGATGCTGCAGGACCAGCGCACACTGCAGGTAGCCGGGACTGTGCAGACCCGAGGTGAGCCGGAAGTGCCCTTCGAGCAGGGCGCCCGAGCGGCGGTAGACATCGAGAAGCTCGTCGCGAGTCATGGCCGTGTGCTGACAGAGAGTGTAGGACCGATCGGCCCATGGGGTGGGTGGGGAGGGCTCGCGCTTCGCGCGAGCGAGGGCCATCGGTCCCACGCTACCAACCCTATGGGCCCATCGGTCCCACACACCCAGTGGTCGCGCAGCGTCACCACGTCCCGCGCCGCGGGGCCGCTGCCAGGTTCTCGTCGAACAGCTTCATGATCCGCTTGTACTCGTCGGCCCAGCTGGTTTCCTCTTCGAAGCCGTGATTCTCGACCGGGAACGGTGCGATCGACCAGTTCTCTTTCCGCAGCTCGATCAGCCGCTGCACCAGCCGCACGCTGTCCTGGAAGAGCACGTTGGTGTCCACCATGCCGTGGCAGATGAGCAGCGCGCCCTTGAGGCCTTCCGCGAAATAGATCGGCGAGCTGTTTCGATACGCGTCCGCGTCCTCCTGCGGTTCATTGAGGATGTTCGACGTGTAGCCGTGATTGTAGTGCGACCAGTCGGTAACCGGACGCAGCGCGGCGCCGGCCGCGAACGTGTCCGGCGACGTGAACATCGCCATCAGCGTGATGAAGCCGCCGTAGCTGCCGCCGTAGACACCGATGTGCCTCGGGTTCACCTTCTGCGTGGCAACCAGGAACTTTGCGCCGTCGACCACGTCGTCGAGATCCTTGCCGCCCATGTGGCGGTAGATCGCGGTCCGCCAGTCGCGGCCGTACCCGGAGCTCGCGCGATAGTCGGGATCCAGGACCACGTAGCCGCG
>DATFXR010000545.1:0-6539 GCA_035315685.1 Vicinamibacterales bacterium | reverse complement strand
CTACTCCGCCGAGGATCGCGTGAAGCTGTTCAAGCTGCTGTGGGACGCGATTGGCACCGAGTTCGGCGGCCGGCACGAGCTCTACGAGCGGAACTATTTCGGCAACCACGAGAGCATCCGCTTCGAGACGCTGATGGTGGCGGAGATGAGCGGCGCCACTGCCCGCTACAAAGGCTTCGCCGACGCGTGCATGGCCGAGTACGATCTCAATGGCTGGACCGTCCCGGATCTGATCAACCCGACCGACGTCAGCGTGATCATGAAGAAGCTGGCGGAGCCGAGCGCAGGAGGCGGCGGAGTATGACACACGCCGGACGGCTCGCGGTCGCAGTCTTGACCGGTGTCGCCGCCGCCGCGGCGGTGATGGTCCCCACGCGGGCGCAGCAGGTAGCCTCACCGTCCGGCTACGATCTCACAGGCGAATGGGCGCCGCGCTTTCACGAAGATCAGCCCGAGAGGATACCGGGTCCGGAGATTGGCGATTACCTCGGGCTGCCGATCAACGCCGGAGCGCGGCTGCACGCCGACAGCTGGGATGCGTCGATCCTGACGCTGCCCGAACACCAGTGCAAGCCTCACCCGTCCGACTACTCGCCGCGCGGCCCGGCGAACCTGCGCATCTGGAAAGAGATCGATACGCCGACGCAGCAGCTGATCGCCTACCACACGCACATCTCGTGGCAGGCGCCGGAGCGCACCATCTGGATGGACGGCCGTCCGCATCCGCCCGGGTACGCCGCGCACACGTGGCAGGGGTTCTCGACCGGCGTGTGGGACGGCGACATGCTGACGATCACGACCACCCACCTGAAGATGGGGTGGATCCGCCGCAACGGCGTACCGCGCAGCGACCAGGCGATCGTCACAGAGCACCTCGTTCGCCACGACAACTACCTCACGTGGATCGTGATCATCGACGATCCGGTGTACCTCACCGAGCCGTTCATCCGCACCACCAACTTCGTGTGGGATCCGCATCAACAGATCGCGCCGTATCCGTGTCAGATCGTCGAGGAGATCGATCGCCCGCAGGGCGTGGTGCCGCATCATCTGCCAGGACAGAACCCGTTCCTCGGCGAATTCCCCGCGAAGTTCGGCGTCGCGCCGGACGCCGCCCGCGGCGGCGCCGAGACAACCTATCCCGAGTATCAGTGGCGCCCGAAGAACGCGCCGGCGCCGCCGGGTCGTGAATCCGATCCGCCTGCCGGCAGCACGAGCCCGGACGATGAGGACGTGCACGTGCTGCCGGTACAGGGCAACGTCTACATGCTGGTCGGCGCCGGCGGCGCGAATATCACGATGCAGGCCGGCGACGAAGGCGTGCTGCTGGTCGACGCCTCGTCTTCGTCGCTGACCGACAAGGTCCTGAAGGCGATTCGCTCCGTCTCGACCAGACCGATCCGCTATATCATCAACACGCACGCGGACAGCGACCACGTTGGCGGAAACGCGGACATCGCGAAGCAAGGTGCCGTGATCTCCGGCGGCAACATGGGTCAGCCCTACTCCGGCGCCGCGATCATCGCGCACGAGAAGGTGCTCACCCGGATGAGCGCGCCAACCGGCGAGCCGTCGCCATTTCCGCAAGCCGCGTGGCCGACCGACACCTACTTCACGAGGAAGAAGGAACTGTTCTTCAACGGCGAGGCGATCGAGATCCTCCATCAGCCATCCGCCCACACCGACGGCGACAGCATCGTCTTTTTCCGGCGCTCGGACGTGGTGAGCGCTGGCGATCTGTTCGTCACGACGAGCTATCCGGTGATCGATCTCGAGCGCGGCGGCAGCATTCAGGGCATCCTCGCCGGGCTCAACACGCTGCTCGACATCACGATCCCGAAGGAAAAGCAGGAAGGGGGGACCTACGTGATCCCCGGCCACGGCCGGTTGTGCGACGAAGCCGACGTGCTGGAGTACCGCGACATGCTGACGATCGTGCACGATCGCATCCGGGATCTCGTGAAGAACGGATCGACGCTCGATCAGGTGAAGGCCGCGCGCCCGACGCTCGACTACGACCGCCGCTACGGCGCGACGACCGGTCCGTGGACGACGGACAAGTTCATCGAGGCGGTCTACAAAACGCTGCAGCCAAAACCGGCCGCCACGCCCGGGACGCCTGCTCCAGCGACGAAGAAGAAGTAGCGATGGCTCTGGCCACATCGACACGCTGCGAAGGGACTGCAGATCCCACGAAGACACGAAGCGCACGAAGCATCTTTGTACAGAATGTTTCTTCGCGGCTTCGTGCCTTCGTGGGCGCTGCTTTCTTCGTGTTCTCGGCCTTCTCGGCGCCCTCCACGCAACGTGGCACCGACCAGCCGCCTGCACCGCCTCCAACCGCGCGCGCGGCGGCGCCGATCGATCTCGCCGGCTACTGGGTGTCGATCGTGACCGAGGACTGGCGCTACCGGATGATGACGCCGCGCAAGGGGGACTACGCAAGCGTCCCGCTCAACGCCGCCGCGCGGAAGGCGGCCGACGCCTGGGACCCGGCGAAAGATGCGGCGAGCGGCAATGCCTGCCGGTCGTACGGCGTTGGCAACATCATGCGCGTCGCCGGCCGCGTGCACATCACCTGGCAAGACGAGGAGACGCTGAAGATCGAGAGCGATGCCGGCACGCAGACGCGACTGCTGCATTTCGCCGAGCCGTCGCAGCCACCGCCAGGTGACTTCGGCTGGCAGGGCTTCTCGCTCGCGCGATGGCAGCCGGCGGGACCGCAGCGGCGCGGCGGCCCCGCCGCCGGTCGCGGGCGCGGTGCTCCGCCGAAAGGCGGCGCGCTGAAGGTCGTCACGACTCACATGAAGGCCGGTTACCTGCGCAAGAACGGCGTCCCGTACAGCGAGACGGCGACGGTCACCGAGTACTTCGATCGCCACAGCGAGCCGAACGGCGATCAATGGTTCACCGTCACGACCGTCGTCGACGATCCGACCTACCTCGACGATGCATTCATTACGAGCTCGTCCTTCAAGAAGGAGTCTGACGGCGCGAAGTGGCATCCGACTCCGTGCAGTGCGGAATGAAAGCAACCGCGGAGAACGCAGAGTTCGCAGAGACCTTTCGCTATTTCGCGCTGGATCACCCCCACCATCCGGAGAAACCCGGACGCTTCGACCACAAGAAGAAGAAATGAGTCTGCGATCTCCGCGTGCTCCGCGGTTGCTTGCCCGCCGCTCACAATGCACCGCGCCTACCTGGCGGCGGCGCTCTTCATCCGCGCGAGCCGCTGGCGCATGTCGGCCAGGACGTTCGCGTAGAAGGGTTGCGTCACCAGATTGCGCGTCTCGCCCGGGTCATTGAGTTCGTCGACTGTTTCATCCACAACCCGCCATGACGCCGAGGTGGTAGCCGTGGTCGCTCATGAACACGATGATCGTGTTCTGACGAAGGTTGAGGCGGTCGAGGGTGTCGAGAATCCGTCCGAGCTGCGCATCCATGAAGCTGATCGAGGCGTAGTACGCGCGAACCGCCTGGCGCTGTTCCTGCTCCGGTACGTTGCAGCTGATGCCGCGCGCAGCGGTCGGAGACTGTGAGAGCAACAGCTCCGAGTACTCGGAAACCGGAATGCGGTTCAGCGAGTCCGGTCTCCGCGGCTGCTTTCCCGCTGCTCACAACCTGGGCACGGTGAGATGAAACAGCTTGAGCGGTGCGGATCCCGCGTGCGCGATGCGCGCCGTCTCGGCGGGAGCGAGGTAGACGCCGGCGCCTTTGGCGACGCGATGATCGGCGCCGTCGAGCACAATCGTCGCCTCGCCTTCCATCAGGTAGAGCAGATGATGGAAATCCGGTTCGCCGGCGTCGAGGTGATCGCCGCGATGCAGCCAGTGCAGCCTCGCGACGACATTCTTCGCACCGGCGAGCTGATTGTTGAGAATCTCTGCAACTTCGCCCGCGCCGGCGATCGCCGTGCGCGGGATACGAGCCGTGTCGATGTAGGTATTCGCCATCAGCTCTGCACCCACACGCTGCCGTCGATGCGTTCCCAGCGCAACTCGTCCGGCGTGCCGTCGAGAATGTGCGTCTTGAAGCGGTTCGGTGCCTGGAACTCGAAGTAGAACAGCTCGTTGTCCGCGTTCGCACGCAGGCGATGCCGCGTTTCGGCGGGTATGAACACCATGCTGCCGGGACCAACCGGCTCGATCCCTTCCGGCGTTTCGACGGTGCCCTTCCCTTCCATGATGAAGTAGAAGTGCTCACAGATCTCGTGGTAGTGATACGGCGACGATCCGCCCTTGTGATAGCGCATCACGCCGGCGAGCATGTCGTCGATGTTCGTCAGTTCCTTGTTGACGAAGAAGGTCCGCTCCCGTCCGGGCACGACCGAGACGAGGCGCGGCAGTTGATCCTGATGAAAGATGTACGCCATCAGCGAGCCCCAGGAGTGTGGGACCGATGGGCCCGTAGGCTTGGTGAGGAAGGACCGATCGGTCCTACCCCACCCACCCCATGGGCCTGTCGGTCCTACACTCCAAGCCAGTCCCCAGCCGCTACTCGGCGCTGCAGGGCGTCGGCCTCCATCCCTTGTTGTCCGCCTGCTTCCTGAACTGCACGGTGCGGACGTACGGCTGCGCGAGATACTGCGGATCCTCGAGGATGTTCGTCACCACGAGATAATCGACACCTTCATCCGTCAGCGTCGTCCAATACTCGGTCAGCACCGCGTTCGCGCCGTATGGAACGCCGTTTCGCCGGAAGTATCCCGGCTTGAGATGCGTCGTCACCGTCTTCAGCGAGCCGTGCGCGGGCGTCACGTTCATCGGCCGGCCGCGCCGCCCGGCGCCGGCGCCGGCGCCGTCAATCTCCCACAGCGCCGCCGAATAGCCCTGCCACGACGCCGCTTCATCCGCCGCCGCCTGGCCGCCGAAGTGCAGCACACGTGTCTGTGTGCCGGCGTCGGCTTCGACGACCAGCGTGCGGTCGTCCTGCCAGCTGATACGAAGCCGTCCGGGCAGATGCATCAACCCACCGGCCCCGTAGGCGCGGCACTGCTCGCCCGCTGCCTTGTCTTTCGCGGGATCCCACGCGTCCGCCGCTCGACGACCCTCCGCGTTGACCGGGAGGTAGAGGACGTCGCCCTTCGGCGGCGTGACCACTCGCCAGCGCCAGTCGTCGGTGACGAGCGACACCCAGTAGCCGGTGAGATCAATCGGCGCTGCCGCCCGCGGAGCGACTGGAGGCGCCTGTGGTGCGCCGCCGCGGCCGCGCTGCTGCGCGTGCAGGGAGACCGCAGAGAAGGCAGAGAGCGCAGAGAAAGCAACCGCAGAGAGCGCAGAACATGCAGAGATCAACCTGAAGTGCCTCAGCCGTTGGCCGACGTTCGTGACGGTGTGACAGTGAAGGCGGAACTTCAGCAGGACGGAAAGAAAGAACCTTCTCTGCGGTCTCTGCGAACTCGGCGGTTGATGCCGCGTCGGGGCCATTACAGGTTCTTCTTCTTGTTGATGGGCGCTGCGGTGGCCGGCTTTGCGGCGGGCTTCGGCTGCAGCGTTTTGTAGACCGCCTCGACGAACTTGTCCGTCGACCACCGCTCTGTGTTCAGGCCCCAGCGCGGATCGTAGTCGGCGGTGATCTTCGCCGCCCTCACCTGCTCGAGCGTCTTGCCCTGCTTGATCAGCGCCTGCGCGCGGTCGCGGATAATCGTCAGCATGTCGCGGTAGTAGGCGAGGTCGGCGCCGTCGCTCAACCGTCCGTGCCCGGGGATCACCATCGTGCCGCCTTCCATGCGGAACTCGGGGATGACGAGGTCGAGCATGTGGTTGACGCCGTCGATGATGCCGTTGATCCCGCCGCCGTGCTCGACGTCGACGAACGGATAGGTCGTCATCTGAAAGAGATCGCCGCTCGCGATCACGTCCGACCCGCGGAAGTACACGAACACGTCGCCGTCGGTGTGCGCGCTCGGCGCGTGAATGATCTGAATTCCGTCGCCATTGAAGAAGTGGCTCAGCTTCATCGACTCCTGGTGGAACGTGTCGGTGGGCCACGCCGCTTCGGGCGTCGGCGCCTGCGTGCCGGTCGGGGCGCTGAGATGGTTGAGCGTGTTCTCGTAGGCGAAGATCGCGGCGCCCTGCCCCGCGTCGGCGATGTCGCCGGCGACGTTGCCGCCGGTGAACGTCCGCCCGGCCTTGGCGAGCCGCTCGTTACCGCCGACGTGATCGGGATGGAAATGCGTGTTGACGATGTAGCGGATCGGTTTCGCCGGCGCGACCGGGTTGAGTGAGTTCTGCAGCGTCCCGCGCGTTTCCGCGCCCCAGCGCATGTCGAACGGCGGTTCCTTCGCCTGCAGCTGGCGCTGCAGCTGGCGGACGGCGTCGAGCACTCTGTCGCTCATGCTGGCGAGGCCGGTGTCGACGAGCAGCACGCCATCCTTGCCGACCGAGGCGGTGATGTTGGCGCCGGCGCCGGCGATCATGTAGACACTGCCGTGGACCGGCAGGATCTCGATTGGCGAATCAGCGGTCCGCGCCGGCGGCTGCTCGGCGCGCCCGCGGGGCGCGACCACGGCAACCGCCATCGCGATCGTCGCGAAAAGG
>DATFXR010000544.1:0-2690 GCA_035315685.1 Vicinamibacterales bacterium | reverse complement strand
GAGCTCGAGCCGCTGTCGTTCGTGCTCACGCGGCTGCTCGAGCCGCTCTCGACGCGGCTCGAACGGCGCGATCGCGGCGCGGCGGTGCTGCATGTGCTCCTGCGGCTCGTCACGCGCGAGGTCTACACGCGCCGGCTCGAGCTGCCGACGCCGATGCGCGACGTGCGCACGCTGCGGACGCTCGCGCTGCTGGATCTCGAAACGCATCCTCCAGCCGCCGGGATCGACCGGGTCACGATCGTCATCGATCCGACGCCCGGCCGCGTCCTGCAGCACACGCTGTTCACGCGCGCGCATCCGACACCCGAACAGCTGTCGACGCTGCTCGCGCGGCTCGGCGCGCTGATGGGACAGGACCGTTTCGGCGCGCCGGCAGCCGTCGACTCGTACCGTCCGGGCGCGTTCGCGATGGCGCCGTTTGCCACCGACCACCACGAGGAATGCAGAAACCGGAGAGAACGCGGAGACCGCAGAGAAACTTTTGTACAAGAAGACGCTGCGGGCTCTGGGTGTT
Organism: Vicinamibacterales bacterium; assembly: GCA_035315685.1. GTDB lineage: Bacteria > Acidobacteriota > Vicinamibacteria > Vicinamibacterales > CAVVIG01 > QHWK01. The sequence goes on along the minus strand of DATFXR010000544.1, from coordinate 2,176 downwards.
CTGCGAATTCCGCGGTGAACCCCGACTCCCGACTCCCGACTCTCGAATCCCGACTGCCGAATCTCGACTGCCGAATCCCGAATCCCGATTCCCGAATCCCGATTCCCGATTCCCGAGTCGCGTCCGCGCTGCGCCGCTGTCGGTATCCTGTCCCCGCGCGCGTCGCGGTCGCCGATGGCCGTCCGGTGCGCGTGGCCACCGATCGACGCGGCTTCGGCGGGGGCGCGGTGACGCAGTGCGCCGGTCCGTGGCGGACATCGGGGGCCTGGTGGGAGTGTGGGAGCGATAGGCCCATGGGCTTGGCAGGGAAGGGGACCACCTCATCCGACCAGGTCCCGATCGGCCCAGCCCTGCCCAGCCCACGGGCCCATCGGTCCCACACACTCGGGTGGGACCGCGACGAATGGGACGTGTCGCTGACCGATGGGGCGGTCTACCGCGTGTTTCGCGACCGCGAGACCGACGCCTGGTTCATCGACGCGATTGTCGATTGAGACGCGAACAAGAAGAGAGGAGTGCTGCGATGACCATTGCCGAACTGCTGCTGCCCGAATTCGATCAGGAGATGGCTGCGACGCGAAAGGTGCTCGAGCGTGTGCCCGACGACAAGCTTGCCTGGAAACCGCACGCGAAGTCGTTCTCGTTGGGCAACCTCGCCAGCCATATCGCGAACATGGTGACCTGGACCGTCGACACGATGAACCGGCAGGAGTTCGATCTCGCGAGCGTCACCCCGGAAGAAATGAATCGCGCCGCCAAGGATCGCGCCGAGCTGCTGTCCTGGTTCGACGCGAACGTGAAATCCGCACGCGCCGCAATGGACAAACCCGACACCGACTACTTCGTGCCGTGGACGTTGAAGAACGGCGCGCAGGTGTTCTTCACGCTGCCCCGCTACAACTGCGTCCGCAGCTTCTGCCTGAACCACATCGTCCACCACCGCGCCCAGCTCGGGGTGTACCTGCGGATGAACGACATTCCGATTCCCGGGGTGTATGGACCGTCGGCGGACGAGGGCAATTAAGAATTAGGAATTAAGAATTAAGAATTCGTGATCACGGCTGCAACGCTGCGAGGCGGCGTGACAGTCGTGCCACGCATTCTTAATTCTTACTTCTTAATTCTTAATTGCAGCGAAGTCGGTGTACGTCGAGCTGCACACCGCGTCGGCCTTCAGCTTTCTGCAAGGCGCGTCGCTGCCGGAGGCGCTCGTCGATCGCGCGGCGGAGCTCGGCTATCCGGTGCTCGCGCTGCTCGATCGCGATGGCGTCTACGGCCTGCCGCGCTTTCACAAGGCGGCGACCGCCGCCGGCCTCCGCGCGATCGTCGGCGCGGAACTGACCATCGAGGCGGGTGGGACCGCCCATCAGTCCCATCCGTCCTTTCTTCTTCCCGTCCTCTGCGAAAGCGCGGACGGCTACCGCAACCTGTGCCGCCTGATCACGCGCATGAAGATGCGCGCGCCGAAAGGCGAAGGCGCGCTGCAGCTCGAGGAGCTCGACGGCTGCACGACCGGACTGGTCGCCCTCGCCGGCCGCGCGGCGCTCGACGGCCGCCGCCACGGCGTCGGCGGGCTCGTCGATCGGCTCGTCGGCGTGTTCGGACGCGGCCACGTGTACGTCGAGCTGCAGCGGCATCTGCGCCGCGACGAAGAGCGCGACAACGCCGCGCTCGCGGGCCTCGCGGCCGCGTTCCGGGTGCCGACGATCGCCACCAACGGCGTCCGCTTTGCCGCCGCGGCGTCGCGGCCGCTGTTCGACGTGCTCACGTGCATCCACCATCACACCGACCTCGCCTCGGCCGGCCGCCGCCTCGCGCCGAATGCGGAGCGGTATCTCAAGCCACCGGCCGACATGGCGGCGCTGTTTCGCGATCACCATGACGCGGTGGCGCGCACCGCGGAGCTCGCCGATCGGCTGCAGTACACGATGGCCGATCTCGGCTACCGCTTTCCCGACTATCCGGTGCCGGCCGGCGAGACGCAGATCTCGTTCCTCCGTGCCATCGTCGACGTCGGTGCGCGCGACCGCTACCGGCCGTATCACGACAAGGCGCGCGCACAGATCGCGCGCGAGCTCGATTTGATCGAGAAGCTCGAGCTCGCCGGCTACTTTCTGATCGTCTGGGACATCGTCAATTTCTGTCGGCAGCACGACATCCTGGTGCAGGGCCGCGG
>DATFXR010000543.1:0-7652 GCA_035315685.1 Vicinamibacterales bacterium | reverse complement strand
GACCGAATCGTCGACGCGGATCATGTAGTCGCGGAGCTTGCCGTAGAGCGCACGATCGCGCTCGTCGGCGCCGTGCGGCAGGCGATCCTTCTTCGTCCGGACCACCCAGCGCATCTGGTACTCGTTGGTGCGCTTGCAGCGGGGACAGGTGAGCTTGTCGGTCCGCGTCTCGTTGCGATTGTTGAAGAAGTCGCGTTCGTCCAGCGCCATTCGCCGATCATAGCTCGGGTGGCACGATCGGGCACCAATCGGCCCCGACGCTACAATTGGCCATGGCGAACGAAGGCGTCCGTAGCTACCCCAGCGAATTGCCGGTGCTCGCGCTGCGGCAGACCGTCGTGTTTCCGCTGACGCTCCAGCCGCTCGCAATCAACCGCGCGATGTCGATCGAATCGGTGAACCGCGCGCTCGGCGGCGACCGGCTGCTGTTCATGACGCTGCAGAACAACGACCAGGACGAGCCGGATGCCGCGGATCTGCGCACGATCGGCAGCGTCGGCGCGATTCGACAAATGGCGAAGGTCGCCAACGGCGTCCATGTGATCGTCGAAGGCCTGATGCGCGCCAGGATCGATCTCGTCACGCGGAGCGGACTCAGCCTGCGCGCGACCGTCTCGGCAGCCGCGGACGTCGTCGAACGGACGATCGAGGTGGATGCCTACGTGAGGCGCCTCCACGAGCTGATCGATCGCGCCCTGTCGCTCGCCTCCGGCCTGTCGCAGGAGTTGCGCGGTCTGGTCGCCGGCATCGACGATCCGCTGCGGCTCGCCTATCTGCTCGCGAGCCTGCTCGACATGAAGGCGGAGGAGAAGCAGCAGATCCTCGAGCAGAACGTACTGACGGCGAAACTGCAGGCGGTCTCGAACGCCCTCGGCCGCGAGATCCAGCTGCTCGAGATGAAGAACAAGATCGAGTCAGCGGCTCAGCAGGAGATGACCGACGCACAGCGGCAGTACTACCTGCGCCAGCAGCTGAAGGCGATTCAAGACGAGCTCGGCGAAGGCGAGAAAACGGAAATTCAGGAGCTGCGCACGCGGCTGACGGCGGCGCGCCTGCCCGAGAGCGTCGCCAAGGTGGCCGAGCGAGAGCTCGATCGGCTGGCGCGCATGACGCCGGCCTCGCCCGAGTACCAGATGATCCGCACCTACTTCGACTGGGTGCTCGATGTCCCGTGGGCGACGACGACCGACGATCACCTCGACCCGATCGCTGCCCGTCAGGCACTCGATCAGGATCACTACGATCTCGACAAGGTCAAGGATCGCATCGTCGAGTACCTGGCGGTCCAGAAGCTGAAGGCGCAACGCAGCGGATCCAGTCAGATCAAGGGTCCGATTCTGTGCTTCGTCGGACCGCCCGGCGTCGGCAAGACGTCGCTCGGCCAGTCGATCGCGCGCGCCATGAACCGGAAGTTCATCCGCATCTCGCTCGGCGGCGTCCGCGACGAAGCGGAAATCCGCGGCCATCGGCGAACCTACATCGGCGCGATTCCCGGACGCATCGTGCAGGCGTTGAAGCAGGCCGGCGCCATGAACCCGGTATTCATGCTGGACGAGATCGACAAGGTCACGGCGGGCGGCTTCCAGGGCGACCCCGCGGCGGCGCTCCTCGAGGTGCTCGATCCGGCGCAGAATCACTCGTTCCGCGACCATTACCTCGAGATCAACGTCGATCTGTCGCGTGTGCTGTTCATCGCCACGGCCAATCAGCTCGGCACGATCCATCCGGCGCTGCTCGATCGCATGGAGGTGATCTCGCTGGCGGGTTACACGGAGGACGAGAAGCTGCACATCGCGCGGCGGTATCTGATCCCGCGCCAGCTCGACGAGAACGGGCTGACGCCGGAGATGGTGACGATCGACGACGCGGCGGTCCGCCGGATGATCGCGCAGTACACCCGCGAGGCCGGCGTGCGCAATCTCGAGCGGCAGATCGGCACGGTGGCGCGCAAGGTCGCCGCACGTGTCGCCGGCGTGATCCCGGTGCCGGTGACGGCCGGCGGCGGCAACGGCGAACCCGCGGTCGTCGATGCCGGTCATCTCCCGGAGTACCTCGGCCCGCCCCGGATCCACGACGAGGTCAGTTTCCGCGTCTCGCGTCCTGGTGTGGCGACCGGCGTGGCGTGGACGGAATCCGGCGGTGACGTCCTGTTCATCGAGGCGAGCCTGCTGCCCGGCGGCCACGGCAACATCATCCTCACCGGCCAGCTTGGCAACGTCATGCAGGAGTCGGCGCGCGCGGCGCTGAGTCACATCCGATCGTCGACGGGCACGCTGGGCATCTCCCCCGATTTTCTGGACTCCCACGATCTGCACATTCACGTTCCCGCCGGTGCGATTCCGAAGGACGGCCCGTCCGCGGGCGTGACAATCGCGACCGCGATCGTCTCGGCGCTGAAGAACCAAACCGTGCGCGAGGATGTGGCGATGACCGGCGAGATCACGTTGAGTGGCCTCGTGCTGCCGGTCGGCGGGATCCGCGAGAAGGCGCTTGCGGCGCGGCGCCATGGCATCAAGGCCTTCGTGCTGCCGGCACGCAATGAGCCCGATCTCGCCGAGCTCGCGCCGGAGGTCAAGGAGGCGATGCGGTTCGTGCCGGTCGAGACTCTCGAGCAGGTCCTGGCGACTGCGCTGCCGTCGTGATGCAGTGGAGTGTGGGACCGATGGGCCCGCAGGCTGGGTGGGGTAGGGCGACGGGCCTGCACTCCTACACGCTGTGCGAATTGCCTTTTACATCTCGGGCCACGGGTTCGGTCACGGCGCCCGGCAGATCGAATTGATCGGCGCCCTGCTCGCGCACCAGCCGGAGCTGGAGGCGATCGTGAGAACGACGCTGAGACCGGCGATGTTCGATCCAGTCGCGAGCGATCGCGTGATCCTGCAGCGCCTCGACACCGATTCGGGCCTCACGCAGCACGACAGCCTGCACATCGACGAGGAAGACTCGGCGCGCCGGGCGGCGCGCTTCTACGAGACGTTCGACCAGCGCGTCGCCGCGGAAGCAGCGCTGCTCGAGGCGGCCGGCGCGAACCTCGTCGTCGGCGACATTCCGCCGCTCGCGTTTGCGGCGGCGGCCCGCGCCGGCGTTCCGTCGCTGGCGATCGCCAATTTCACGTGGGACTGGATCTACGGCGCGTATCCGGCATTCGATCGGATCGCGCCGGACGTGCGCGCGACGATCCGGACCGCCTACGCGCAAGCGACCCGCGCGCTGCGGCTGCCGCTTCATGGCGGCTTCGATGCAATGGCCGCAGTGACGATCGACATCCCTTTCATCGCTCGTCGATCGACCCGCGATCGTGCGGACACCCGGCGCGCCGTCGGCGCCACCGGCGAGCGGCCCGCTGTCCTGCCGTCGTTCGGGGCGTACGGCGCAGCGCTGCCCATCGACGAACTGCGTCGATCGGGACGGCTCACCGTTCTGGATCCGTCGCACGTGCCCGACGGCTTCCGCTACCAGGATCTGGTCGCGGCCGCCGACGTCGTTGTCTCCAAGCCCGGATACGGCATCGTGTCGGAGTGCGTTGCCAACGGGACGGCGCTGCTCTACACGTCGCGCGGACGGTTCATCGAATACGACGTCTTCGTCGAGGGGATGCCGCGCGTCTTGCGGTGCAGGTACATTTCGCAGGAAGATCTGCTCGCCGGACGCTGGGCCGACGCCATCGACGCGCTGCTCGCGCAACCGGCGCCCCCTGAGCGCGCCCGGATCGACGGAGCCGACGTCGCGGCGCAGGAGATTTCGAGGATGGCGAGATGATCACGAGACGCAACTTCCTCTGGGCCGGCGCGGCCGCGGGGCTTTCGGTCACGCGGCTCTCCGCTCAGCGCGCGCGCGGCGGCGAGCCGCCGTCCGGGCCACTGCCACCGAGCATCGCGTCGCTGTCGTCGATGCGCGGTCGCGCCAGGCCGATCTCGGCAGACGAACGGCGCGGCCGCATCGAGCGCGCGAAGAAGATCATGGGCGAGCAGAGGATCGACGCGATCATCCTCGCCGGCGGCACCTCGCTGAACTACTTCACCGGCATCCGCTGGGGGAACAGCGAGCGGCTCACCGCGGTGATCATTCCCAAGGTCGGTAACCCGTACATCGTCACGCCGGGGTTCGAGGAAGATCGAACCCGCGAGCAGCTTGCCGGCGGCCCGCTGGAGCACACCGACGTCGCGATCTGGCAGGAAGACGAGAGCCCGTTCGACCGCGTCGCGCAGGGCCTGAAGGATCGCGGCATTGCGACCGGGCGCCTCGGCGTCGAGGAGACGGCCAAGTTCGTGTTCGCCGACAGCATCGCCGGGGCCGCACCGGGGCTGCACGTGACCAGCGCGACGCCGGTCACCGCCGGCTGCCGCATGATCAAGGATCAGCACGAACTGGATCTGATGCGCCTCGCGTGCGAGGCGACGTTGCAGTGCTACGAAGCGGTGTTCAAGGCGCTGACGCCAGGCATGACACAGAACGATTGCAGCCGCCTGATTACCGCCGCGTACGGACGGCTCGGTTTTCCCGGCTTCGCCAGCGTGCAGGTCGGCGAGTACACCGCCCTGCCGCACGGGTCGATTACACCGCAGACGATCCGCGAAGGCACGATCATCATGATCGACGACGGCTGTACGGTCGAGGGCTACCAGTCGGACATCACACGGACCTTCGTGCTCGGCAAGGCGACCGACAAGATGAAGAAGGTCTTCGACGTCGTCCACGGCGCGCAGACCGCCGCGCTGAACGCGGCGCGCCCCGGCGCGCCGCTCGAGTCGATCGACGCCGCTGCACGCAGGGTGATCGTGGATGCCGGCTACGGGCCCGGCTTCAAGTACTTCTCACACCGCGTCGGGCACGGGATGGGCATGGACGGACACGAGTGGCCCTACCTGGTGAAAAACAACATGTTCGGATGGGAAAAGGCGCTGACGCTGCAGCCCGGGATGGTGTTCAGCGACGAGCCGGGCGTCTATATCAAGCGCGAATTCGGCGTCCGGCTGGAAGACGACATGCACATCACGCCGAATGGCGCCGAGTTGTTCACGCCGCAGAGTCCGTCGATCGAGGAGCCGTTCGGGGCCTAGGGAGTCGCAAGTCGGAAGTCGGAAGTCGCAAGTCGCAAGTCCTGATTCGCTGGACAGCGCGACAGCGGTTCAGAACAAATCCCGAATCCCGAATCCCGAATCCCGACTCACTCTTTCACGCAGGTGACCAGCGACCAGATCCGCGGGACGTTGACCTTCTGAATCGACAGCGGCTTCAGCTCCGCCTGCGCGAGGAAGGCCGGCAGGTCGAGGTCCGACTTGAAGCCCACGTGGACCGTGAACGGCGAGATCATCCGCTCCAGCCACGCCATCACCGGGTTGTTGCTCCGGAAGTGATTGAGGATCACGATCCGTCCGCCCGGCCGGCAGACCCGCTGCATTTCTCGGGTCACGGCAACCGGATCGGGCACCACGCTGATCACGTAGGGCGCGTAGACGATGTCGAAGGAGTCGTCCGCGAACTTGAGGTTCGCCGCATCCATCTGCAGGAGGCGGACGTTGCGCACGCCCTTGCGCGCGACGCGCTCGCGCGCCTTCTCGAGCATCGAGCTGGAAAGATCGATGCCGGTGACGGCGCAGTCGGGCGGATACAGATCGGCATTGATGCCGGTGCCGACGCCGACTTCGAGCACGCGGTCGCCCGGCTTGATCGCCATGCGCTTGATCGCGTCAACGCGCCCGGGATGGAGCGTCGGTCCGAAGACCAGGTCGTAACCCCACGCGATGTTCTCGTAGACGCGCGCGACAAAATCGTTCTCGACCACCGTCACCGACAACGCGCGCGTCGCCGCGTCGGATCCGCCGATCTCCTCACTCTCACTCGAACGCTGCGGCTCAAATAAGGCCATCAGTTTGCCTCACAGCAACGCATATTCCGCGCAACCTCTTGAAAACGTTCAATCTGTATGCCGGGACATGCCGGTCGCAGCCCGAGCGACTATACATCTGGTCTGTTAACGAAGTCCATCGAGGACAGCGAGCGCCGCGTCGATATCGCCCGACTGCGTCGACACTTGCAGGCCCTGCACCACCGTCCGGAGTTCAGCGGCAATCTCGCGCGCGATCGCGATGCCTTCCTGTGCCGCCCCGTCGCGGTCTTCAGCCGAGCGCATCCGATCGAGCAACGCGTCTGGAACGCGGACACCCGGCACTTCGTTGGCGAGGAACTCGGCGTTTCGGGCGCTCTCGAACGGAAACACGCCTGCCACGATCGGCAGGCGTGCGCTCTCGATGCGCTTCATGAATGGTTCGACCGCGCGCAGATCGAAGATCGGGCGCGTGACGACGAATTCCGCACCCGCCTCGACCTTGTAGTCGAATCGGCGCAACTCCTGCTCGAGATTCGAGGCGGCGGGATTCACCGAGACGCCGACATGAAACGCCGTCGGCGCACCGATCGACTGGCCGCCGACGTCGCAGCCGCGGTTGAGCCGCGAGACGACGTTGGTCAACCCGATCGAGTCGACATCGAAGACGGCAGTGGCGTCGGGATAGTCGCCGACGCGTCCCGGATCGCCGGTGACCAGCATCAGATTGCGGACACCCATCGCGTGGGCACCGAGCAAATCGGACTGGATGCCCAGCAGATTCCGATCGCGGCAGGAGTAGTGGAGGACCGTTTCGATGCCCGCCTGCTGCTCGATCAGCACCGCGAGCGACAGCGCGCTGATCCGTGCGCCGGCGCGTTGACCGTCGGGGATATTGATGACGTCGACGCCGCCGATCTTGAGTCTGCGTGCGCGTTCGATCACCTGGTCGGTCTGAAATCCACGCGGCGGCAGCAACTCGACGGCGACGATGAAGTTGCCCCGCGACAGCGCGTTCGCCAGACGCGATTTCCGGTCGCGCGCCACCGGCGGTGATGAGATTGGTTCACGCTGGGCTGAAGCCTTCGCCAGACGCTCGGCTGACACCTTCGCGCTACGCCCGGTGACGTCGGCGTCGCCTTCGTGTCGCGCGACGGCTTGAGCCGAGCGATCGGCGTCGGCGTCTGATTTCAGCACCGCCGGCGCCATGGCGCGCACCGCCGTCTTGATCTGGCGGATGTGCTCCGGCGTCGTGCCACAGCAGCCTCCCACCACCCGGACGTTGTGCATGATGAAACGACGCGCGTAGGACGCCATGTAGTCGGGCGAACACAGATAGATGTTCCGGCCTTCGACATCTCGCGGCTGGCCGGCGTTGGGCTGCGCGGACAGCTTGCGGCGCGTGACGGCTTCCATCCGCTCGATCGTGTCGAGCATCGGCGCCGGCCCGACGGCGCAATTGACGCCGATGATCGTGGCGCCGCGCTGCTCCAGCGCCGGCGCGAACTTCTCCGGCGGCGTGCCATCGAGGGTGTTGCCGTCCTCTTCGGTGGTCATCTGCGCGACGATTGGCAGATCCGAAATGCTGCGTACCGCGTCGATCGCGGCGCCGATCTCGTTGAGGTCGCGGAACGTTTCCAGGATGAACAGGTCGACGCCTCCGTTGGCGAGCGCCTGCGCCTGTTCCCGGAAATATTCGCGCGCTTCGTCGACGCCGGTCTTGCCCCACGGCTCGATCCGGATGCCGAGCGGCCCGATCGATCCGGCGACGTAGGCCTTGTCGTCGGCGGCGTGCCGCGCGATCCGCGCGCCCTGCTCGTTGATC
>DATFXR010000542.1:0-13883 GCA_035315685.1 Vicinamibacterales bacterium | reverse complement strand
CGGCGGCCAACCTGCCGACGGTGCTCGAGCTCCGCTGGACGCTGAAGGACGAGCTCGGGCTGCCGACGGAGCCGTTCACCGTATGGCGGCGCGACAAGAAGCTGCGCGGACCAAAGCCGATCGCGGCGGAGATCCTGCAATTCGGCGTCTTCTTCGGCACTCAGCTGGTGGACCTGAAGGGATCCTATTCGACCGTCGAGCTCGATGTGTCGGGCAGCGGCGGTGTCGTCTACGCGTGGGTAGGCAACCCGTGGGTGAACACCACCGTCGCGTTCGCGCCGATCGCCTCCGGCACCAACGTTATCGTCTCGCTGTCGGCGCCGGCCATCGAAGGGCTGCTGGTGTCCAGCGGCGTCACCTTCAACGCCATTCGGGGCGTGAGCGGCGACGACTTCTCAGCCGCGGCCGGCTGGCAGAAACTGGAATATGTCGGCCTGCCGGTGACGAAGGCGGACTGGGCGGCGCAGGGGATCGGGCAGCACGGCGTCGATCAGGGAATGTTCGGCGCGTTCGTCGATGCGATCTCGGCGGCGAAGCAGCGGCTCGCGCGCGGCGCGCCGCCGATCGGGTGGGCGCCGTTCATCGAGGCGGGCCTGCCCGCGCCGGCGTGGTCCCCGCCGCAGCCGAACGCACTGATCACCGATCTCAACACGGCGGTGCTCGCCGATTTGCGGGCCATCGCCGCACTGCCGCCGGCGACGCAGGCGGCGAAGAAGATCGCCAAGCCGATACCGCCGCCGGAGAATTCGTCGGGCCAGCAGATGTCGGAGCCGGGCACGACGTCGCAGGTGGCACCGCTGTCGTCCACTTACATGGCGTCATCCGTCGACTGCTTCAACTGCCTGGCGCTCGGCTTCGGCACCGCCTACGCGGTGACGTTCTCGAGCACGGGTGCGGTCCCGTCGGCGCTCGACTTCGACTACATGATCACGGCGCGCTGGGAGAAGGGGCCGCTCGGTACCGGGACGCCGGTCGAATACGCGGCTATCGTGCCGTCGCCGGTTCAGGCAATCGCGCCGCCGGTGCCGTCGAACATCGGACAGCAGCTGATGGGGTTCCTGCGCCCGCTGGTCCGCGACGCGAGCTGGCGCGCGTCGGTACGCGTCACCTGGGACCGGCCGGTGCCGATCCCGCTGTTCCGCGCGCGCTCGTTCGCATTCGCACAGGGCGGCGTCACGCCGGCGACGCCCGTCGGTCTGGTGATGAACAGGCGCTCCGATGGCTCGCCGCTGGCCGTCGCTGTCAACTATTTCACGAGCGCGCAGGACCCGGAGCCGAACCGATTGAGCGCAGTGGAGCGGGAGATCCCCATCCCGAACGACCCCGGGTGGCGAACGCTGAAGTACGCAGCCGCCCACCAGGACATCTACGGGCAGTGGAGCGTCTGGTCGACGGTGGTCGCGGCGGTGACCCAGCCGGGTGTCGCCCAGCCGCGCATCGTGTCAGCCGAGTTCACGTTCACGAACATCCCGACGCCACCGAACGCCAAGTGCACGGCGAACCTCGTGATCGAGTTCCTGTGGGACTGGCGCCTGCGGACGCCAGAGACGATCAGCTTCCGCGGCCGCCTGTTCGCGGCACCGTACCACGGTGCGCCGCCACCCGACACGACGCTACCCATCGGGCTGCAGACGCAGATCAGTGTCCCTCCGGCGACCACGCTCAGTCTGAACTTCGCAGTGCTCGGTCCCAACGGAGAACCGACGTCGAGCTGGCCGGGCTACATTCCGCAGGACCACGCTGACGCGCTCAACGAGCCCGGCGATCAGCTGGTGACGTTCGGCAACGCCCAAGGCGCCGAGTCGCGGCGCTACCGCGTCACCATCCCCGGCTTCGAGCTGGATTTCGGTCCCACGGGTCACGTCGGCCTCGCGCTCTGGGGACAGGGCCAGGAAGCGATCCCGCCGAAAAGCAACGGTGCATGGAGCGCGGAGCCGAGCGTCATCTCCACATCAGATCCGCGGCCACCGGTGATCGCGCCGGATATCGTTGCGTTGTCGAGCCTGCCCGACGCCGCCGGCGAGTCGCATGCGGTGCTGAAGTGGTCGGCGTCGGCCGGCGCCGCCGGCTACTTCGTCTACGAAACCAGCGAGACGAAGCTGCGCAAAGCGGTCAACGCGGGCGAGCCCGATCCGGCGCTCACGCTCAGCCAGCGGCTCACCCAACTGCGCGACATCTTCGACGACAAACCGGCGGAGCGCCGCACCCAGTTCACACGCCGCAACAGCAAGGTCATCACGGGCACGTCGTGCGACGTGACGCTGCCGCGCGGCACCACGGCGATTCACGTGTACGTGGTGCTCGGCGTCAGCGCCGGACAGGTCGAGGCGGCCTGGCCGACGAGCAGCACGGCGCTCTACGCCTTCGCCGTGCCACGCGTGCCGCAGCCGGGGTCGCCCACCATCGAGGCCAGCGCCTTCCAGGACACGGCGGCGAACCCCAACGTCTACCGCTCGCGGCTCCACATCACGACGCGCAAGGGGCCGCGCGTGAAGCGCATCGACATCCACCGCGTGCGGGTGGACGACGCCGCGAAGCACGTCGACACGATGGGGCCGCCGATCCTCTCGCTCGACGCGATGACGCCGGCGTGGCAAGTGGAGCAGATCACCGACGCGCTCGGCACGACGATCGCGCAGGCGACCGGCACCGATACACCGTCGGGATCGTGGAAGCGCGTCTGGTACCGGGCCGTCGCGTGGTCGGGCGACGACCTGCTGCGCGGCACGCTGGCGGCGCGGTCGCCGGCCAGCAGCAGCGCCTGGGTGGTGGTGCCGCCGTCGACACCGCCGGATCTGTCGCCGATCACGATGCAATGGCCCGGCACGCTGCCGCCCGACGTGCTGCTGCTGTGGTCGAGCGCCGCGGTGATGAACAAGACGCCGGTCGGCTCGCACCGCATCGCGATCCGCGCCACGCGTATCGGTGCGCCGGCCGCCGAGCCGCCGATCATCGCCTTCGACGGCACGCTTGCGGAGCTCGACGCGGCGCAGCCGGCGGGCGGCTCGGGCGCCTGGCGCATCGACGGCACCAAGCCGGTGCAGTACCGCGCGATCATCCGCCGCGCCGACATCAACGACGCGGTGGCGATCAGCATCCGCATCACTGATCCCCTGGGCCGATCGTCGGAGCAGCTCGCGACGATCGACCCGGGGTCCATTCTGCCGGCGCCCGTGCTCCAGAACTTCGTGTTGACCTCGAGCGTGAGCCCGCCGGGTGTGATGCTCACGTGGGAGAGCGACACGCCGCTCGATCCGCCTGTCTACCAGTTGAGCGTGACCGTCTCGCAGCCGCCGCTGCACGTCGGTCCGCTCCTCGTTCGGCAGCCGCCGATCGTGCTCCAGTTACCGCTGGCCAGCGTGCCGCTCGACGAACCGGGACCGGTGCCTCCCGGTGTCGACCCGCTGCGTGTGCGCCGCATGCCGGGCGCCGGTCCGACGTACGCGTACTATGCGTTCGTGCGCGTCGCGTTCACACAGATCGCCGTGCACCTCAGTTCGCCCGATGGCCGCAGCGCACACTACGTGCAACTTCCTTAGCTGAGTCGCCATGCCGCCTCTGCAACTCGCGACACTCACCCCGCAAGCCGTTCAACAGAGCCTGCAGAACAACGGGCTGACGGCGCTCGGCCTGACCACCGTGTCGCTGACGACGCGCTGGTCCGACGCCACTCCTGCGGCGAACGCGTACGACAGCAACGCGCTGACGCTCGACCTGGGCCAGGTGGTGCGCGCGCCCTTTCTCGGCGTCCGCGAGAACGCCTACACCGACGCGGCGTCGACGCTCGCCGCCAACCTCACCGCGACGTCGACGACGCTCACCGTGAAGCAGGGCGACGGCGGCGCTTTCCCGGCGCCGACCGCCGGCGGCCGCATCCTGCTGACGCTGTCGAACGCGTCCGGCAGCAAGCAGGAGACGGTCGAGTGCACCAACATCAGCGGCGACAGCTTCACGATCGTGCGCGGCGCGCTCGGCACGGCCAAGCAGCAGTTCAGCCAGAACGATCGCGTGGTGCTGAAGCTGACGCCGGCCCAGCGCTCGGGTGCCTTCTCCGAAGTCGATGGGTCGCCGGTGTCGGGCCATTGCACTGTGCTGCGGTTCCATCCGCAGGCGTTCGGTCGCCTCCAGACCGTCTGCGCGACGCGCTACAACGGCCTCGGCCAGCCGCTCACGCTGCCGCTGCCCGCGGCGCTGCTGGTGCGCAACGCGCCCGCGTTCCGCGCCGCGCGCTGGTACCGCCCCGACGAACAACTCGATGACGCCACCGGCGTCATCTCGTTCCACGACGCGCGCGGGTTCATCGTCGACCCGATTTACGTTGCGGCGCTCGTCGCCGACCTGTTGACGGCGCTGCCCGGACTGCAGCCGGCGGCCGTGACGGCGGCGGCCAACGGTCCCGGCGGCGTGACCAACATCGCCGCGCTGGCGTCGGGCACGCTCCTGCACTTCATCGATCCGCACGGCAACCCGCCGCAGATCGGATCGCCCGGCGCGAACCTGATCACGTCGAACTCGAATACTGCCATCAACACCCAGCTGATCACGTTGGCCGCCGGCGACACGGTTGCCGCCAACAGCGCCACGACGCCGCTGCGCTTCGGCCTCGCCACCAACGGCACGATGGGCAAGACGGCGCTGGCACCGCCGGCGCTCGCGCAGGGAACGCTGGCGCGGCGGTTCTATCGCGTGATGGTCGTCGACTCGCCGTTCTATCTCCTCGGCAATCGCACCAAGAACCAGGTCAACACCATCGACCCGGACGACGGGCGCATTCCGCCGGAGCTCCTGCCGGTAGTGCGCGACCAAGTGAACATCGACTACACGGTCGATGGACCAGAGACGCTCGGCGAGGCGACGCGCATCCTGAATCGCCCATCGCAGAACATGATCCTCGCCGTGTCACCGGTGATCGACCAGACGCTGCTGACGCCGGCGGGGCCGGGGGCAAATGCTCTCTGGCCGGCGTTCCCGGCGCCCAACACCAACGCCGCGTTCCCCGCGCCGCCTGTCCGTCTCACATCCGCAAACGTGACTGCCGCGTTCACCGCGGGCAAGGATGTCGTCGTAACGCTCGCCGTCGGCGCCGCACCCGACGGCGCCACCGTGCGCATCTTCCCGCAGCAGTTCGTCGAGATCCACTCGATCAACGCCAGCGAGCCGTCGTTCGTGCGCGGCGACGGCGGCGCCAGCATCGCCGTCGCCCTTGCTCCGACCAACGTTCTGCTGATCAACCCGTTCAACCTCGGCGCTGCGCAGCCGAAACCGAACCCGGCGGTGCTGACCATGGACATCGTGGTCGCGCCGCGCGTCGGCCGGCGGCGCCTCACTGGCGCACTCGCCGTAAACGTCGCCGCCGGACCCGCGGCCGTGCCGCCAACGCCCTTCTTCGGCCCCGCCGCCGGCAACATCATGGGTACGATGCCGCCGACGGCGCAGGGCGTCGCGGAGTCACCGCTCTTCGGCATCCCGACCACGATCACGCCGCCGGCGGCGCAACCGGCTGACTTCCTCGGGCTCGTGCTCAGCCTGGCATCCGAGGCGGCGCCGCGCCAGGCGCCGCGGCTGCCGACGATGGCACGCTTCGAAACGGTGGCAGTCACCGGCACGACGGGCGGAACGCCGACAGGGACGCTCCTCTGGGAGGGGCTGCTTACCGGAGGCCGGTGGGCGGGCGAGGCACGATCGGCGCAGCACGCAGAGGGCAATCCGGGCAACCCGGCGGGCCCCGACGTGCACGCGCCCGCCGTCTCGGTGACCGGCGCGCTCGCCTACGATCTCGCTCTCCACGCGGCGCGGCGCGTGCAGTCGATCATCCCGCGGCCGCTGCCCGGCGGCGGCTGGACGAACGGCTGGATTGCGCTCACCGGCGGCGACAACTTCAACCAGCCCGATGACAGCGCCAACGGCACGAACACCGGAACCGGCGTACTGCTCGAAACCGTCGCTGTCGGCTGCGAGACGTCGTGGCTTTCGAACTTCGACACGCCGGACCAGAACACGACGCTCGACACGCTGCTGCAGAACGCCGCGCAGCTGATCAACGTGCCGAAGCCAGACCCGGGCACCATCAACTTGAACAACGAGGCGCGGCTCCAGCAGCAGGTGCGGCGCGAGTTCTTCGCCGCCAAGCAGGGGTTCCGCGACGCGCAGTGGTCGCTGCGGCGCGCCTTCGCGCAGGCGCGGGAACTGGTCTACATCGAGTCGCCGCAGTTCGCGCGCACCGCGCGGCCGTCGGGATCGCCGCAGCCGTACGAGCTCGACCTGGTCGCCGTCCTCGCCGGCAGCCTGACCGCACACAAGAACCTGCGCGTCATCATCTGCACGCCGCGCTTCTCGGACTACGCCAGCAATTTCGAAACCTTCCACCGGCAGCACTACGCGGCGCGGATGGAAGCGCTCGGCGATCTGCAGGCGGCCGCCAAGGATCGTGTGCTGCTGTTTCACCCGGTCGGGTTCCCGGGCCGCGTCGCCTACATCCGCACCACCTCGATCATCGTCGACGACGTCTGGTGTCTCGTCGGCACGACGCATTTCCGCCGCCGGGGCATGACGTTCGACGGCAGCGCCGCCATCGCCTCATTCGACCGCCACATCTCCGATGGCTATTCGACGAAGGTGCGCAACTATCGTCGTTCGCTGATGGCGGCGAAGCTGAACGTCCCCGCGCCGGCGGCCGGGCAGCCACTCAGCGGCGAGTGGGTGCGCCTCGGCAGTCCGGCCGGTGCCTTCGACGTCGTGCACGATCTGCTGGAGCAGGGCGGCTTCGGCCGGCTGCAGAGCATCTGGCCCGGACCGCCCGACCACGACGTGGCGACAGCGCAGCCGGAAGTTGCGGACCCCGACGGTTCCAACGGCGCGACGATGTACAACACCCTGGCCGCGATGTTCAACGAAGCGGGAAGCTAGAACGAGCTGAGATGAAGACGGGCGGAACAACCGCCCCGAATCTCGAGGCTGCAGTATTCTTGAAGAGCTCGCAATGCGAGCCTAACCCGCGCCCACCGGCCGTGTCCGTCGATCGCCACCACCGGATGTTTCTCGCATGGGTTCAGCCAGCAGCGCCGACCAACTGCGTCTCCTCATTCAGGTATCGGAATCGATCGCTACACATCGCGACCTGCCTGCGCTGTGTCGCGATCTCGCGAAGCGCTTGCCCGCCATCGTGCCGTTCGAGTTCATCTCGATCTACCTCTACGATCCCGAAAGAAACGTCATGCGAGTCGACATGCTCGGGACGGCTGACGCGGACAGCATTCCGCCCGGGCTGGAGATACCCGTCGCCGAATCGTACAGCGGCCTCGTGCTCAATACTCAGCGGCCCGTGATCGTAGGAAGCCGCGAGGAAACGCGTCGCTTTCCGACTGCGTTCTTCCTGATGGAAAAGATCGGCGCGGAATCGTTCTGTATGCTCCCCTTGACGACCAGCGTGCGGCGGCTCGGCGCCATGGCGTTCGCGACAGCAACGCCTCGCGCGTTTGACGGGACCGACGTGGAATTCCTGCAGCTGGTCGTCAAGCAGGTCGCTGTCGCGGTCGACAACGTCCTCCACGACGAAAGCACGGTCGCCGTGCAGGCGCAATTGGGTCAGGAACGCGATCGGTTACGGCTGCTTCTGGAAGTGTCCGAATCGATTGCCTCCCATCACAACCTGGACGAGCTCGTCCACGATCTCGCGCAGCGGCTTCCGTGCGTCGTGCCATTCGACTACATCAATCTGACCATGCATGATCCGACGCGGAACATGATGCGGGTCTACCTGGTCGTGGCGCCGCTCGAAACGACCACGGTCCGTCCAGGGTTCGAACTGCCGATGGATTCGCCGTCAGGAATCGTGTGGACAACCCAACGGCCCGTGATGATCGAAAACATCGAAGGCGACCCGCGTTTCCCGCACATGGCCCAGCTGCTTCGAGAAAATGCAGTGCAGTCCTGGTGCGCCGTCCCGCTCACGACCGCCTTGCGGCGTCTGGGCTCGATGGGATTCGGCAGCGCGACGGCGCGCCGATATCAGGAAGCCGACGTGACGTTCCTGCAGCAGGTCGCCAATCAGGTCGCCGTCGCCGTCGATAACGTGTTGCACGACGAGGCCGCGCAATCCGCGCAGCAGCTTCTGACGCGCGAACGCGATCGCCTGCAGCTTCTTCTCGAAGTCAACAACGCCGTTGTCTCGCATTTGAATCTCGATGACGTGTTCGCAGCGGTCAGCGAGTGTCTGCGGCGTGTCGTGCCCCATGACGGTGCCAGCCTGCTCCTGTTCGATCCGGACACCGGTCAGTTTCGAATCCACGTCCGCCGGTTCGGGCGGCAAGACAGCTTCATCGAAGAGGGACGCATCACCGATCAGCAGGCGCGTCGGTCTCCGGCGGGCATCGCAATCGTCACGCGGCACACCGTACTCTTTGGTGAACAGGACCTCGAGGAGCTCGCCGCTGACTCGAACGCCGCGGCACGCATCCTGGCGGAAGGCGTGAAATCCCTGTGCTGCGTGCCGCTCCTGTCGCATGAGCGCGCGGTCGGATCGCTGAACGTGGGCAGCAACCGCCCGGATGCGTTTTCGCAGGACGATGTGGATCTGCTCGGCCAGGTCGCCCCGCAGTTTGCCATCGCCGTGGAGAACGGCACGGCGTACCGAAAGATTGCGGAGTTGAAAGAGCAACTCAACTCCGAGAAGCTGTACCTCGAGGATGAAATTCGCACCGATCGAAACTTCGAGGAGATCGTCGGTGACAGCGTCGCGCTCAGACACGTGCTGCAGCAGGTTGAAATCGTGGCGCCGACCGATTCGACGGTACTGATTCAGGGGGAGACCGGCACCGGCAAAGAGCTCATTGCGCGCGCCATTCACAATGTGAGCGAACGCCGCGGGCGCACGTTCGTGAAGTTGAACTGTGCGGCGATTCCGACGGGTCTGCTCGAGAGTGAGTTGTTCGGCCACGAAAAAGGAGCGTTCACGGGCGCGATCGCACAGAAGGTCGGGCGCTTCGAGCTGGCACATGGAGGCACGCTGTTCCTGGACGAAGTGGGCGATATTCCGCTGGAGCTGCAGTCCAAGTTTCTGCGCGTGCTGCAGGAACAGGAATTCGAGAGGCTGGGAGGCACCCGCACGATACGAGTGGATATCCGTCTCGTGGCCGCCACCAACCGCGACCTTCCGGCCATGGTCGGTGACCGACAGTTCCGCAGCGATCTCTATTACCGCCTCAACGTCTTTCCGATCGTCAGTCCCCCACTCCGTGAGCGGCGCGAAGACATCGCCCCGCTGGTCCGCTACTTCACGCAGAAGTTCGCGCGGCGAATGAACAAGCGCATCGAAACGATTCCCACCGAGACGATCGCGGCGTTGACTCAGTACAGTTGGCCGGGCAACATCCGTGAGCTCGAGAACTTCATGGAACGAGCGGTGATCCTGTCTCGTGGCTCGAGACTCGAGGTCCCACTCGCCGAGTTGAAAGAGCAGACCAGGGCCATCGCCGCGATGGCGTCGCAGCCGTTGACGACGCTCGAGGAAGCGGAGCGAGAGCACATCCGCCAGGCGCTGGAGGAGGCGAATTGGATGGTGGGTGGTGCGTCAGGAGCCGCGGCGCGACTTGGCCTGAAGCGCACAACGCTGCAATCAAAAATGGCGAAGCTCGGCATCGAACGACCTACGCGCCGGTTGTGACGACGCGCCGTGCCGCCGTGCCGGCTCGGCGCCGACTGGCCGGCACGGAATCGGCAGTGCCGGTTCAACGCTTCGGTGAACTCCCGCTAACCCGCTCGGAGAATGGATTGCTTCTCGCCGGATGGTGGAACGTCGGTTGCTCGGGACATCTGATTTGTCCATCACTCCAATCGGACTGGGTACGTGGGCCATGGGCGGCGGCGACTGGATCTTCGGGTGGGGGCCGCAGAAAGATTCGGAATCGATCGACACCGTCCGGCGCGCAATAGACAACGGCCTGAACTGGGTCGACACCGCCGCTGCGTACGGGCTGGGTCGCTCGGAGTCGATGGTCGCGCGCGCGTTGCGCGATATCCCGCGCCACGAGCGTCCGTACATCTTCACAGAGTGCAGTCTCGTGTGGGATGAGCTCGGGAACGTCTCGGCGAGCCTCGAGCCGCGCTCCATCCGGCGAGAAGCCGAATCGAGCCTCCGACGACTGGAGATTGAATGCGTCGATCTGTATCAGCTTGGCTGGCCGGTCGAACCCAACTTCTCGTCACGCGACGACACGCACTCGCTCGAGGCGGCCTGGACCACGATGGCAGCGCTGCAACGGGAGGGCAAGGCGCGGTTCATCGGCGTATCGAACTGCGACGTCGGCCAGCTCGAGCGGCTTCGACGGATTTCGCCCGTCACGAGTCTACAGGTGCCGTACTCATTGCTGCGACGCCGTATCGAGGACCACGCACTGCCGTTCTGCGCGGACCACACGATCGGAGTGATTGCGGACTCCTCGATGCAGTGGGGCCTCCTCTCGGGGAAGATGACGCGGGAACGGATCGATGCGCTGCCGCACAACGACTGGCGACGTCGCAGCCCGTACTTTCGCGAACCCATGTTGACGCGCGCGCTCGCGGTGGCGGAGCGACTTCGCACGGTCGCAGCCCCCAAGGGTCGCTCGCCCGGTGAAGTGGCGATTGCCTGGACGCTGCACAACCGCAGTATCACCGCTGCGAGCGTTGGCGTGCGCCACGCGTATCAAGTGGACGAAGTTGTCGGCGCAGCATCCGTTCATCTGTCCGTTCAGGAGCGCCACGACCTCGAATCCGCTTGACCACGATGGCCCGAGGCGTCCTGGCATCCCCTCTGCAACGCATCGAAGCCACCGCGACGTCGCTCAGCAAATCGCCGCCGGCGTGTGTTGAAGCGTCAGCCCGAACGATCGGCGACGGGCTTCATCACGCGATCTCACAGGGGACGACGATGCTCATGATCACCGTTGAAGCCTGCGCCGATTCGATCACGCTGCGGCTCGACGGCGACCTTGCCGGCGGGGAGGCCCGTGAGCTGGCGAGATACCGGACATCGCGGACGTTGGCGCGGTACCGACACGTTGCGCTCGACTTGACCGGCCTCATGTCTGTCGACCACGAGGGGAAGAGGTTTCTGGCGCGGGCGCATCGGCGTGGCGACACGCTGATTGGCGGGGCGACGACGAGCGCGCTCGTCGCCGAGATCACCGCCGTGCCCGGCTGAGCCGACGGCGTCTCTGAAGATCAGGAACATTCCATGGCGCCAACTTTCGAACGACCGGCGCGCTGTTCAGTCCTTGAACTCGAAGGCGCTCTGCGCGCTCCGATCGATGGCGGGTTACGCGAGCAGGTCGCTGCGCTGCTCGAACGAGGCGAGCGGCGAATCATCGTCAGCGTGAAGCGGCTGTCTGATATTGACGCCGCCGGCCTGGGCGAACTGATCCACGTCGCGAACACGACGATGGCTGCCGGCGGCGTGCTGCAGATTGCAGACGCCGAGAGGCGAATTCGCGAATTGCTGCGCGCCACTGGCTTGTCGGGATTGCTCGTCGATCGGCTGGATGATCGCCGCGGACCGCGACGTTCGCTGCGGTTGGGATTGCGAGTTCCGCGCCGTAACTGCTGACCTGTTCGATTCGAGCATTCTCTTTGCACGCGCGTTCGCGGCCAACAGAGCCAGACGACCCCTCAGGTACATCCGCCGAGCCTGCCTCTCTTCAACGAGCTCAGCGAGACCACGCCGTCTGTTCGAGGTCGCTCTCGCCTCCTCTTGCTCTGAGGGAACCGCGGGGCCGTTCTCGTAATCCGTGACCGTCATCGACCTGTCTGAGGGTCACCGCACAAGAAGGAGGTCACGATGCGAGGGGAATGTTTTACACGGACAGCGTCTGTAAACCGGTCGCTCATCAGAGGGATCGTGCTGGGGACCGTTGCGCTGCTCCTGCTCGAAGGCGCAGCGCACGGCAGACGGCGGTGCTGACATGACGCGTTCGTCTTCCATCTGCTCACGTCTGGAAAAATCGGAGGCGCCGCAACGTGGGGAGGAACCGGGTTCGATCAGGGAGCTGGCGTCGCGCTGGCCACCGACGGCACCGTCAGTCTCGCGGCGATCGCGCAGGCGCCGCCCTACTCGCTCATTGCCGCTTCGAAGAGACTCGCGAACGTCAAAGGCACCGTTGCGGCCGCCGCACACACATTCGGCGACGCGGCGGGCACGGTGTCCGATCCGGCCGCCGCCGTCAGCATCCCGACCGGAATCACGATGTTCGCGGGAAGCTTCGACGCCGCGCTGGTGAGGATCGTGCCGTAATCTCGATGGAGCGCGATGCTCGTGGAGCGGCCTGCGCTCCACGGAAGCGTCGCGCTCCGCCGAATGACGAATCGGCGCGCGTCTGCTGTCGATCAAACTGAAGCAGAACGCCCGGTCACCAGTTGAAGCGCATGAACAGCTCGATCAGGCGGCTCGTGTTCGTCCCCGCCAGCTGCGTCACCTCGTAGTTGCTCAGGACATTCGTCGCGTTCCCGGCGTTGATGCTCGTGTTGCCTCCCACCTGCCCAACCGGGATGAAGTTCGGTTGGTTGAACAGATTCAGGACGTTCAGGCCCACCTGGATGTTCGTCCGGGCCGTCACCTTCGTGCGCTTTGAGAACAGGAGGTCCGTCTGCCGGAACAGGGGCCCCGTCACCACGAGCGACTGCGACGCGCAGGCGCCGTAGCGCTGGGCGCTGTCCAGCTCGATGCAGTCCGGGCCGTTGGCCGGCGCGAAGTAGCGGCCGCTCGGCGGCGTGCCGGCGTACCCGGTCGGCGACGTCGCGCTCACGTTGAACGCGTTGATGGTCTGATCGATCACCTCCTGCGGAAGCATGTAGACGTGATTCCCCACCGCGTCGAACCGCAGCTGGAACATCCCCTGCAGGTCGTCCTTCGTCATGCCGACCATCCTGACGTTGCCCAGATCGATCAGCTCGCCGCTCCGGATGATCGACGCGACGCCCACCTGCCAGCCGCTGAGGAGATGGCTGACGAAGCCGCTGCTGTCGCCGCCGACCTGGTGGCCTTCACCGATTGGCAGGTCGTAGACCACGTTCAGCTTGAACGTACTGGTGATGTCGCTCCCGATGGCGCCGCCGGCGTCGCCCGTGGCCCGCAGCTCCGGCGACGGCGCGCGGAGCGTCAACAGGTTGCGGTTGGTGTCCGCCACGGTCCCGTACTGGCGTCCGAGCGTGTAACTGGCCTGCGCCTGCAGGCCGCCGGCCAATCGTCGCCGCATCTCGACCTGCAGGGCGTTGTAGCGTGATACGCCGACGCTGTCGGTAATGAACGCACCCGAGAGCGCATCCGGGTTGACGATGAAGAAGTTCGCCGGCAGCCCGGCCGCCGCCGCATTGGCGCGGAACGTCGCATTGCCAATGAAGCCGTTCTGCCGCGTCGTCGCGCTGCAGCCGGCGCCACTGCCTACCGGGTTGGAGGTTCCGGCGCTCAGACATGCGAACGCGAACGGGTTCGGGTTCTGGATGGCCAGGAATCCGAGGTTGGTCGAGTTGGTCCAGTTGCTGCCGGTGTACTTCGCGGGGTCTCCGGCCGAGGCGCTGTTCACACCGTTGAAGAACGCCAGGAAGATCGGCAGCGGCGACGTCCCGGCGGCGCCGGTGTACGCGAACGTGTTGCCCCTGCCGGCAGCGATGTTCGCCTGCAGGTTGGCCTGCGCCTTGCGGAACTCGTCGACGAACCCGTTGTTGAAGATGTCGAACTCGTTGTAGTTCTCATTCAGCCAGATGTGGTGGCCCCACGTGCCGACGTACCGGACCTCGATGGCCGTGTTGCGATCGAGCGCGCGCTGCACGCCGATGCTGAGGGAATCGGCCGACGGAACCTGGATGTTCGCGGCGAACCCGTTCACCGAGCTGGTGAGCGACGGCGTCAGCGG
>DATFXR010000541.1:0-3481 GCA_035315685.1 Vicinamibacterales bacterium | reverse complement strand
CAGCTCGAGCTACTGGTCGCCGCGCTTCCTGGGCGCACGGCGGATCAATTGAGAAGTAAGAATTGAGGATTAAGAATTCGTCGAGCGAATCCGCGACTCGCGAACGCGCGCCAGAATTCTTAGTTCTTAATTCCTAATTGTTAATTCGCTAGGCGGCCCGGAACTGCCCTTTCCTGAGCAACCGCCGCGACGTTTCTTTCGAGAACTGGCGGACGTGGAGATCGTCCTCTGTGTAGCGCGTCGGCTGATGCGCGACGCGCAATGGTTCCACGCGGACGCCATCGCCGTCCGATTCGCAGGGCAGCTGAACGGCGAGGCGCTCGATGTAGCGCTGCGGAAACGACGGGAACGTGCGGAAGGTCGTCCCGACGATCCCGTCGTCGCGCGCGTCGAGGGCGGTGAAATCGTCGCGCAGGAAGGCGTAGACCGCTGGATCAGGTCGCGAGTCGAGATAGGTGTGGACCATTTCCGACACCTGCTCGAAAAAGCGGTGCCCATGACAGTTTGCCGAGTAGGTGCCGTCTTCTCTCTCGATGCGGCGGATGCCTGCCAGTTCGGGATCGATGTGATAGAGCTCGTGGATCACCGTGTCGAGCTTCGCGATCCACGGCTCGGCCCCCGGATAGAAACGCTCCTTGCGCGAACGGTCCAGCGATTGATCGCAGAACCGCGGGAGCGTGAATGACAGCATGTATTTGATGTCGCGGCCACCGATCGTCACCGTTGGCGACTTGGTGACGAACCATTCTGAGCGGCGCGTCAGTTTGTGCGTCGTGCGATCGCGCCAGAAGTAATAACCCGGCTCGCTCGGCGGCAGACTCAGACAGTGACACGTGGCGAACGCACCTTCAGCGGTTGATCGTCCCGATCGCGCGAACACGAGCACGTCCGACATGCTGATGAACGAGAGTGTAGGGACGCGTGTGACCACGTCCTCCATCAGCTGAGAGAGGCAGTCCGTGTAATTCAGCATGCGACACACGTCGCCGGGGAGCGAAGCGCGGTCCTTGTTTGAGTTGTCGACTTATGAGCCGAGCGAGAAGACTATAGCGACTGCGATGGCCGAATGCAAGCTGATCGGCGAGCTAATTTGTTGCTGATGTTCAAGTTGAGCTGATTGCTCTGGCGGTATTTCGGCACCCATTCGCCGCAGTATGAGCTGTTGGCGTCTGAGCAGCCGCGCGTTGGGACGCGCAGGGTTGAGCACTCGTGGATTGACGATGGCCGCCGCCAGGAGCGCCGATTCCGACGGACCGAGTGACGCTGCACTGGTGTGAAAATACGTGCGCGATGCGGCTTCCACGCCGTAGATGCCGTCGCCCCACTCAATCACGTTCAAATACAGCTCGAAAATCCGCGCCTTCTTCAATTCCGCCTCGAGTCGCCGCGCGATGACCAGCTCGCGGAGCTTACGGACGGGGTTCTTCGAAGGCGACAGGTACAGATTCTTGGCGAGCTGCTGGGTGATGGTGCTGCCGCCGCGCAGGAAGCGGCCGCGCGTCCAGTCCGCTTCGAGCGATTCCTGCAGCTGCTCGAAGTCCACCCCTTCGTGCTGCCAGAACAGATCGTCTTCCGCGACCAGGACGGCGCGTTTCAGGTTCGCTGAAATGTGGGCGTACGCGACCCAGCGCTGCACGCGATGCGGCGCGTGGCCCTTCTCACGCGCCTCGTCGTCCCGCAGGTCCATGAACGCGGTCGTCGAGGGATTGGCCCCGCGAAGCGCCCGGACATCGGGCAGGGTGAGGTAGATGTAGACGAGCACTGCGAACGCGACAGCGGGAACGGCGACGATGACCCGGAGGAATGTCTTCATCGATCGATCGCTCGGCTGAAGCCTGCGCTAGCCGAGCGTCAGGCGTGCGCTGGATGTCCCTGCTTCGCGAGTGCACTCTCGAGCGCCCCGCGCAGCAGGACGATCAGCCGCGGCGACGAGCTTGCGCCCATCAGGCCCACGCGCCAGATCTTTCCGGCGAGCGGACCGAGGCCGGCGCCGATCTCGATGTTGTACTCGTCGAGCAGGTGGACGCGGACCGACGCCTCGTCTATACCCTCCGGTACACGCACCGCGTTCAGCGTCCACAGGCGATCGCGCTCCGACGGGAGCAGCGTCAACCCCAGCTCCGCGATCGAAGCCACCAGACGCCGATGATTGCGCTCGTGGCGCGCCCACCGCGCGTCGAGCCCTTCTTCCTCGACAATCGCCAGCGCCTCGTAGAGCGCGTAAACCAGCGTCGACGACATCGTGTGGTGATACTTCCGACGGAGCCAGTAGTCCTCGAGCAAGGTGAGATCGAAGTAGAAGCTGCGCCCCTTGACCCGGTGCTCGAGCGCGCGGCGCGCGAACACAATCGGCGCGAGCCCCGACGGTCCGCCGAGGCATTTCTGCGTACAGCTGTAGCACGCGTCGATGCCCCATTCGCCGACCTCGAGCGGCACGCCGCCGAGCGACGTCACGGCGTCGACGATCGTCAACGCCCCGTGTTCGCGCGCCGCCGCCGCCATGTCGCGCACCGGATTGCAGACGCCGGTCGATGTCTCGGCGTGCACCATCGCGACAACGTCGGCGCCGTTCGACTTGAGATGCCGGCGCAGCGCGTCGGGATCACACGCCTGGCCCCACTCGACCTCGAGACGCGACACGGTCGCGCCGTAGCGCGCGCACATCTGGGCGAGCCGGTCGCCGAAATAGCCGCTGACGACAACGGTCGCGCGGGAGCCATCGCGCACGAGGTTCGACACCGCCGCTTCCATGCCCGACGTGCCGGTGCCGGATACCGCGAACGCGAAGGATCCGTCCCCCGCCCGGAAGACCCGGCCCAGCCGCGCGCGCACGTCGTCGAGCAGGCGCAGCATCAAAGGATCGAGATGGCTCACCGTGGGCGATGCCATGGCGCGCATCACACGTGGAGAGGTCAGGCTTGGACCGGGTCCGAGCAGGATGCGATCGATCTCGGGCAGAAGCGTCATGCTGGGATTTCCTCGAATTGGGCAAGCTCTTCGCGAAGCGTCGGCAACACGGAATCGGCGAGCGGCGCGAGCGGCGGGCGCGGAACACCGACATCGTAGCCAAGCAGGTTGAGCGCGCCCTTGAGCCCGGGCACGCCGTGCGTGCCGCCGAGCAGCCGCGCGAGCGGCACCAGGCGGCGCTGCAACGCGATCGCCTCGTCGTGGCGGCCGGCCCGGGTCAGCTCGTAGAGCTGGACGCACGCGTCAGGCGCCGCGCAGCCGAGCGCGAGGATGCCGCCGATGGCGCCGACACAGAGCGCCGCATAGAACGTCGGCGCCGCCCCGGCGAGCACGTTGAATCCGTTCGGCGTCAGCGAGACCAGCTCCGCGACCTGCGCGATGTCGCCGCCCGATTCCTTCATGCCGATAATGTTCGGATGCGGCGCCAGCCGCGCCACCGCCGCCGGCAGCAGATTGACACCGGTGAGCGCGGTGAAGTTGTAGAGCAGCACTGGGACGGGCGACTGGTCGGCGA
>DATFXR010000540.1:0-23405 GCA_035315685.1 Vicinamibacterales bacterium | reverse complement strand
TTGAAGTACATGAGCCGCTCGAGCGCCCCCCGGTAGGACGCGTCGAGCGAGGAACGGATTACGAACGCGGTCATCTGCGCCTCCGGGCTGCGGCGGGGCTGACTAAAGTCGCGCCCTGCGTGATCCCTGGGCCTGAATCGGGGGCTCGAGCTTGATGTTGAGCAAGGCCGCTGCCAGCAACCCCAGCTATAACAGCCGGACGCAATTAGCTGCTACCCTAATTGTTGCTGGCATCAATTCTGCTGTTCTCACGAAATTGCCCTGGGTTCAGGGCCGGATGCGTATCAGAGTCGTACAAAGGCCCACGACACCTGTCGTGGATGGCATCGATCTCAGGCATTACGTGCCCGGGCAGAAGTATGAAGTCGGCTCCACTCTCGGCGCGCTGATGCTGGCGGAGGGATGGGCCGAACCAGTCCAGGACAGCGAGCCGACGATCGTGCTCTTCAGCGATGCGGACCCGTTCACACCACGAGTGTTCGACCGCAACTCGCCGCCGAACCTGGTTCGCGAGACCTACCCGCCATTCGCGGACACGATCGCGACCGCGACCGATTTCGACCGGCGCCGACGCCGCCGGCCGAAGTCTTCCGGCAAGTGATCGCCCTCGTTCTCCGCACTGCGACGCGAGAAGACGACAACCTCAGACAATAGTTCGCGCAAAGGCAGACTCTGCCGCATCCGTTCCTGCCGGTGAACTTCGACCCGCGCGTGCACAGCGACGCTCAGGCGCGCGTCGACGTGAGCGTGGAGCTCGATCAGATCGGCGCGTCGACGGTCACCTACGACGTGACGGTCGCGGTGAACGGCGCGCCGGTGTTCACGAAGCCGGCTGTCGATCACCACGACCTCACGCGGTGGCGAAAGACGTTCTCGTGATCATGTTCACCGACCGCGCCAGGGCAACGGATCGGCGCAGGTAGTGAGAGGCAGGCGGAACGGATCGTCGCGGTTACGCGCGGCGCTTCTGCAGCAGGCCGCGGGTGACGCTCACGACCTCGTCGATCCAGATCGGCTTGAACACCAGCTCGGCGTCGAGATCGTGCATCTCCTGCATCGCCGAATCCGCGATGCACGAGTCACCCGTGATGATCGCGACCGGAATGTGACGATGCGCCTCGTTCGCCCGGAGGCGGTACAGGAAGCCAATCCCGTTGACGAACGGCATCCGCAGATCGAGCAGAATCGCGTCGGGCCGGACCGCGTCGAGCTCCTGAAGGCCGGTGAGCGGCGACTGCGCCACGCGCACGTCGAACCCCTCGAGCGCCAGCGCTTTCGAGAAGGTATGCAGCACCGTTTCGTCGTCGTCGACGATCAGAATCCGGGCGGCGGCGGCGGTCGCGGGAGCCATCACGACAGTTGTACTCCATTTTCCAGGGCGCAAAGAAAGTACCCGGGAAAACTGCGCAACCTTGCATGGATCCGCACCCGTCCCGTGTTCCATGCAGCTACGCTGCCCGCCGCAACCGTTCGAATTGTGTAAGGCCGTTTACGTCTATCGTTCGCTCAGTCCATACGCCGTCGGACATATGCGTCGTGTTGTAACCGCATCATCAAACCGGCACGGGCGAGCGCCTCGAGCACTGCGTCGCACTGCGCGGCATCCAAGCCGCTGATTTCCATGGCTCTCGGGACGCTGACCTCGTCTCCGGGGACCATTGTCAGAAGATAGGTCTGCAGCTTGTCGAGGCCTGCATCGAGAACGAGTGAGCGTTGAACGGTAGGTCGTGTCTTCATGTTGAGTCGCTCGACGATTTCGTCCGCAAGGTACGTACCGCTCGACAGTATCGGCCGATCGCGAGATCACCGCTCGCGAGCGTCACCATTCGTGACGCAGCGGGAAAAATCTACGTATTGGTTGAAGTCTTTACATGCACGATGGCGAGTTGCGAGACTTTTATCGGTGCTGAATCCGCGTTCCGACTCGTGGGTCGACTACGGCAACTCGTGCGTTACGCTCCGACACCTCGTGCGTTCCGCTGCGATCGGATCGAGCGACGACGTGAAGAGCGATTCAATTTGCAACGCTGACATGCTCGTCGCCGTCGCTCCGGCCGCGAAATCGTCGGCAGATCGAACATCCGTCGAGTACATTCGGCCGCCGACCGTGTCGGACGCGCCAACGAGCTGAAGTCACTCGTCGCCGAACTCCAGCAGCACATGTCGACGCGGTAACGGGGACCACGCGGATTTCTGCTCACCGGCGAGGACATATATATCTTCGGCCATATTGCGACGCCGTCGGCGAAGAGCTCCCGACGCTCGATCGGATCGAGGCACTCAGTGATCCTGACGGACCGACACGTCGCCGACTGCCGCATCTCCGGCAGCTCGTCGCTTGCACGTTGCACGACCTCCGAACGTACTGTCGGCATTCGCCGCGAACAAGGCGCCGACACAGCGCGCGCGATCGTGGTGACGGGCGTGAACCGAATGGAACTGCGGGCCATCCGCGCCGGATCTCCAGACGCGGTCCGCGGAGCAGGAGAGAGTCGTCGAGGCCGAAGCGCAGGTGTCGATGCGCAGCGGGCGGCTGGCGATCCTGTCCAGAGTTCGCGGCGGCGGCAACGGCCTGCGCACGCAGCTTCGATTGCGCTGGTACTATGCGACGCAGATGAACCACGACGAGCTGATGGCCGCGGCACTCGATGAAGCGCGCCGCGCGCGCGATGCAGGCGAGGTCCCGATCGGCGCCGTGGTGGCGATCGACGGCACGGTCGTCGGCCGCGGCTTCAATCAGCCGATCTCGTCGGGCGATCCGACGGCTCACGCCGAGATCGTCGCCATCCGCGCGGCCGCGCGAGCAATCGGCAACTACCGTCTCACCGGCGCGATCCTGTGCGTCACCATCGAGCCGTGCCTGATGTGCGTGGGTGCGCTGGTGCACGCGCGCATCGGAACGCTCGTCTTCGGTGCGGCGGAACCGAAGTCGGGCGCGGTCAGCTCGACGGTCCGCGGCGGCGAGTTGCCGGGACACAATCACCGGTTCGAGGTCGTGGCCGGCGTCCGCGAGGCCGACTGTCGCGCGCTGATGCAGGCGTTCTTCAGCGAGCGCCGCACCGGTGCACGCGCGTCCGCCGGCGGTCAGGCTGACGTCGATGAGTTATAATCCAGGGTCGGTGTCGTGCACGACCGGCCGGCCGTCAGGCCTGCTCACCTCGACGGAGAGGTACCGAAGTGGTCGTAACGGGGGCGCCTCGAAAGCGTCTTGTCGGGTAACCGGCACGTGGGTTCGAATCCCACCCTCTCCGCCATTCTTCGCACGTTTCGATTCAACAACTTGACGGGACCACGTGGGCTCTCGCGTGTGATGGCGTGCAACACCTGCTCTTCTGCGGTCGAAATTAGGTAGGAAGTAATCGAATTCTGGCGTGTTTTGGCCACATGGGTTCCCGAATTCGCGACCATTGCCTCGAGGTCCCCGCACGATTCGATTTCGAGCCGCGGCTTCTCGCGGATCACAGGCGTCACAGCGCCATCGTGACACCGGGAACGAGTCGATGCATCCCGGATCTTGCTTTCATAATCATCGAGACGCCGGTCCCATTCCCGGTGATCCCGCATTCGTGACAGTCTCGGACCGCGTCGGACCCGCAAAGGCCGCGGCATGACGTAAGCGAATTCCGCGAAGGGTGTCGGCCTGACGCCAAACAGCTCGTGCGTCCCGAGGTCAACACGCGAGTGGGGATGACGGACTCGATATCATCAGGGCGCGATCGATACCCTCAAACACGCGATCGAGCGTTTCGGTGCGCGCCATATCGCCTTCGACGACTTCGACATGTGGCAATGTCGCGAGCGCGACAGCCTTCGACCGATCGCGCACCAGCGCACGCACCGCTACGCGGTTGCGGGAAAACTCACGTAAGATCGCCGAGCCGTTCAGTCCGGCAGCGCCGGTTACGAGAATCATCGTGACCCTCCAGTTTCAGTTCTCAAACGCCGTCAGACCGTCGAGCGCGCTCCATATCGTCGATGGTCCGTGCTTCGCATTCTGGACGCGAAGCAGCATCCATTGACTGGCGAGCACGAGAGCAATTCCCAACAGACTCAACGCGCCCCACCGCTTGGCTTCGAATAACGCCGACATCGTCATCGCGAGGACCAGCGTCAACGCCAAGACATAAGACGCCGTGGTGTAGCCGCGTCGTCGCGCCAGGCCAAAATACAGCGGTAACGTGAGAACGGAAGCCATCACCGATTGCCTGCTCGCGCGAGCTGCAGCGCGGCCCAGCGATCGCGAGCGAGCACCGAGAGCGAGAAGCGCCGGCCCGTCTGCATGGCCGCCTCCATGCTTTCGAGAACCATCGGATTCTCGAACGCCATCAGATCGTCGAGGGCCGCTTGCTCGAGCGGATATTCGCTGAAGAATCCGAGCACCCATTTGGTACTGACCTTGTTCCCGCTCGGAAGCGCGACATCTTCTTGCGCGAGATCGCACGCGTCGGCAATCGCACAGCTCACGCGCCGCACGAGGTGCCGTTTCGCCTCCGCAGGCAAACCTGGCGGGACGAAGAAGTTGCAGATCGGCCGCAGCGGGCGGGCGAGACTCCCGTCGATACTTACCTGCTCGGGCCGCCACTCGCGGATAACGACTCGTGTGTCGGGGATCACGTACGCCTCGTGGACGAACTCGGCGACTTCTCTGAGCAGTGTTTGCTTGGCGTCGACGCCGACGCCGGACGGGAGATCGAGATATGCGACGGGCATTGAATCCTCCTTGCGCGGGTCTTCTCGAATCCGATGGACAGCAATCGGGAGGCCACGATGTCTGTCGCGAAATCGCTTGTCATTGACGAGTCGAGATCGGCGGGTGTCCATCCATGTGCAGTGTGTACGCTCACTCGCGCGCGCCAGCCAGTTCGTTCAAGAAAAGGAATTCGACGATCGTTACAATGGCGTCGCGACGTCAACGAATGCACAGCCCGTACTTGCTGAGGCGCCAGTACAGCTGCGACCGGGAGATCCCCAACCTTCGCGCTGCCAGCGCCTTGTTTCCTTTGGTATCGAGCATCACGCGCTCGATGGCTTGCCGCTCGACCGTGCCAAGATCGTCGGCGTGGGATAGTCCCGCCGCTCCAGCGGTGACATCGGAGGGCAAGTGGTGAACGCGAATCCAGCTGTCTTCGCACAAAATCGTCGCGCGCTCGATGACGTTGCGAAGCTCCCGAACGTTTCCCGGCCAGCGATATGCGAGAAGCGCTTCTTTGGCCTCCGCGGTCAACGCAGCCGGCACACGGCCAGTGGCCTGCGCACATTCAGCGAGGAACCGCTCGGTCAGGAGCATCAGATCCTCGCGGCGCTCTCGCAATGGCGGGATGCGGATGTCGAACACGTTGATGCGATAAAACAAGTCTTCGCGGAACTTGCTCGCCGCGACCGCCCTCGACAAGTCTCGATTCGTGGCGGCGATGACCCGGACATCGGCTTTGATCGGCCGCGTGCCGCCGAGTCGCAGGAACTCCCGCTCCTGCAGCACGCGCAGGCATTTGGCCTGCGCGAGGAGCGGCATCTCGCTGATTTCGTCGAGGAACAGCGTACCGCCGCTCGCGATTTCGAACTGGCCGACCTTCACGTGATCCGCACCGGTGAACGCGCCGCGTTCGTACCCGAAGAGCTCCGACTCGAGAAGCTGTTCCGGGAGCGCCGCGCAATTGACCGCGACGAAGGGGTTTCGCCGACGCCGCGACATCCGATGAATCAGTCGTGCGACGACCTCCTTGCCGCTGCCCGACTCGCCTTGCAGACAAGTCGTCGTATCGGTCATCGCCACGAGCTGCGCGCGCCAGACGACGTCACGCCAACATGGCGATCCACCCATCGCCGAGTCGGTTTGCCACACGTCATGGCTGGTTTCCTGTTCAACGCGGTCGGCGGAGTGTATCGCCATACAAGTCTCCGGCAGGCTTGCGGCACTCAGATGCCATCGTCCGAGCCGAATGGTTTCGCGCCTGCCGCGATTCTCACGCGGCTGCGCCGAGCGCAAAAGAGCAGTGTGTGGTCAGTTTTTCGTGACAGGTGTCATCGCAGGTTGATGACACCGATCTCTTGCGGACGGACGGCACACGGTCGACACTCGCGCCAGTGGCCAGCGCTCTCTCCGTCTCCCTCGGCTGTTTCTCACCCGACGCAATGAGCGGCAGCGGGCTTTTTCAACGTCGCGACCGCGGCATGACGTGGCCGCATGAAACGGTGGGTGCGGCGCCATTTGTCGCAACGGCAAGCATCCTTCGCCTTGCGGTCGCTGGCGCCATCGTCGTGAACGGGTTCGTGTCTCTGATCGAGCTGTGGAGGGAGGCCCTGGTAGCCGACCCGGGATCCTTTCGGTATGCAGCCCTCGCAACGGCGGCGACGATTGCACTGCATCTTCGGCACGTGACGTTCGGCCTCAAAGGCGAGCGGCCACGGGCGGGCGCGTGGACGCTGGGCGCCCTCGCGATCGTCAACGTGGCGGCGGCGATCCTCGTCGGCCGTTTTTGGGCCATGCAGTTGGCGTCCCTGGCCGTTTCTGTGCTCATCGTCGTCCGCGGCCCCGCTGCGCCGTCGGTTGTGGCCGCGATCGCACTGTCACCCCTGTTCTTCGGGCAGACGCTGCACACGTGGCGGACCGGATTCGATTCGACGACGAGTTTTTCGGTTTGGTATTTCGTGTCAGTTATAGCGTGGCGGACGGTGACCTTGTACGTCCCGATACAGCTCGTTGCGACGATCCGGCAGCTGGAGGCCGCGCGCTCCGCGCTCGAATCGCGGGCGGTAATCGAGACCAGGTCTCGAATTGAAGCGGAGCTCCGCAGCGGCCTGGAAGTGGCGCTCCAGCGAGTCATCGCAGACGGTGAATTCGCGCGGCTGGCCGGGCGTGACGATCCTGCGCGCGCGTCGGGAGCGCTGCGCGCCCTGGTCGCGGGCTCACGACGCGCACTCGCGGACGCGCGCCGGATCGCTGGCGGCTATCGAACGGCCTCGCTGCGCGCCGAACTCGACGCCGCGTTGTCACTCTTGCAGGCCGCTGGGTCGACCTGCCGTGTGGTCGTCGCGCGGAACGTGCCGGTCGATGCCGCGGAGACCGTTGCGAGGGGCGCGATCCGGGCGGCCGTCGTACGTGCCCTTCAACACGACGATCACACGACCGAGCGCGTGATCCGTGTGGCGCTCGACGAGGCCGGACAGCTGCGCGTGGAGATGACGCCATGAACATCTTCAGGCACGTTCTCCAGCCGCGCGGACTTCTTCTCGCCATGCACCTCCCGTTCGTCTGGTTTACGGCGGCTCAAGCGATCGCCGGCCTCGGTCTCGGCGACGCTGAGGGCCATCGATGGATCGCCCTGCCGTTCGTATTGGCGGCGGGTGTGATCCAGGCTCGTCACAGTCTGGGGGCGGCCGATGGTGTTCGACCCCGACAGTGGCAATTGACGCTCGTTCTTCTGCTCTTCATTACCTACCTGCCACTTCCGCTGTTCACGCACCGATGGTTGACGTTGCATTGGTACCTCATCGCGTCGCTGCTGATACTCTTGCCGGGACGAGTGGCGCTCGCGGCAGCGGTGACCGATGCCGTTGGGATCGCCGTCTGGAATGGGACGAGCCTCGGCCTCGCCGGCTTGCCAGCCCCACAGGTGCCGCTGAATATCGTCTACGGCGCATTCATCTGGCTCACCGGCGGCGGAAGCCTTTATGGAGCAGCGCGTCTCGTGTGGCTGGCCAGCGAGCTTCGCGGGACGCGGACGCAGCTCGCGGACCTCGCGATCGAACGCGAACGCCTTCGGATCTCGCGCGATCTTCACGACCTGCTCGGGCACTCGCTGTCGGCTGTCGCATTGAAAGGCGAACTGGCTCAGCGGCTGATCGAGCGCCAGCAGATGTCACGAGCCGATGAAGAGATCCAGAGCCTCGTGTCCGTCGCTCGCGCCGCATTCCGCGATTTGCGTGAGGTCACGCGTCGTGAGCCGGTCGTGTCGTTGGCATCACAGATCGATCGCTGTACCGACATACTCGCGGCGGTCGGAATCGAGCCGCGAGTCACACAGCCTGTCGAGACTCTTCCGCCGAAGGTGGATGAACTGTTTGCCTGGGCAGTCCGCGAGGGGGTGACCAATGTGGTCCGACACAGCTCGGCCCGCGCATGCGCCATCTTCATCGGTCGCGCGGCTGGTCAATGGCGTCTCGAGATTGAGAATGACGGGGCGGGCGTCGTGGCCGCCGGTGGACACGGGTTGAGCGGGCTGGTCACACGCGCGGCAGAACTCTCCGGAACGGCGCGAGGACGCTCGGTTGGCCCCGGGAGCTTTCTGCTGACCGTCGACGTCCCGGAGGAGGTTCGGTGATCAAGGTGCTCATCGCGGAGGACATGCACATGATCCGCGGCGCCTTGGTCGCGCTGCTGCGTCTCGAGAAGGACCTGGATGTCGTCGCCGAATTGGACCGCGGCGACACGATCGTCGACGCGGCCCTGAAGGCACGTCCGGACGTTGCCGTCATCGACATCGACCTTCCCGGTCTCGACGGGTTGAGCGCCGCCGCATCTCTGCGCGAAAAGCTGCCGTCATGCCAGACCCTGGTCCTGACCGGGCTCAGCCAGCCCGGCAATCTGCTTCGCGCGCTCAAGGTGCACGTGAAGGGCTTTTTGTTGAAGGACGCACCTGCTCCCGCGCTTGCAGTCGCGATCCGATCGGTCGCCGCCGGCCGGCGCGTGCTCGACCCGGAACTCGTGGCTGTGGCGGTCGAAACCGGCGCGAACCCGTTGACGGATCGCGAGACGGACGTCTTGCGCGCCACCACGTCCGGTCGATCAACCGAAGAGATCGGGTCTCTTCTCAATCTCTCACCGGCAACGGTCCGCAATTATCTTTCGAACGCGATCAGCAAGCTCGGGGCCCGCAATCGCATGGATGCGGTACGGATCGCGGAGGAGGCCGGCTGGCTCTGATGCGCCTCGACGATCTTTCAAAGGGACTGACGTGGATATTGAGGGTGGTACTTGACCACGACGCTGCCATTCTTGAATCGACGCACGTCCGCGAGTTCGAGGTTGACCGACGCGTTCCAGCTCGCCTCTTTGAGCGAACGGGCAGCGACCTGCTCTGGAAACCACGGCTATCGAAATGTTTGGCAGATCGCTAAAGAATTCGACAGCGACCAGGCGAGCACCGGTGGCCTAATGACAGCGAGATGCATCGACGGCAGTTTCTTCAAATGGGTGTCGGGGCCGTTGCCCTACGCGTACTCGATACGGGTGGTGCACACGGGCAGGTGGTGCGGGATCTGAGCGCACCACAATTCTCCTCCATGCGGCGGTTTGCTGCGACAACGCACGGCCGCATCGCGTATGTTGAGCAGGGAAGACAGCCCGCCGCGGCGCTGCTGCTGCACGGGTTTCCGCTGAACAGCTTTCAGTGGCGGGGTGTCATTCCCCGGCTTTCGGCACATCGCCGCTGTCTCGCGCCCGATTTCCTGGGGCTGGGCTACACAGAGGTGGCGGCAGGCCACAGCGTCGCGCCTGATGCGCAGGTCGCGATGATCGCTGAATTCCTCGATCGGTTATCGATCAGGATGGTCGACGTGATCGCCAACGACAGCGGCGGCGCGATCGCGCAGCTACTGGTGGCAAGGCATCCAGGGCGCGTGCGCTCGCTGCTGCTCACCAACTGCGATACCGAGATTGACAGTCCGCCCGCCGCCGTCCTGCCCGTCATCGAGCTGGCGCACGCGGGGCGATATGCCGACGAGTGGCTATCGCCCTGGCTGGCGGACAAGGTCCTCGCGCGTTCCGCCGAGGGTCTGGGTGGCCTGTGCTACGAGGATCCGGCACATCTCACCGATGACGCCATTGACGTGTACTTGGGCCCGCTGGTCAGTTCTCCAGCGCGTGAAGCGCTGACGAATGCGTACGCGATCGGTCTCGCGCCAAACCCGTTGGCAGGCCTGGAATCCAGCCTGGTGTCGTGGACGCTTCCCGTACGAATCGTCTGGGGCACGGCGGACACCATCTTCTCGCAGAAAAGCCCGGAATATCTGCATGAGCGGTTGCGGAACTCCCGAGGCATTCGCCGCGTACCGGGGGCCAAGCTCTTTTTTCCGGAGGAGATGCCTGACCTGATCGCGGAAGAAGCCATTCGTCTCTGGGGTGTGTGAGGTAGACGGCATCCCTCGAACGTGGTCAAATCGAGGCGTGCCGGAAATCGTTGCGGAGACGCTCTACGGATCGCGCACGATCACGGTCCGCGATACCCATTGCCGCGGAACCTGCAGACACGAGAGTCCCGAAGAGTGGACGACCAGCACGCAGCTCGTGTTTCCGTACCGAGGCGTCTACGTCAGACACGTGGGACGCGATCAGGCGGTCGCCGACGCCAACCAGGCCCTGTTCTTCAACGCCTATCAGGGCTATCGCGTGAGCCATCCCGTTGCGGGCGGAGATGCCAGCCTCACGTTGATCATCGCCGAACCGCAGCTGTACGAGCTCACCCCGCGAGAGTTGCTGCGCCACAATCCCGGTCTGATGTTCCGTCCGCCGCGCGTGCGCATCGATGCGCGGACGCAGGCGCTCATCGCGCTCTTGCGCCATCGCCTTCGCCGGCAGATCGCGGAGCCGCTTGAAGTCGAAAGCCTGGCGCTGAACCTGGTGCGGCGCGCGCTCGGGCGCCGAACCGCGCACCACCCGGGCGCCAGCACGGGACGCCAGCGACTGGTGGATCGCGCGAAGCTGGTGCTGGCGAGCGACCTCGCGCGGCGCTGGACCCTCGCGGACGTTGCGGCCGAAGTGCGCGTGTCTCCCGTGTATCTCACTCAGCTGTTCCAGCTGGTGGAAGGCGTGCCGCTCTATCGCTATCAGCTGCGCCTGCGACTCGCGCGTGCGTTGGATCTGCTGCCAGAGTGCGACGATCTGACTGCGCTCAGCTTGGAATTGGGCTTCTCCAGCCACAGTCATTTCAGTGGCGCGTTCCGGCAGATGTACGCACAGTCTCCGTCCAGCTTTCGGCAGTCCGCCCGGTGGGGACACGACGAGCTTGCCCATCTGTTGAAACCGCCATCGTGAACAGAATGCACCTCCACTGCGGAGACTCACGATGGCGCACACACCGATCGACCGCTGCCACGCCAGATTTCGCGTCGCCCGAATCGGTGACTGCTCAATTCACCAGCACGACGCGCACCCATCTCGCGGTAACCCGAGATTGCTTTACAGGCTCAATGTCTCGAGTGGCGAGTCGATTGATCAAATGACGGCGTGAACTGAACCAAGACCGTTCACGCAACTCCAGCGACTCCCTGCTTCAGAACCGACAACGAAGCTGCGGGCTGGTGGACGTCCTTGAACGCAGGTCGAGCCAGCCTGAAGGAGGCTGGCATGTCGACGGCCACGTCAGCGCTCGTGTGCGCGTTATCCACTTAGCGCGGAGCGAACCGTTTATCAGGAACTACAGCGCGGCGAGGCTCGTCCTGCAGTTTGCGTCCACAGGTCGTCACGTGACGCGATGAAATGTGTCCAGCCACAAGAGCGAAATAAATTAGTCCGCAGCTGGCGCGAGACTTCTACCGGCCGCGAGACCTCCACCCGCTGACGACGGAGGTTGGCGATACCTCGTTTTGCCCGGGACGTCCACAGTGACTCGTAGGCCATAAAGAAGTTGAGAGTAGAAGGACGCCGCAAGGTCGCCCCAACGTCACACGGTCGGCCTACACTCGGCCCTCCGTCAGCGTCGCTGCTTGCTGCCTGAGTCATCCGGCCAATGAGGTCTTAGAGGAGGTGCTGATGTCATACAACCTGGGAAGGATCCGGATCTGTGCTATGGCGATCGCGTTGTGTGCGTTGACCGCGGTGCGCCCATCAGCTGATTCCACGATTCGCCATGTGCTGCTCATCAGTATCGATGGGATGCACGCGTTGGATTACACGAACTGCGTCGCGGCGGGGACCTGCCCGAACCTGGCGCTGGTCGGTCAGGTCGGAGTGAGCTACAAGCACACGTCCGCTTCCAAGCCGTCTGACTCGTTCCCGGGGTTGATGGCGATAGTGACCGGCGGCACGCCGACATCGACGGGCGCGTATTACGACGTGGCGTACGACCGCGTCCTGGCGCCTCCTGCCGAGACGACCGGCAATGGGCTGACTGGCGCGCCGGGGCTGTGTCACGAAGGCGTGGTGAACGGGACCCGCACTGAATACGAAGAGGGCGTGGACATCGACCAGTCCCAACTCGGTGGCGGGTTTCCATACACCAATCCGATCGACGGTGACTTCCGGTCCATTAAACCGTCAAGACTGCCGCGCGATCCGTTCGCACATTGTGCGCCGGTCTATCCCTGGAACTTCCTTCGGACCAACACGGTTTACGGCGTGCTCCACGCTCACCATCTCCGCACTGCGTGGTCTGACAAGCACGCGGTCTACGCCGCCGTGTCAGGGCCGACCGGCACGCCGACCCCTGATAATGTCGACGATTATTACTCGCCCGATGTGAATTCGGATGTCATCCCGCTGCCCATCCACACGGCGGCACAGGACAACTGCATGACACCGGACCCGAATGGAGGCGACTGGACCGGCAGTTTTCGGAACATCCGCTGTTATGACCAACTCAAGGTCAATGCGGTCCTGCACTGGATTGATGGGAAGACGCACCTCGGCGACCATGACGCGCCCGTCCCCAGCATCTTCGGCATGAACTTCCAGGCCGTGAGCGTCGGGCAAAAGCTGATTGAGAACGGAGTGAAGGGCGGCTATACCGATGCGGCGGGTACACCCAGCGCCAACCTGCTGGCGGAAATCACGTTCGTGGATGCCGCGATTGGACAGATGGTCGCAGAACTGAAGCGCCAGCGGCTGTACGATTCGACGGCAATCATCGTCACCGCCAAACACGGTCAGTCCCCGATCGATCCGAGTAGGTTCTTCCCAATTCCTGGACACGCCCCGCTGAACAACGGGACGCCCCCCTCGGGCTTGCTCGGGCCCGCGTTCTTGCCGGATTCCGAGATCAACCAAATCGGCCCGACCGAAGATGACATCTCGCTGTTGTGGCTCACCGACTCAGGCCAGACGAATGCCGCGGTCGATATTCTGCAGAGCAACGCGGAGGCGGCGGGGATCGACCAGATCTTGGCGGGCCGCTCGCTCGAGCGGATGTTCAACCAGCCCGGTCTGCCTGCCGCTGGCGGCGACCCTCGCACACCGGACATCATCGTGCAGCCTGAGGAGGGCGTGGTGTACACGGGAAGCCTGAAGAAGCAGGCGGAGCACGGTGGCTTTGCGCCGAACGACGTGGAGGTCGTGGTGCTCGTCTCGAATCCAAACATCAAAGCCAGGACGCTCGGGACCCCTGTCGAGACGAGGCAGGTGGCTCCCACCATTCTGTCGCTGCTGGGACTCGACCCGAACAGCCTTGACGCCGTCCGGCTGGAGGGGACGAAAGAGCTTCCGGGAATCCAATTCAAACCGTAGTTGTCAGCGCGCGGGACCGGCGATCCGTGACCCGGTCTGCCGTGCCCGCGCCAAGTCCGGTAATCGTCAAGCCGGACACGCTGATTTCGCTGGCATCGAAGGGCGTTGCGGTTGCTCTGGCGATGGCGATCAATTGGCGGCGATGGGTCTGACGGTGCTCCGCACGCCGTTCCAGGCGCCGCTGGCAAACTCATTTTGCGAACGCCTCGTTGGCGCCATTCGACGCGAGGTGTTTGGACTTCCTCATTCCGCTCACCGAATCGCACCTGCGCGACAATCCTGACGCGATGAGTCACGCATTACCCGAGCGCTTCGATGCAGCGGCTCTCGGCGTCTTCGCGCTGCCGCTGGACAGGTCGGATGATGATTCACAGCAGCAGTAGGAGAACCTGACGGGCCTGGCGGGCTGCTATGTGGGCGGCCGCGACAGGCTTCAGCTCCACGTTAACTCGTCCGACCGAACTCGTACGGGCTCCCTTGAAAATACGATTCCGCCGTGCGTTGCGACCGCTTGTTTGCTCTCCCGCACTGCATGCGAACCGGCAGCGAGAGCGCAGAGCAAGCGGCGGAGAGCATGTACGCGAAATCCCAGACATCGAGTAAGGAATTCACAGAAAAAACCAACAGGCCGGAGTTTTGGCGGCCGGATGGTGTAGGCCGCGCCGGAAGGTCACCAAAAAAGGACCGGCTCGTCACCCACGCGCCTGCTTCGTGCCCGTACTCTCGTGGTGCGGATCGGTTCGTACCACTGGTTCGGTTCTCGTCGCTTTCTCTCACACGCGGTACGCGTACGGAGCAGACTGATGCAGCAGGAAAACAAGACGTCCAGGCAAATCGTATTCACACCAGTGCGCGCACTGGCGGCGTTGGCGATAGCGCTTGCCCCAACACTCGTCCACGCACAAACGCAAAGCGGCACGCTCGACGCCAGCTTCGGCACAGGCGGAAAAGCGACCGCCAGTTTCGCAGCCCCTTCGTCAGCGGGTGCCGCCGCGGTCCAGCCTGATGGGAAGCTTGTCGCGGCCGGAGCAGCGGTCGTCAATGGACAGGTAGACTTCGCGCTGGCGCGCTACAACAGCGATGGCACGCTCGACACCAGCTTCGGCTCGGCTGGCCTCGTGACCACCGATTTGGGGGGCCGCTATGAGAGCGCGACTGCACTTGCCCTCCAGTCAGACGGGAAGATCGTCCTGGCGGGCGGATCGCTGGGCGACTTCTTCAACGATTTCGCACTGGCGCGCTACAACAGCGACGGCACGCTCGACACCGGCTTCGGCACCGGTGGCACGGTGATCACGAAATTCGAAAACAGCCCCGACGGGATTGCGCCTGGAGAAGTCAGTGCCCAGGCGTATTCGGTTGCCGTGCAGCCGGACGGAAAGATCGTCGTCGCGGGCGTCGCCAACATCGAGGGCGAAGAGGACTTCGCGCTGGTGCGCTACAACGCCGACGGCACGCTCGACGACTCGTTCGGCGCCGGCGGTAAAGTGACCACCGATTTTGGCCACTTCGAGCAGGGCTTCTCCTATGCCTTCGGGAATGCGGTTGCCGTCCAGCTGGACGGCAAGATCGTCGTGGCGGGGCAGGCCTTCATCGACGGAACCAGCTTCGACGTCGCCCTGGCGCGCTACGAGAGCGATGGCACGCTCGACTGGAGCTTCGGCACGGGCGGCAAGGTGACCACGGATTTCGGAAGCCGCAATGACGTGGCGTTTTCCGTTGCTGCACTGCCGGACGGAACCATCGTCGTGGCCGGCCAGGGCAATGTCGTCAGAGGGTTGGGCTTCGCGCTGGTGCGTTACACGAGCAGCGGCACGCTCGACGACAGCTTCGGCGAGGGTGGCATCGTGACCACCGATTTCGGAATCGCTGACCAGGGCTTCTCCCTTGCCTACGCGGCGTCTCTTGCCGTGGAGCCCGACGGGAGGATTGTCGCGGCCGGGCGGGCGTACTTCAATGGAGGCTTCCACTCCGGACTGGCGCGATACATCAGCAACGGGACGCTCGACGCCAGCTTCGGCACAGGCGGTAAAGTGACCGTCGATTTCCAGGGCCCCTACGACTACGACGAGTTCACGAACGTTGTCGTACAGCCGGACGGGAAGATTGTCGCGACAGTCGCCGCGCAGGGCAACTTCACACTGGTGCGCTACAACAACTGAACGACGATCGGATGACAGGTCGGACCACCGCGGCGTCTGTCCGGGCGCCGCGGTGACGATTCGACGTTGTCCTGCTCTGGCGCCTGCGGGACCGCGGATCCGGCTGCGCTTCGCGACGCGCTCAGCACGAAGCGTTCCCTCGGCACGATCGGCAGATCGTCGAGCATCCTCTGACAATCGGTCCGCCGGATTCCGCCTCCGATTATCGAACCGCATCTCGAGCACCGAGTCGGAGGTTTCGCGACGCCCCTGCCGTCCGTTGGTCTCGATGCTCCTCTGCTCTGACACGACGAGCCACGAACCGATCCGGCGGGCGCGAGAGCATGTCGCGGATTACAATAGGCAACAGCGACGGATTCACCCGG
This sequence comes from Vicinamibacterales bacterium, assembly GCA_035315685.1. Lineage (GTDB taxonomy): Bacteria > Acidobacteriota > Vicinamibacteria > Vicinamibacterales > CAVVIG01 > QHWK01. The sequence continues at coordinate 7,440 of DATFXR010000540.1, read as the reverse complement.
TCAGCAAGCCCGCCACGATGAAGCAGTTCCACGCGTTCAGGCTCGACACGATCAATCAGTGCCTGTGGCGCGGGGACGAACGCGTCTCGCTCACCCCGAAGGCTTTCGACCTGCTGCGATACCTGGTCGACCATCGCGACCGGCTCGTTACACAGGAAGAGATCCTCGAAGCGCTGTGGACCGACAGCTTCGTCAACCATGAAGTCGTCAAGAAGTACATCCTGGGAATCCGGAAGGTTCTCGGCGACCGGCATGACAATCCGGAGTTCATTCGAACCTTTCCGAAGCGTGGGTACCAGTTCGTCGCACCGGTGACCGACGATCGCCCAGTCTCGGCCGGCCAACCTCTCGCCGCGGCGAAACCGTTCGTGGATCGACAGGCGGCCCGCGCCCGACTCGACCGCCATCTCGAACGCGCGATGCGAGGCGAGCGGCAAGTCGTCTTCGTGAGCGGGGAGGCTGGCGTCGGGAAGACCACCTTCGTCGACCTGTTCGTTCAGCGGGCCGGTCTGCTGCCGGATCTGCGGATCGCGCGCGGTCAATGCATCGAGGGATTCGGCGGCCAGGAAGCGTACTATCCGATCCTCGAAGCCATCGATCAGTTGCTTCGGGCGTCGGACGACGGGCGTTTCGTCCGCGCGTTGGCGACACGGGCGCCGACATGGCTGCTCCAGTTTCCGTCGCTCGTGAAGGCCGAGCAGCGCGCGGCGCTCCAGCGTGACACGGTCGGCATGACTCGCGAGCGCATGGTTCGCGAAGTCTGTGACGCACTCGAATCCATTACCGCCGACCACGCACTCATCCTCGTTCTCGAAGACCTCCATTGGGCGGATCTCTCGACGCTGGACTTTATCTCGACGTTCGGTCGGCGTCAGGGTCGCGCGCAGGTGCTCCTCGTCGGCACCCTTCGTGCTCCAGCCACTGCGTCTCAGACCGCGATCGGCCGTTTGCGGCAGGACCTTGCGATTCGCGAGCTGTGCGGCGAGATTCCGCTGAAGGAGTTCGAGGCCGCCGAAGTATCCGAGTACCTCTCGCTGCAGTTCGGCGGCGCCAGTTTCGCGGCCGATCTTGCCCGCCCCATCCATCGACACTCGGGCGGGAATCCACTCTTCGTGGCGGCGCTCGTCCGTGACCTGGTGGCCAGCGGAGTCGTCACGCAAGACAACCAGAAGTGGCGGCTGGCCGTGCCGGTCGATCGAATCGAACCAGGCGTGCCGCCGTCGCTCCAGGAGATGCTGAACGAGCAGTTCGATCGCTTGACGGGCGCGGAACAGCATGCGCTGAGGAAAGCCAGCGCGATCGGAGAACGCTTCCCGGCGTGGACGGTTGCCGGCGGATCGGCCGAGTTGGACGATGTCGAGCAGCTGTGTGAGCAGCTCGCCGAGCGGCGCGCGTTCATTCGGACGGCGGGAATCGGAGAACTGGCCGACGGGACGATATCGGCGTACTACGAATTCCAGCATTCGCTGTACCGCCAGGCGGTCTACGGTCGGCTGTCAGATGTGAGCCGCTCGAAGCTGCATCGCCTGATCGCGGAGCGTCTCGAGACATTGTTCGGGCTACGGACGCTCGCGCTGGCGCCGGAGCTCGCCCTCCATTTCGAGAAGGCCCATCACTACGAACCGGCGATCCGCTACCTGATGGACGCGGCCGGACATGCCGCGCGTCGCTTCGCCGTTCGTGACGCGCTCGACGTTCTCCAGCACGCCGTCGATCTCGTGCCTCGGCTGCCTGCCGATCACCGGGCGCCCCTCGAGATGCAGATTCTCGAGCGGATTGGCGATGCGCATTACGCGCTTGGCGCGATGGTCGAATCGGCCGCGGCGTTCGAAGCCGCGTCGACGCTCGCCACTCGGGCCGGCATCACTACCGCTCAGGTCGAAGCCCAGTGTTATCTTTCCCGCCCGCTCGGGCTGCTCGATCCCGACCGCGCGATCGCCGTTCTCCAGGAGGCCGCGCAAGCCAGTGCCGGACTCGACGATCCGCTGATGCACGCGCGTGTCAACCTCCTCGCCGCGGGCACGCGTCTTCTCTATGACACGTGGCGCGTGGAGGATGCGCACGTCTGCCACGCCGCCCACCAGATTGTTCATCCCAAGGGCGACAGGACGGCGCCCGGGTACGACGACGTGATCTACGCACATCTTCAGGCGCTGCACGGCGAATCGAGGTGGGCCCTCGACGCGGCCAGGGCGGCCGAGGCGGGCATCGCCACAATCAACGAACCGACGAGCGTGATCATGCATCTGCTGGCGCTGAGCGCGCAGATTCTGGCCTTGCTGCAACTCGGCCGATTCGGCGACGTGCTGCGCATCATTCGGGCCAACGAGGAGACGTCCGAGAGAAATGGCAGCGATCCCTGGCTGTTCATGTATCGGGAGGCGTGGCTGCGGACGCTGGCCATGGACTACGCGGGGACGCAGCGGGTGTGCGACGAGCTCATGCGCCGCAGCGTCTACCCGACGGGTCAGGCACAGGCCATCGGCCGGCTGGCCGCCGGCTTCGAAGCCCTCGATCGGCGGCGCCACGACGAGGCGCGGCGATGCTTCGAGCACGTCATGGATCCGATGCAGACGCCGAAGTTCTTCCTGCATTGGTACTGGCGGCTGCACGCGCACGTCGGGCTGACTCGCGCATGGCTGCAATCGCGAGATTTCGCGAACGCACGGCGTGAGGCGGACGGCCTGGCCGACGCGGCGTGCGCAACAGCCGATCCGAATCTGCAGGCGCTGGCGTGGGAAACGCGCGCGCAGGTGGCGATCGCCGAATCGAACTGGAGCGACGCCCGGCAGTCCATCGATCATGCCCTGGTCGCGCTGAGATCCACCGATACGCCGACGTCCGCGTGGCGGGTGCATGGCACGGCGTGGGAACTCCACCGGAGAACAGGTCGCGGTGACATGGCCGCCGCGCACCGTGCGAGCGCCCGCGCCCACATCGCCTCGCTCGCCGAGACCTTTCAACCCGGCGAGCCGCTCCGGGACGCGTTGCTCGACGCCGCCGCCGTCCGTCGCGTTCTGGAGGAGGAACTGGAGGTGGAACTGTAAGCAAGGAGCCGTCGCGTTGTGTCATCCGTCAGTGGCTCCGCTCGTTGATAATCGCGGCCAGCCGGTCGGCCTGCCCGGGGGTCCAGGGACCGCCCAGCAGCTTGTAGTTCATGCGCGGGAAGAACCCATAGCGGACTCCCAGCTCTCCGATGAGCAGGGTCATGCGTTCGACCGTTCGGGCGTTCCGGAGCCTGCCGGCGTCGATGTAGCGAAACGGGGAACCGGCACACAGCGCGATGAACCGCTGCTTCGCCGCCTCGTCATTGCCGACCACGAAGATGTCGCTCAGTGTCTCGCCGTCGAACCGCGGCGCGTCGAACACTTCCCAGAAGACGTTCTTGAACGCGCCGACGATGATTGAGCGGGGAAAGCGGAACTGCAGCTGTTCGGCGCTGCTCGTGTTCCACGGCAGGATGAAATCGGAGTAGTCGACGTTGAAGGGGTTCGAGATGTCGACGACGAGCTTGTCGTCGAGGAACGGGCGATAGAGCTCCAAGATGTCGAACAGACCGTAACGCACCTGGATGGCCGGAAGCACGACGGGCTGAGCGGCCGCTGCCTCGTACGATCCGGCTCGAATCAGGGGCTCGCGCAGCCGCTCGACGACCCGGTTCGCTCTGGCCAGGTTTCTCGAGCCGAGCACGACGTTGTTTCCTGCGTGCGCGAAGAGAAGCGCCAGGCGGACACCCATCCGGCCCGTCCCAAGAATTCCAATATGTTCCATCGCGGCCTCCGGTCGCGACCTGCCTGTGATCGATGAAGATCGAATCGTGTCGGGACCGGCCGTGAGGCGTCGACGCGGCCGGTCCGCAGCACTTCGAAAAGGGACCGTCTACTGGACGCGGACCAGCTGACCGCGCGCGACGCCGCCCGGGTTCAGAGTCGAATGAACATTGAAATAGAAGCCGGCCGGATTGCTCAGCAACTGGCTGGCGATCTCCGGCGGCACCGCGATCCCGTTTCTGTTGAACGAGCCGCTCCCGTTCGTCAGATTCACCTCGCCCGGATTGACTGCGGTGCTCACCACCACGTTTCCCGACTGACCGGCCGCCGCCTGGTGGATGTGCGCGATGTTGATCGGTGTGCCGGCCGGAAAGCCGGTGAGATTCACCGCAAACGCCGCTGTGGCCGACGTGATATTCCCGGACGAGTCGTTCATGGCAGCGAGTGTGATGGTCACGGTGCCGCCGCCTGCCGACTCCGTACCGGTCACCGGCGGCACTTCTTCCGACGGCCTCAGCGTGGCCGTGAAAGTGTGCGTTGCATTCGCATTTCCCGACGGCGCGTCCGGCGAATTGCTGCTGCACGCGGCGACCGTCGCCAGAGAGATTACGAGCGCACACGCGTTGAGGTACTTCATGATTCAGCTCCTGTGATCGAATTCAATGGTGAAAGAATTTGCCAACGGCAACCATGGTCAGCAAGCAGACGGCCACCCGCAACCTGTTGAAATGAATCGACAGCCGCGGGCGGACCCATTCCCTGATGCGTAACGCATTACGCGGCAAGTTGCCTGGCGCACTCCCTGAATACCGCCGCCCGCGTGGTGCGGAGTCGTCAAGAGTCGGCAGTCACGAAAATAGGACCGCCATCGTCACTCGAACGACCACGCCCACGGACCGCGGCTCTCCTATCTTCAAAGGGTCACGCTTCGAGAAGGAGGGGCCGTGGAGATTGTGAGAGCCAGTCGTCGACCGCTGGCTGGAAGCGTCGGTCAGGATTGGAACGACCGGCATGGAATCGTCGGCCGCAGTCCGGCGATTGCGGCGGTCATCGATCGGATCGAGCGGGTTGCGCGGACCAAGAGCACGGTCCTGATCACCGGCGAAACCGGCACCGGCAAAGAGCTGGTCGCACGCGCCGTGCACGATCGCAGCGCTCAAGCCGAGATGCCGTTCATCAAGGTCAACTGCGTCGCCATTCCGGACACCTTGCTGGAGTCGGAGCTGTTTGGGCATGTGCGGGGCGCCTTCACGGGTGCAGCCGGTTCGAAACGCGGGAAGTTCGCGCTCGCGAACCGGAGCTCGATCTTTCTCGATGAAATTGGCACGATGCACGTGACCTTGCAGGCAAAGCTGCTGCGCGTCCTGCAGGAACGGGAGATCGAGCCGCTCGGCTCGGAACGCGCCGAGCACGTCGACGTTCGGGTGATCGCCGCGACGAATCGAGACCTGGTCGAGATGGTCCAGCAGGGTCTCTTTCAGGAAGACTTGTATTACCGGCTGGATGTCATCCGCATCGAATTGCCGCCGCTCCGCGATCGCCCCGAGGACATTCCTTTGCTCGCGGCGCATTTTGTCGAGAAGCACGCGCGCCGGATCGGCAAGGCGATCGCCGGTCTGGACGAGGGCGCCGTCTCTCGCCTGGTCGGTCATCCCTGGCCTGGCAACATCCGCGAACTCGAGAATGCGATCGAGCGGGCCGTAGTCCTGAGCACCGGCACGTGGATTACCAGGACGGCGATCGTGCTGGGGAGCACCAGACCCCGTTCGGCGGTCGCTCCTTCCTTGAACCTCCGCCACAACGTCGAGTGGATCGAACAAGAAACGATTCGTCGAGCGTTGGAAATGACGGTCGTGAAACGGCAGGCGGCACAGGCAATGGGGATCACGCCGCGCGCGCTCGCCTACTACCTGAACAAGTATCCGACGCTCGACACTCAGCGTCGTGTCGACCGCCGGCACGTCATCGAATCACCAGTCGAAGTGTGTGACCCGCCGGCGCTGACTCTTCAACGCGCGGAATGACGCCGCGGTTCGCTGGCGCGACTGCGGCATCATTCGGCCGGACGGTCAGCCTTCGCGTGTCGCGACCTCGGTCGCTCTCGTGCGACAGTGCACAATGTCCGTGTGGACAGCTCGACAATTTGTGCCGGTTTATCGCGTCGTGAATCAACTCGGAGACGGTGCGCGATCCTGATTGTGACAAACGAGAGCGCACATCGAAGACGCGCGTTTTTCGGTCTTCACCGCCGACACGCTCATCGAAACCGACGACGGCATTGTCGCTGCCGGTGGATGTACCAATTTGGTAAATTTGTAAGATTTGTGCAAGCGCAGCGATCTGCCGATGGTAGACTCCCGCCGCAATTGCGCGTCAGCGGTGACCCTCAATCTCCCGAGTAGTCGAACCGACCGACACGAATCGCGGGCTCGCCGTCTGAACGCGCACTGCTCAAAGAGGCGCAGACTGCCGTGGCGTTCGAGCTTTCTCTCGTCGATCTCGTCTCGCCGTACGTTCTTCAAGGCGACACGTTCGGCCAGTGGCATGCAGTCCTCGACGTGCTGCGGGTCGCGTGGCACGAGATTGCCCGCGACGAAAACGGCATCACGATTCGCGGCACCGTCGACTTCGAAGGCAACCTCTCGATCGACCCGAGCAACATGGCCCTCACCTGGGCCAACGCGGAGAACCATCCGGAGCAAGACGCGTCCCGCCGCGATCCGTGGATCGACGTTCGCGACACCAAGCTCGATTTCGAGCTGATAGTGCCGCGCGTCGCGTCGCAGAAGGTCGCGACCGCGGCGGCGACAATCGGCCAGGCGGCGCTCGGCAACACCGGACAAGTGCTCAGCGCGTACGACAACGTTCCTGGCGACGCGCCGCCATCGGATTATCCGACCACCGGCTTCACGCTCGACCTGCTGCTCACCGGCGTGGTGCTGCGGCCGCCGTTCCTGCGCGGCGCCAAGCGCGATCCCAACGGCCAGCTCGTCCCCGACCCGCAGAACGAAAAGGTCAAGATCACGCTGCCGCGGTTGAAGTTCCGGCTGGCCCAAGGCAGCGCCAACATGGATCCGATCACGGCGACGCTGCTGTCGGCCGGCGCCAGCGGCCTCGACGATCCCGGCGACATCGCCGTCGCCGAGTTGATCCGGATGGATCCGCCGTACGCGTTCATCGGGCCGTCGCAGGTGGTCGGCTTCGGCTTCCGCTCCGGCACGCTCGATCTCTCAGATCAGTCGACGCCGCCCGACGTGCTGTCGCAGTTCGGTTTCGACGAGTCGTGGACCGGGCTCTACCTGCCGGAAATCCGCCTGTTCATCGCGCCGCATGGCGCGCGCGACTTCGCCGTGGAAGCCGGCGTCGAGAACCTGCTCATCGGCATCGGCGCGTCGCACGGCGTCACCGGCGACTTCGAACTGAACGTCATCGACCAGGGCGCCGGTCCGCTGAAGCTGGGCGCGCGCTTCTACGACGGCGACCAGCGCGGCTACGGCATCGTCCGCACCTCCGACGACGCGGCGACGGTGCAGCTGCCCAACCAGTCGCGCATGGTCGTGGACGTCGAGGGCGGGCGGACGCCGATCACGACGACGGTGTCCCTCGACGGCGGCAACGGTCAGGACGTGCGCGAGCTCGACATCGACATGTCGGTCGCCGCGACGCGGAC
>DATFXR010000539.1:0-11545 GCA_035315685.1 Vicinamibacterales bacterium | reverse complement strand
GGTGGCGCGATCGAGCACGTACCAGAAGCCGTTGCGGTTCGCCCACAGCATCACCTTGCGCGGTCGTCCGGCCCATTCGATGTCGGCGAGCACCGGCACCTGCGTCGAGTCGTAGTCGAACTCGTCGTGCGGCGTGAACTGGTAGTGCCATTTCAATTCGCCGGTGTCGGGATTGAGCGCGACGACCGAGTCGGTGTAGAGGTTCGTGCCCGGGCGCGGATCTGCGTTCCAGTCGGGACCAGGATTGCCGGTGCCGAAGTAGAGGAGGTTGAGATCGGGATCGTACGAGCCGGTCACCCAGATCGAACCGCCGCCGTGCTGCCAGGCGTCGGTGCCCTGCGGCCACGTGTCGTGTCCGGGCTCGCTCGGGCCCGGAACCGTGTTGAAGCGCCAGGCTTCCCTGCCGGTCTTCGCGTCGAACGCGGCAATGAAACCGCGAATGCCGTATTCGCCGCCCGCCGGCCCGATGATCACCTTGTCCTTGATCACCAGCGGCGCAACGGTGAGCGAGTATCCGAGCTCGGGCCGCGACAAGGCGACGTCCCAGTTCGGCTTGCCGGTCTTCGCGTCGATCGCGATCAGGTGACCGTCGATCGTCCCCATGAACAGCGTGTCGCCGAGGATCGCCAGGCCGCGATTCACGCGCCCGCAGCAGACCCGCGACAGGGGTGAGAGCCGCGGCGAGTACATCCAGAACATCCGCCCCGTCGCCGCGTCGAGCGCGACCACGTGGTTCGGCGCGAGCACCGTGTACATCACGCCATCGACGACCAGCGGCGTGGCTTCGAACTTCTCGGTCGCCTCGGCCGGCCCCCGTGTCTGAAACACCCATTGCAGCTCGAGGTTCTTCACGTTCGCAGTCGTGATCTGCGTCAGCGGCGAGTAGCGATGACCGAACAGGCTGCCCGAATAGGTCAGCCAGTTCTGCGGCTCGCGATCGGCGTGCAGGATGCGATCGAAGGTCACCTGCTGCGCATTGATGATCGCAACCGAGGCAAGCGCGAACGACACCGCAATCCCGGCTCGGTAAAGGAGGCCACGAAGGCACGAAGGCACGAAGCTTGGTTTGTACAAGACGTTCTTCGTGTCTTCGTGTCTTCGTGGCGGCACGACTGCGTGCGGCCTTTGCATCATGGACGGAGCCCTTTCAACGTGACGAGATACGCCACGACGTCGCCGAGCTCGTCGCCGGTCAGCGTGTCGCGGTACGACGGCATCGTCGAGTTCTTCACGAACGTGAGGTCGCGCACGTCGGCGCGCGACAGCGACACCAGGCGCTCGTTCGAGTCGAGCAACTGAATGGAGAAGGTGTCCTGATTGAGCAGACGGCCGCTGACCTTGCTGCCGTTGCGCATCACCAGTTCGACGTAGCGGTTGCCCGGCCGGATCGTCGCGCTCGGATCGAGCAGCTTGTCGTGCAGCTCCGTCGCGGGCCGAATGGTGCCGATCTCGCTGAGATCGGGCGCGAGCCGCGGTCCGTTGCCGTTGACCCGATGGCACGTCGCACACCGTCCCTTGCCGTCGAAGATTGTCTTGCCGCGCGTCGCGTCGCCGCGCGCGATCGTCACCGCACCACCGCGACCGGCCGCCGTCGCCGGCGCACGGCTGCGGAGGAACGCGACAATCGATCCGGCCTGCGTCTCCGAAAAACTGCTCGGCGGCATGGTCGTGCCGGGAATTCCCGACTGAATGACGCGGATGACCTCGGTGTCCGTCGTCGCGCGGCGGAACTGACCGCGGTGAAGCTCGATGCCGGGGACCATGTCGCCGTTCGGTCCGTGACACCCGGCGCAGCTCGATTGGTAGAGCCGCGAACCGTTCTCGATGTCAGCCTGCGTGTAGCTGTGCTCCTGTGCCGCCGCGACTGCAGCGGCGAGCATCAGCAATCCGATCACTCTGGTCATAGGCGTACCGCCGCGAATTGTAATGTAGTCTTACGTCCATGAAGCTGAGAAAGCTCGGGTCCGGCGGACTCACGGTTTCGGCGATCGGCCTCGGTTGCATGGGCATGTCGCAGAGCTACGGGCCGGGCGACGACGAAGAGTCCACCCGCACGCTGCATCGCGCGCTCGATCTCGGCGTAACGCTGATTGACACCGCCGACGTCTACGGCAAGGGGGCGAACGAAGTCCTCGTCGGCCGCGCCGTTCGCGATCGCCGCAGCCAGGTCGTGCTCGCGAGCAAGTTCGGTCTCGTGCCGCCGCCCGGAGGCGGACCGGCGAGCGAGGTGGACGGGCGGCCCGAACGCGTGAAGCCGTGCTGCGAGGCCAGCCTGCAGCGCCTCGGCGTGGACGTCATCGATCTCTACTACCTGCATCGAGTCGATCCAGAAGTGCCGATCGAGGACAGCGTCGGCGCAATGGCCGATCTCGTGCGCGAAGGAAAGGTCCGCTTCCTCGGTCTGTCCGAGGCAGGCCCGGAGTCGCTGCGCCGGGCGCACGCCGTCCATCCGATCGCCGCAGTCCAGAGCGAGTATTCGCTGTGGACGCGGGAGCCCGAGACCACGGTCTTCCCGACCTGCCGTGCCCTCGGCATCGGGTTCGTCGCCTTCAGCCCTCTCGGGCGCGGCTTCTTCGGCCAGGCGATTCGCGACACGGCAGCGCTCTCGTCGAACGACGTGCGGAAGAAGCTGCCGCGCTTCGAAGGGGACAACCTGCAGCGCAATCTCGCGCTCTTCGATCGACTCGATGCCGTGGCGCGCGCGAAGGGCTGCACGACGGCGCAGCTTGCGCTGGCATGGACGCTCGCAAAAGGAGATGGCATCGTTCCGATCCCGGGTACGAAGCAGCAGCAGTATCTGGAGCAGAACGCGCAGGCGGCAGAGATCGCGCTGACGCGCGCAGACGTCGCCGAATTGGACGAAGCGTTTCCGATCGGCGTTGCAGCCGGGATGCGATATCCGGCGGACAGCATGCGGCTGCTGGAGACCGAGCAGAGGCTAGGGGCTCGGGGCTAGGGGCTCGGGGCTCGCGGCTCGGGGCTCGGGGCTCGGGGCTCGGGGCTCGGGGCTGGCTGACGCTCGGCTGAAGCCTTCGCGCTAATGAATACAGCTAGCCCCCAGTCCCCAGTCCCCAGTCCCGGCACCGAGAGAGGAAGCGACCGCGAAGCGGTCGCTTCCTCTCTTCTCTAGAAATTGAACGTCACATTCAACCGGGCAAAGCGCGGTCCGAGGATCGTCGTCGGATTGAGCCACGTGCCGCCGTTCGGCGCGACGTAGTCGTACTGCGACTCGAACACCGTGCCGTAGTTCGCGTTGAGGATGTTCTGCAGGTCCATGCCGACGTCGAGGCGGCGACCGCTGAACCGGATCACCTTCGCGAAGCGCATGTCGAGCTGATTGCGGCGCGTGTCCTGGTAGATCTTCAGCGTGTTGTCGAGCAGCGGGACGAGCGTGTTGCCGTTGGCCAGACCGCCAGGCGGCAGACGTCCCAGCAGGCTCTGCACGACCGTGTTCGGCACGTTCCAGTTCGCGGCTGTCGGACTGGTGGCCGGCACGGTCGGCTGATTGCCGACGAAGATCGTCGGGTTGTTCGCCTGGAAGATCATCGGCGGCTGCGAACGGAACGTCGCGCTGACCTGCACGTCGATCTTCGGAATCGTGTATGACGCGAGACCGCGCAGCGTCGTCTCGACCGGGTCGACCTGACGGCAGAACCGCGGATCCGGGCTGTCGACGTTGACGATGCTGGCGCACGTGTCGTTGATGGCGCGCCCGGTCGTCGTGCCGATCTGCAGCGTGGTCGCTCTCGCGAGCCGCGCCGTCACCGTGACATCGAGGCCGTGCCAATAGTTGATGCGCGGCGGACCGAAATCTGTTTCGAACGTCACATAGTTGTCAGCGGGCCGCGCTGCTGCAGCCGCCGTCAGGGTGTACATCGTGATCGGGTAGCCGCCGCCGCCGGGAAGCCGCGGATCCTTCGGCGCCGTGATCGTCCATGCCTGGTAGTCGTTCGGGCCGACCGCGGTGTTGTCGGTCACCGTGAAGTGATTCCACGACCGCCGGTTGTAACCGAGGTCCAGCGACACGCGCGGCGCGAGCTCCTGCTGCAGGTTGACGCCCCATTGCGAATCGGCCGGACGAATGCCCCAACCGCTCAAGAGCGCCGGGTTCACGCGCGTCGAAGTGCCGGTCTTGCCGAAGTTCAGCGAGTTGCCGGTGAGCGCACCGCACGTGTCGCCGCCAGGCACGACCTGCGCGTTCGGGTTCAGGATGTCGCAATCGACGATGTAGTTGCCGTTCGTATCGGTCCAGCTGCGATTGATCGCGGTCGTGTTGTAGCCGACGATGCCGTTCGCCGGGTTGTTCTGCGTGTAGATCGTGTCGTTGGTCGCCGGACCCAGATACCGGCCGTAGTTGAACTTGATCGCCGTCTTGCCGGTGCCGAAGAGGTCGTAGGCGGCGCCGACACGCGGCGAGATGTCGCGGTACGAGCTGACACCCTGCGTCTCCGGCAGGATGACTGGCTGCGGGTTGAACGGCGAGGTCAGCGTCGTGCCGTTGTGCTCGGCCGGGCTGAAGCTGGAGGCCTTGTCGAAGCGCACGGCGCCCTGCACGGTCAGACGATCGCGCGTCCACGTGTCCTGCGCGAACAGCGCCAGCACCTGCGTGCGATCGGCGGTCTGGAACTGCGGCAGCCGGTAGGTGAACTGGTTCATCACGTGATTGTTGGCGCGGTAGAGGAGTTGCGACTGATTCGTGTCGAACTCCGAGTCCGCGACCAGGTACGAGCCCTGATAGCCGACCTTCAGGTTGTGCGCGCCGGACATGTACGACGCGGACGCCCGCCAGTTGTTCGGGTTGCCGAAGTTGTTCAGATAGGTAGCGAGACCGCGATAGGTGAAGTTCGCGGGATGGCCGTCGATGGCCGACTGCTCGGTGACCGGAATCAGATTCAGGATCCCGTCGGGCGGCACCTGGCCCGGTCCGCCGGCGTGGCGATACGCGAACCGCGAGTAGCCAGCCTCGAGCAACAGCTTGCTGGTCGCCGTGGACGTCCACGTCGCCTGCGTGACCCAGTACGGGAAGTCGAAGTAGCCGGTGTTGGACTCGGGCGACTGCGTCGTCGATCCGAGCGCGATCCAGTCGGCGCCGCGCGTCCGGCATCCCGAGCCTTTCGGCGTCAGCGTCGAACCTTCGCAGCGGTACTGATTCTCCTGCGACACCATGACGCGATTCTTCGGCGTCACCTGCGCGGTGCCGCGCACGGCCCAGATCTTGCGGCCCTGAACGAGCCTGGGCTCGACCGTGTCGTCGCGCGCGTAGTCCCAGTGCGAGGCGTCGGCGGCAAACTTGTTGACGCCGATGCCGGAAACGCCGGACGTCGTGTCGTAGCTGCGGTAGGTCGTGTAGAACCACAGCCGATCCTTCATGATCGGGCCGCCGATCGATCCGCTCGCGTCATACGCGTTCTTGATGCCGGGGCCGCGCGTGATGCCCTGGCTGCGCAGCGTGTCGTCGATGTTGTCGCCGCGCGACCAGTCGCCGGCGGTGTTGAAGAACGCCTGTCCCGAGAACTTGTTGCCGCCGGACTTCGGCACGATGTTCATCGTCGGTCCACCGGTCTCGTTCTCGCCGAGACCGCCCGAGACGAGCATCACGACCTCTTCGGCGTTGTTCGTATCGTAGGTGAGCGAAGAGACGCCGCCGCCGTTGAACGCGGCCGCGACGGTCATGCCGTTGATCGACATGCGGCCTTCGTTGGTGCGGCCGCCGTGCGCACTGAAGAACGTCATGGTCGGCGTCGCGGCGAGGCCGTTGTTGTCGACCGTCACGCCAGGCATCGCGTTGAGGATCGACCCGTAGGCGCGCGTCGCCGGCAGCGTCTCGATCGAGGCCGAGTTGATCACGGTCTCGCGCCTGGTGTTCTGCACGTCGACGACCGGCGAGGCGCCGGTGACCGTGACGGTCTCCTGGACGGCGCCGACTTTCAATTCGAACGGAATCGTGAACGTCGCCGATCCGGTGACTTCGATGCCGTCGCGCACGATCGACGCGAACCCGGGCAAAGACACGGTGAGCGTGTAGGTGCCAGGCCGCAGATCGACGATCCGATAGAGGCCGGCGCTGTCAGTGGTTGCCGATCGGACCTTCTCGATGAGCGCCGGGCTGGCGGCTTCAACCGTCGCACCCGGCAAGACTGCCCCGGACGTGTCCTTGACCGTCCCCGTGATCGTGGCCTGGGCAAACGCTGCTGCCGGCGCCACGACCGTACACGCGCACACGACGGCAATCCTCGCGAGACCGCGCATGAGCCACCCTCCTTCGAAACTCCAAACGGCCGATCTGACATGCCAAAATCGACCGATTCGCAACAGGTTGTAAACGACGCTCACCGGCCTGTCAAGGAACAGTTGGAACGCCGGCGAAGGTTTCGCCGCGTGGCTCCATGGATTCGGATCGCGCTGTCGCGCCGGCGGAGACTTCGCGCTATTTCACTGTGGGACGGCCGAACTTCGCCGCGTCGATGGCGACATTCGGCTCAACTTTGCTCAGCTTTGCCGTGTACCGCCCATCGAGCCAGAGGAACTTGTATTCAAACGGAAATTTGACGCCGCCGACGTCGCGGTAGTCCGCGTAGTCGATCTGCGTGGGCATCCGGCCGATCGGCGACGGGCCGTAGCGGACCACGCGCGCGAGCAGGTTCGTCTTCGGATCGAAGTAGAGCGTCGCGAGGAATCCGCGAGGGCCGCTCCCCTGCACGGCGACGAAGTCGCGGTCGCCGATGCTGCGCGTGGCGGCACCGCGCCAGTTGGTCAGCGCTTGCTTGATCTGGCCTGGAAACGACAGCTGCGCTTCCAACCTGGCGCCGTCGAGCTCGCCGCCGATCAGCTCGTAGTCGCCGAGCAGGCCGCGCGGCGTCTTGATCCAGCCGTTGCGGCCGTCGAACGACCAGCTGCTCGACGGACGCTGCGTGTCCTTGTATGAGATCAGGATCGCGCGCTGGTTCGGTGACTTCGCCATCAACGTGAAGTCGGCGTTGCCGCCGAGCTCGCCATACCCGATGGCGGTGCCGCTGGCGACGAAGCTGGTCACCGCGGCGAGCTTCTGCGCACCGCCGAGCGCGGCGATGTACTTGTCGAGCACCTGATCAGCGGTCGGCTGTCCGTCCTCCTGTCGGACCGCGTCGTCGAGCTCGACGTTCGGCGCGTCGTACCACGCGTCGAGCGAGATCGTGGTGGACGGCGTGATCCGGCCGTGATGGCACGTCCAGCAGGTCACCCGCTGGACGCCGCCGAAGTTGGTGCGGTTGATTCCGGCGACCATCTCGACCATGCGGCGCGTCGTGATCTTGCGCGGCGTGTCGATCACGAAGTCGGCCTTGTCGGTGCCGGCGTTGGGATGACAGTCGGCGCAGTCGAGGCCGAGGTTGGCGGAAATGAGCCCCATGCTGGCGATGAAGTCGTCGACGCTCAGTTCCTTGAGCGTGCTCGTCGTCACGTTCTTGAAGGCCTCTCCCGCCTTCTTGCCTGCGGCGGGAGCAGGCGTCTGGCCCTGGGCGGCCGCGATGAGACCGCTCGCCCATGCGACCACGATCACCGCAATCGCCAGGTTGATTCGCCACCACGTCCGTGTCATATCGTTGTCCCCCGGATGACGCGCTACTGCCGATGCGGACGCACTCTAACTGAGATGACAGATCAATTCCAGCGGTGTAGATTTACCGTTCGGTTCGCCGTCGCGCGAAGGCCCTCGGTTCGACGACCCAAGGAGGAGCGGTGATGCGGTTTCCGGTTCGAGGTACGACCATGGCGTTCGCGGCACTGCTGGTCGCCGCGCCCGTGCTGGCCCAGTTCGGTCATCCGCTGAAAGGTACGTGGAGCGGCGATTGGGGACCAACGAAAGAGAATCGCACGCACGTCGTCCTCGAGCTGAACTGGGACGGCAAGGCGATCACCGGCAACATCAACCCTGGACCCAAGGCGGTCCCCCTCAAGAAAGCCGAGCTCAACCCGGATACGTGGGGCGTGCACCTGGAGGGCGACGGCAAGGACGCTTCGGGCGCCGCGGTGCACTACGTCATCGACGGCAAGCTGGAAAACATCGGCGCCTATGCGCGCGTGTTGACAGGCACGTGGGTTGAGGGCGGCAAGAAAGGTGACTTCAGAGTGGTGAGGAACTGACGCGCGTCAATGGCACCGTCAGGGTTTTTTTCCTCCGAAAATAGGTTGGCCGAAGTCGTCAGTGAGCCGCTGGAGATACTTGTTGTTCTCCTGGCAGATGTACTCGGTGAGCTCGCCGGTCGGATTCCACGAAATGGTCCACCGCACGGTGAACGGCTTCGTGTAGGCGCCGGGATCGTCGTAGGTCGCCTCGTACGCGAGCGTGCCCTTGTTGGGGCGCGAGAACCGCTCGACGACGTGCAGCATGTCGGTGTGCGGATGGCCGAAGTAGTCCATCCAGGTCTGCTCGTTGAAGCCGACGACGTCGACCACCAGCGTCTCGCCCTCCCAGTGGCCAACGGAGTGACCGAGGTAGGTCGGATTGAGCTCGTCGCCCTGCGGATGCGGCCGACCGTCCATGTAGATCTCGCGCCAGATGTGCGTGGCGCCTTCGAAGATCATGATGATCCGCTTCTGTTCTGGAAGCTGGATGATCTCCATCGGATACGGCGTCGCCATCAGGCGCGGTCCGCCCGGCGGCAGGCAGTAGCCTTCCGGGTCGTACTTCGAGTTGTTCTTCGAGTTGTAGTCGTAGACAGCCGCGGCCCACGGCTGGAACGGCACCTGCGGCTCCGACTTCGATCCGCCGCGGCCGCCGCCTTCGGCCGTACCCTCGCCGCCGCCGAGCGGGGCGCCCGGCGCGCCGCCGAGTCCACCGGGACCGCCGCGTCGACCGAACGACGGCGGATGCTTTTCGACGTACGTCTTGCCGTCGGCTTCGATGATGCGCTGTCCCATGTTGGTGATGTAGGGGACGTTCCAGACGCCCTTCTCACCCGGCACGCGTCCGAGATTCACCGTGCCGTCGGGAAGCCGCGGCGTCGGCTGCGGCGGCCCCGACATGCGTCCGCGACCGCCACCCGGTGCGCCCGGAGACGGCTGGGCGCCAGGTTCCTGAGCGCCGGCGCCCAGGAACGCGGTGAACAGGAGGGCGACGGTCGAACTGAGTACGACGCCACGGAAAAGGGTTCGCACGTCCACGCCTCCTTGAGGCAGTCGATCACCCGGCTCCGACGGTCTCAGCGCTGTTGTTGCTGCGGCGTGTCGGTCTGGCTCGATGCGGCGAAGAGCCGCTTACCGGTCGCAGCCAGCGTGACCACGCGCGCGTTCCCGACGTGCGTGCCGTCCTTCGCCTGCGAGCCTTCGACCGTGACCTCGTCGCCGACGTGAAGCGTGTTGCGCGTCCAGCCCTGACGCATCAGGCCATTGGGGCTGCCCATCTCCATGCCCCAGTTGGTGACTTTGTCCCCCTCGCTCACGTCCATGTAGAAGTACGTGTGGGGATTCGCCCACTCGATCTTCGTGACGACGCCCTTGAGGTTGACCGGTTTCGCGGCGTCGAACTCCGCCGCGAACGAATGGTGGGCGATGACGCCCGGTGCCGCCAGCACGAACCCCACAACCGCCGAGAATGCCGCGATTTTCGCTCTCATGAACGGCCTCCAGATAGGACGCGTCACGGCGGCACACGTCACCTGTGCGCCACGCTGGCGTTCATTGTGGGAACTTCGTTGTGATATGTCAACGGGCTGTCAACGGGCGGCTCGCGCTCCGCCGCTCGCCGCCCGTTGGATGGCTGATGGCTAATGGCTAATGGCTAACGGCTGGCCGGCTAATGGCAGACGGCCTAAGGCTGAGGCGCGATGGCCCGGCCCTAAGGTCATGAGAATACAGGCTTGATGATTCCCGCGACGCCCTTGGCCATTGGCCATTGGCCATAGCCATCAGCCATTGACAGCGTTCAGGGTTCAGGGTTCAGGGTTCAGCGTTCAGGGTTCAGCGTTCACAGTTCAGCGTTCACTTTTTCAGCTGCTCGAGCTGGCGCTTGGCGATCTGGTTGTTGGGGTCGAGTTCGATCGCCTTTTCGTAGTTCTTGATCGCGTTGGCGTTGTCGTTCTTCCTCGCGTAGGCCTGCCCGAGGGCGGCGTAGGTCGCCGATGATTTCGGATTGAACTCGGCGTTCAACTGCAGCCACGTGATGGCATCGTCCGCTTTGTTGGCAGCGATGAGCGGGGTCGCCATCTGGACCAGCGCGGCGTCGCTGAAATCGTAGCTCTGGCCGCCGTAGTACTTCGTGCGCAAATCGCGGTACTGCTGAACGGCGGCGGCCGTACCGCTCTTGGTCGCGGTCTCGGTGAGGACGTCAGGCAACAGCTTCGGAATCGGCACGCCGCGATGGCAGGTCCCGCAACGGAGGGTCGTCACCTCGCTGGCGGTCTTGCCGGTCACCTCGGGCAGCTTCGCCGTGACCTCGCGCGACATCAGGATCATCTTGCGCGCCACGACTTTCTTCGGGTTCGAATCGGACGCCCAGTCGAACTGCGGCGCAGTGCCGGCATGGCAGTAGCCACAGCCGCCGGACTGCTGCACGCCGAGCGCGGCGACAAACCCCTGCATGGTGGTGACCAACTGCGGTCGCGGAATGTCCTTCGGGTAGACCTGCAGGTTCGTCATCGGCGGCGGCGGCGGCTGTCCGCCGGCCGGTGCTTGCGCCGGCGGCGTCTGCGCCCCGGCCGCGGCGGCCATCAACGACATCACTCCGACCACTGCCAGCGTCTGCCGCACTGCTCTCATTGATCGCTCCTCCAGAATCGAGCGTAGCGCGAAGCCTTCGGGCGAGCGTCCACCGCTCGGCGACAGCCTTCGCGCTACGTCACCATCAATTCTTCGCATCCATGATGCGTTTCAGCAACGGGATCTGATCGGCTGACGGTGACGCAGGCAGCGACTTGATGTATGCGAAGAGATCGGCGGCCTGCGCGTCGGTCAGGACTTTCTCGGTGTACGGCGGCATCCGGCGCGGGTTGCGCACGAACGCCGTGAACCGCGTGAGCGTCAGCGGCAGCGGCACGATCCGCGCGCCGGCGCCGCCGTGTCCGTCGTAGCCATGACAGGCGTAGCAGCTGTACTTCAGATACAGCTCCTTGCCCTGCTGTGCGTTGCCCGCCGGAGCGTCCTGCGCACTGGCCACGCCCGCTAGGAACGCCAAGGCCGCAAAGAGCGCAAAGGCCGCAAAGAGCGCAAACGCCGCAAAGCCTCTTGCTTCGCTCATTCCTACTTCCCTGTTGCGAATCCAATCACGCATTCCAAATTCCAAATTCGAAATTCCTAATTCTCTCAGCGCGGCTGCGTCACGACATCGAGCAATGCCGGCTCTCCCCGCTTGACGCGTTCGAGCGCGCGCTTGATGGCCGGCGCCAGATCCTTCGGGTTCTCGATCGGCCCCTCGCCGTACATCCCGTAAGCCTGCGCCATCTTCGCGTAGTCGATGTTCGGCTCGCGCAGCGTGGTGCCGATGTGCGCGCGGTCGGCGCCGCGGTTGCGCTCGCTGGCCATCTGCTGCACGAACATCACTTCCTGGTGGTACCCGCGGTTGTTGTGCATC
>DATFXR010000538.1:0-14004 GCA_035315685.1 Vicinamibacterales bacterium | reverse complement strand
CGGGCTCGGTTCCTGGACAGCCGATCCGGATCGATTTCCATCCGGTCTCGCGAGCCTCACCGACTACGCACACGGACTCGGCATGAAGTTCGGTTTGTGGGTCGAGCCGGAGCGCGTGGCGTTGTCGACGGTCGAGCGGCCCGGGCTGGCGCGCGAAGCATGGCTGGCAACGCGCGACGGCAGTTATGGCACGCAGCAGACCGCCCAGGTGTGCCTGGCCGGTCCTCAGGCCCGGCAGTGGGTGCTCACGCGCCTGACGGCGCTCATCGACGAAGTACATCCCGACTATCTGAAGTGGGACAACAATTTCTGGCTGAACTGCAATCGTCAGGGCCACGGGCACGGCGCCGCGGACGGGAATCTCGCGCACGTGCAGGCGCTCTACGGCCTGCTCGACGATCTCCGGCGGCGGTTCCCTGACCTGCTGATCGAAAACGTGTCGGGGGGTGGTGCGCGGATCGACTTCGGCATGCTCGCCTACACCGACACGGCGTGGATGGACGATCGCACGGCGCCGGCGGCGCACGTCCGGCACAACATCGAAGGGCTCACGGTCGCGTTTCCGCCGGCGTACCTCCTGTCGTTCCTCATCGACGCGGACGGTGAACCGATCGCCGGCGCGCAGGATCTCGCGCTGCTGACGCGCAGCCGCGGCGCGGGCGTCTTCGGCCTCACCTATCGCGCCGATCTGCTCGACGACGACACGGCGGCGCTGCTCACGCTGCAGGTCGCCGAATACAAGGCCTACCGCGACATCGTCGCGGAGGCGAACGGGTCATTGCTGACGCTGCAGGCGCCCTACGACATGAGCGGATGGGATGCGCTTCAGGAGATCTCCGAGGACGACACGACGGCTCTGATCTTCGCGTTCGAGGGCGAGATGTGCGACGACCGGCTGCTCGTCCACCCGCGCGGCCTTCTCCGCGATGCCGTCTACGATGTGCTGTCGCTCGACGGCGGCGCGCTCGGCAGCGCCAGGGGTGCGGAGTTGATGCAGGACGGGATCGAGGTCGTGCACAGCGCCGCCTCGCGCGCACACGTGCTGCTGCTGAGAGCGCGCGCTGAGTAATTAAGAATTAGCAAGTAAAAATGAAGAATTCGTGACTTTCGGCAGAGCGCCGGCATGGCGACGCGCACGACGAATTCTTGATTTTCAATTCGTACTTCTTAATTGCCGTTGCCCGGGTTCACCGACACTCCGGGGTGACGGCTCGAGGCCGCCGTCCATTCCATTTCTCCACCAGCCGCTTCAACTCGGCGATCGGTGTTTCACTATCGTCGACCTGCAGGCGCAGCACGGTGTCATTGTGGAGCCAGACGCCGCAGTTCTTCTTGACGATGACGAGCGCCGCCGACTGCTGACCGCGCGTGTCGCCGCCGCCGGCCTGACCGCCTTCGAGGGCCGCGACGAGCCGCTGCGAGAGGTGTCCTTCCGCCTTCTCGAACGCCTCGATCATGTTGTCCACGACGGCCGGGCCGGCGAGGATGTTGCCCTGCGCGGTTGCGAACTTGCCGCCTCTGTGGCCGGCCCACTCAGTCGCCTTCGGTCCGGTATGCGCGGCGTGCTCGCCCTTCAGGTTCATCACCGCGAACTGCCGCCCCTGTTTCGACCACGCGTCCGGCAGCGGGTCGGGATCGTCTTTCAGAATCTGTTCGACGATCGCCGACGGCGTCATGTGCCTCCGCAGCAGCTCGATCGCGCGCGGTCCATATCCGACGTCGACAATGGCCTGCGTGGCGGCCACGCCGGCGTCCGCGTCGGCCCACAACACACCGTTACCGACCGAGAAGACGCGCGACTGCACCGCGCCGCCGACTTCGCCGGTCGCGGGATCGTAGCCGAGAATCGAGAACGTCCCCGTCTCCCACAGGGGCTCGATCTGCCGCTGCCGTCCTGCGCCGGCGGGCCCAGCCGAAATTGCCAGGGCCGCCACGGCAAGCCCGATCGCCGCTCGCACTCCGCGCGTCATGCTCCTCACCTTTCCGTGTCCGTCTCGTCAACATCCGCCGCCCCATTTGTTGATCACGACCTCGACGACTTTCTTCTTCACCTCGAGCACGACGTACCGTTCGTGCCCCCAACCGGCAAACTGCGCGAGCCAATAGAGATGATCGTTCAGCTTCAGCACACCCAGCGGCAGCATGTAGCTCGCGGCCTCGCGCTGGCAGTTCAGGACGTCGACGACCATGGTCAGCGAGCGAACGCCGGCCGCGTCGCGCACGAACCAGCCGGTTCCCGATCCAATCGCCGCGCAATCACCGACGTTCTGTCCGAGCCGCCGGTAGGGACGGATCGCCTCGATGTAGTAGATGCGCGGGCTGTCGCCGTAGGCATAGATCGCCTCGAGGGTCGGCGCAATGCCCTCGCGCGCGCGCCGGGTGATCGGATGACCGAATCGACTCTCCACCTCGCGCTCCGCCTCGTTGAACGATTGCTGCACGACCGGCATCAGCGCGCGAATCTCGTTCGACGCCAGCGACACGATCTCGACTCGCTCCACCGCGTGCGGCGGAGAGACCGCCAGGCCTTCTTTCGGATACGGCTGAACGGTGCGGGGCGGCGCCGTCTCCGGCGGTTGATAATCCGTTTTCAGGCCGACGTAGCGGGAACAGGCGATGTCGACCCAGTCAGGCTGCAGGACGCGGACGGCGCGCGTGCCGCCGGTCAGGATCACCTCCCAGCTGGCCAGGATCGTTCCGACGCCCCACCATCGCTTCGGCACGGCACGCACGTCGATCGGCACGGTCAGATCGCCAGTCGGACCCGGCCACGGCGCATTCCACCGTTTGCCGTCGAACACGGCAAACGGCAGCACGATGCCGTCACGCCGCAGCACGCCAACGGCGAAGGAGTCGCGCGAGTCCGCGAGCACACCGGCGACAGCAAGCGCAACGAAGCCAGCGGTCAGCGTGCACGCCGTTCCCCGCGTCACGATGCAGGAGTATACTCGGCGCCGATCGGCCATCGCCGGGGGCGCTCGTCTGCTCGCGGCGCGCGCCGGGAACGGGATCGCGGATTTGTCGGGAGGACCGCGTGATGCTGCTGACGCGAGCCGATCTGGAGTTGGTCGCCCAGAAGAACGTCGATGCGTACCAGCGGCACGACATTGCCGCGCTGATCGCGTTTCACGCACCCGACGCGATCGTCGAGAGCCCGATGTACGGAACGCGGCGCGGGCGCGCAGAGCTCGAGGAGTCCTACCGCGCCTTCTTCAAGTCGTTCCCCGACGTGACGTTCTCAACCGAGGCCATCCTGATCGACCCGCCGCAGATCACGATCTTCACCAAGTTTGGCGGGACCCACATGGACGATTTTTTCGGTCTCCCTGGCACCCACAAACACTTCGAAATGCGCGCCGTTTTCTGGGTCAAGGTCGATGACCACGGTCTCATCACGCACGAGCGCCGGATCTACGATTTCACCGGCCTGCTGCTGCAGGTCGGCGTGCTTCGCGCCAAGCCGGCCAAACCCTGACCTCGCGCAATTGAGAACTACCAATTAAGAATTGAGAATTCGTCGGCTCGTCCGACAAAAAAAGAGGCCGCAGAACGAATCCCGCGGCCTTCAACGAATTTCTTAATTCTTAGAGTGCGTTGCAAAATTAGCTCGAGGCGGGTTCTGTCCGCGAACAGCCCCACCGGGTGCTCGCCAGAAGAGCACTTGTCACGGCCCACGGCTCCGCGCCCGGCGGGGCGGCCCCGTTCGCGGCCACCCGCGAGCGAGCTAATTTTGCAACCTGCTCTTAATTCTCAATTCTTAATTGGAGCCCTCACCGCTGCTGCGCCGTCGGCGATGTCTGGGCCGCGTCAATCGAGAACGTCAGGCCGGTGTACATCATCTCTTCCCACGTCTGATCACCCCACCACACGTCCTTGGTGTGATCCGGGTTCGCCTTGTTCGCGGTCGAATTGTCGTACCACGCGATCGCGTGCAGCTTCGAACCCTTCGGCAGCTTCAACGGCTGCCTGAACACGTAGTCGGTCTGCCAGTTGAAGTCGTACTTCGGGACCGAGAGAACCGTGTCCTTTCGTCCGTCGGGATAGGTCACGTCATAGAGCCAGCGCTTCCCGCGCACGTGCGTGTGCGGAATCATGCTCCACAGCGTGATGTCCTGGTTGACGGTCATCTCCGCGTCGACGCGCTGATCAGGCGCGTCGGGTGGAATGTGCAGCCCGCCATTGACGAGCGACGCGAATCGGACCTCCGTCGCCGGCTTCGCCTTCGCGAACTTGACGCCGACGCGCGTGCGATCGGTCGTGGGCTTGCCGGTCGGCGTGTAGTGCATCTGGAAAATCAGCGTCGTACCCGCCGCCAGCTTCATCGCGGTGCCGTCCTGGTACACCCGGACGAACTGTCCCGGCGCGAATCCGCCGATGGCAGGCCCCATCCGCCGCGGGGCGGGCCGATCGTTCGGACCGGGCGCCATGCGCTGCTCGGGAGGGAGCGCCGGACCACCAGTCTGGCCGGCGGGGATATTGGTCGTGCCCTCAGCGAACGAGAACAGCGGCGCTGGACGCTGCGCCGGCGGCTGCGCGCCAGCTCCTCCCGGCGGCCCAGGCGGAGTCGCTCCGCCCGGCGGCGCGGGCGGCGCCGCATACACGATCACGTGGTGGACCACCTTCGGATCACCGGCGCGCACTTCCATCGCCTGGATCCACTTGTCCTCGGTCGTGTTGGTCGGAATCGAGAAGTATTGATACGCGACGGTGCCATCCGCAGGCACCGGATAGTCTTCCTGCATGCTGAAGACGGCGTCGGGCTGGCCGATCAGCCACTCGCTCGCGTAGCTGGGCTGCGGCGGCAGATCCTTCGGGTTGCCTTCGGGCGCCCCTGCGTTGACCCACTTCACGATCGTGTCGCGATCGGCATCTGACAGCCGGCGATCGTTCAAGAATTCACCGTGCCCTGGATCGGCGTGCCACGGTGGCATCGAGCCCTTCGATACGTTGCTTTCGATCGATTTCGCCCACGGCCGCGCGTCCTTGTAGGTGAGCAGCGACATCGGCGCGATCTCACCCGGACGATGGCAGTTCGTGCAGTTCTTGTAGAAAATCGGCGCGACGTCCTTGCTGAACGTCGGTGCGGCAGACGCCGCCGCCGGCGGTTGCGCGCCGAGACGCGCGGATGCCAGGCCCACTGCGGCGCAGAGCGCCGCCGCCGCTACGGTCGACCGAATCATCATGCGTGGCAGCTCCTCAGATTGCCGAACCGCGAAGGGGGATCAACTGATCGTACGGACCACTAACGTTCAGGTCAAGGCATTTGACGAGCTGACACGCAAGCTGGTTCCCGGCGCTTCGCGGCCGCCGGCCCTCCAACTTCTTCCCGCGGCCACCCTTTCGCTTCCGGCCGCCTCCTTTGCGCTTCCGCGGGCCGTTCGCGCCTGCCCGACGCGTGAGCGCCGGCGCGCCTACGCGTCTGGAGTTCGCGGCTCGATGATCGCGATGAACGCGTCCACCAGATTGCGGTCGCGCCAGCCCTTCCCTGCTTCGTCCGTCAGCACCTGAAACGCCTCTTCGGCGAGACACGCAGCGCGGTACGGCCGTACCGTCGTCAGCGCGTCGAAGACATCGACGATGCTGACGATCTGCGCGAGGAGCGGTACTTCGCCGTTCCGCAGACCGTCGGGATAGCCGGTGCCGTCGAGCCGCTCGTGATGATGCCGGACGATCGGCCGCACCTTGTTCAGCGATCGCAGCCCGGCGCAGAGTGAATCGCCGACGATCGGATGCTTGCGCATGACGCGCGACTCCTGCGGGTCGAGCTTGCCGTCCTTCAGCAGGACGCGGTCGGGCACCGCGATCTTTCCGATGTCGTGGAGAAAGCCGCCGCGTTCGAGCGCCGCCAGGTCACCGGCGTCGAGGCCAAGCGAGCGTCCCAGCGTCGTCGCATAGTGCGCCAGCCGTTGACAGTGACCGTTCGTTGACGGATCGCGCGCTTCGATCGTTGCTCCCAGACCGAGGATGACCGCTTCAGCCGATTCGAGCTCGTCCGTGTATCGCTTGAGCCGGACGAGCGACTGGATGCGCGCATGCAGCTCGGTCGAGTCGAACGGCTTGGTGAGAAAGTCGTTGCAGCCGGCCTGGATGCCCTTGAGGCGGTCGCCCCTGTCACCCTGCGCTGTGACGATGACCACAGGAATCAGGCGCGTACGCGCATCGTCCTTGATCCGGCGGCAGACGTCGAACCCCTGGCCTCGTGGCGCGACCAGATCGACCAGGACCAGATCAGGCGGCTCTTCACGACAGACCGTGATCGCCTGGTCGGCATCGTGAACGACGGACACGTCATGACCCTCCCTCGTGAGGAGGCGTTTCAGAAATCGAGCGCTCGTCTCGTCGTCGTCCGCTACGAGGATTGACGCACGCAACGCCATTACCTTTGCTCATGACCAAGGTAGCAAAAGGAAGGCCGCAGGTCATCAGTACGCAATGGGTTGTGTGCAGAACACATGGGCCATATATACGGATCAGATCGACCGGCACACATGATGCAGTCTTTTCAGGCAGGAAGAGTGGGAGGAGGCTGGCTCATGCGCGTAGTGAAAGCGTTCTGTTGTGCCGCCGCAATAACCGCGTTCGTCACACCGGCCGCGCACGCGGACGAGTGGAACAAGAAGACGATCCTGACCTTCAGCGGTCCGGTTCAGGTGCCTGGCGCGACGCTGCCGGCAGGCAGCTACGTCTTCAAGCTCGCCGATATTCCTGGAAACCGTCACGTGGTGCAGGTGTTCAACAAAGACGAGACGAAAATCTATACGACGATTCTCGCGATCCCGAACGAGCGGCTCGAGCCGACGGATAAGCCGGTGGTGCTCTTCGCGGAGCGCGCCCGCGGTACGCCGCAGGCGGTGAAGGTCTGGTACTACCCCGGTGTTCGGACCGGCGATGAGTTCGTATATCCCAGGAGCCAGGCGATGGCGATCGCCAGGGCAACGCATGAGCGCGTGCTTGCCTACAACGATGAACACACCGTCACCAACACTGCTGGAGAAGTGCCGAACTCGATGAAGAGCGCGCGCGTCGGCTACTTCGACGAGACCGGCAACTGGCAAACCGAAGATCGGACGGTCGCGGTGAACAGCGAGAAGCCGCAGGCGACAACGGATCGCGCCGCAGCGACCACGACTTCGCCGCCGGCGACCGCGCGCAGCAACGCGTCGGCATCCAATACCGCCGCCGGGACGTCCGGATCGCGCTCCTCGCGACGTCACCTGCCGCGCACCGCCGGCGATCTCACGCTGCTCGAAATCCTGAGCGGCCTGACACTCGCCGGTGGCGCGGTCGCACGCTCGCTGCGCGGCCGGCTCGCGACGGCGCGATAGCAGGCGCATGGCAGGGCAGAAGGACCGCGGCATGGCGGCTTTCCTGTTCGCGTTTCTGTCTTTCTGCCTTGCCGGCGCCACAGCGCGAGCGCAGGAGCCCTCGTTCCGCACCGATTCGAGCGAACTGGTCGTGCTGCCCGTCGTTGTCACCGACAAGCAGGGCAAGCTCGTTTCCGACCTGACGACCGATCGATTCGCGGTGTTCGACAACGGGCGCCGCGTGCCGATCGACTTCTTCACCAACGAGGACACGCCGGTCACGATCGGACTGGTCGTCGACGCCAGCGGCAGCATGCGATCGAAGATCGGCGAGGTGGTTGCGGCGACGCTCGCCTTTGCGAAGTCGAGCAATCCCAACGACGAGCTGTTCGCCGTCCGCTTCAACGACGACGTGCGACATGCGGTCGCCGACGCGCCGTTTCTGCTGGCGAGCGACGTGACTCGTCTCGAGGCGGCGATGACGTCGGTCCGCCCCGACGGCCGCACCGCGTTGTACGACGGCATCATGACGGCGCTCGATCACCTGTCGCAAGGCACGCGCGCGCGCAAGGCGCTGATCGTGATCAGCGATGGCGGCGACAACGCCAGCACCGCGCAGCTCGACGACGTGCTGAAGCGCGCGCGCGACTCGAACGCGGCCATCTACACCGTCGGCATCTACGATGAGTCCGACATCGATCGCAACCCGCGGGTCCTGAAAGCGCTGGCGCAGACCACCGGCGGCGAGCGCTATCTGCCGCACTCCCCGAGCGAACTGCTGCGCACGTGCAATCTGATCGCCCGCGAGATCCGCAGCGGCTACACGATCGGCTACGTGCCGCCCGACCATGACGGCGCGTACCACCACGTGCGGGTCGTCGTCGACGTGCAGCAGCGGAAACTGAACGTCCGCACGCGCCCGGGCTACTTCGCCGCGGCCCGCCGCTCACGCCAATGACGAGAGACAACCTGTTGCGATGGATCGAGCGCGGCCTGCTGACCGTGGGCGTGGTGCTCGGCGCCTGGTGCGCCGCCGTCCTCGTTGAAGCGCGCTTCCACCAGTCCGTGCCCGTATCCGGCCCGCTCGTCGTCACCCAGACCGCGGTGCCGGTCCTTCCCGGCGACAGCGGAAACGCAGCACCGCATCCCCCTGCGCCGTCAGCACTTGCCGCCGGCTCGCTGATTGCCCGGCTGGAGGCGCCGTCGGTCCGCATGACGACGAACGTCCTCGAAGGCAGTGACGAAGCGACGCTGCGGCGAGGGGCGGGGCACATCGAGGACACGCCCTTACCAGGCCAGCCGGGCAACATCGGCATCGCCGGCCACCGCGACACGGTCTTCCGGCCGCTGCGGAACATCAAAGTCGGCGATCCGTTGCACATCACGACTCGCGATCGCACATACGAGTACCGCGTCAGCAAGACGCTGATCGTGGGTCCCGACGACGTCTACGTGCTCGATTCAACGGCGCATCCCACGGTCACGCTCGTCACCTGCTACCCCTTTGATTTCATCGGACACGCACCCCGGCGATTCATCGTGCAGGCCGAACTGCGAAATCCGAGCCCGTAAGACCGATAGGCCCATGGCGTGGTGGGGAAAGAGCGATCGGTCCTACCCCGCCCGCCCAATGGGCACATCGGTCCCACACACCTTCGGGGCCTATCGGTCCTACACACCTGACGTGGTATTCTGGACACGCTCGAATCTACGATGAGCGAACACGCCGAAAGCGCCGCCGATTTCACATTCGATACTTTTGCGCCGTCCACCGACGCCGTGCCCAACGCCTCGGAAGCGCTGGCCGTCGTGGACCGTCCGTCCGAAGCCCTGATGCTTCAGAGCAGTCAGCAGCTGCCCGCGACGGCAGACACCGCCACGCCGGCCCATGTCGTCGCACCTGAGCCGTCAGTCATCGAGGTCGCCGCTGAGGCGCCCCTCGGGATGTGGCAACGGATGGGCCGCGAGGTGATCGCCGGCCTGCAGACGCTCGTGTCGGCAGCGGTCTATGCCACGCTGATCGTGACCTTCGGCGTCCAGGTCGCCCGTGTGGATGGCCTCAGCATGGCGCCGACGCTCGAGGACCACGATCGGCTGATCGTCAACAAGCTGGTCTACGAGCTGGGCGACCCGCGGCCCGGCGATATCGTGATGCTCTATTATCCGCTCAACCCCGACAAGATGTTCGTCAAACGGGTGATCGCGCGGGAGGGCGACACGGTGCGGATTGTCGATGGTCGCGTCTACGTCAACGACGTCCCGCTGCACGACGACTACGTTCCCGCCGAGTTCCGCAGCCACGACGATTGGGGGCCCCAGGTCATTCAGCAGGGCTACTACTTCGTCATGGGCGATCACCGCAACAACAGCTCCGACAGCCGTCACTGGGGACCGGTGCCGAAGAAGTACATCGTCGGCAAGGTGAAGGTTCGCTGGTGGCCGTTGCAGGACGCGCGGATCTTCTGAACGATCGCAATTGAGAATTTGGAATTGAGAATTAAGAATTCGTGTCCGCGGTCGCAAGGTTCTGACGATCACGGGCATTGCTGATCGCCTGGAGTGTGCGAACGAGTGTACGAATTCTTAATTCTTAATTCTTAATTGCCTCCTTCACCCGCAGCAGCTGCTCATGCTCTTCTCTCAGCTTGTACTTCTGAATCTTCCCTGAAGCGGTCATCGGGAATCCGCTCACGAATCGCACATACCGCGGCAGCTTGAATTTGGCGAGCGTGTCGGCGCACCAGGCGGTCAACTCGTCGCCGGTTGCGCGGCTCCCTTCGCGCAGGCGGACGGCAGCGGCGACCGCCTCGCCGAAGAAGCTGTCGGGGATGCCGTAGACGTACGCGTCCGCGACCGCGTCGTGCTCGCGCAGGCGATCTTCGATCTCTTTCGGCGCGATGTTCTCACCGCCGCGGATGATCAGATCCTTGATCCGGCCGGTGATGCGGAAATATCCGTCGGGATCCATGCTCGCTTCGTCGCCGGTGTGCAACCAGCCCTCGGCGTCGATCGCCGCGAGGGTCGCCGCATCGTTGTTGTAGTAGCCCTTCATCACGTTGTAGCCGCGACAGCACAGCTCGCCGCGCTCACCCGGCGCGCGCTCGACGCCAGTCGCCGGATCGACGATCTTGACCTCGAGCTCGGGCAGGACGGGTCCGACAGTCTGCGTCCGCTGCGCGATCGATGCATCGCGCGGCGTCATCGTGATGCACGGCGACGACTCGGTCATTCCGTAGGCGATCGTCATCTCCGGCAGGTGCATCTCCGACATGACGCGGCGCATCAGCGGTTCGGGACACAGCGATCCGGCCATGACGCCGGTGCGGAGCGACGTCAGGTCGTACTGCCGGAAATCGGGATGCTCGAGCTCCGCGATGAACATCGTCGGCACCCCGTACAGCCCGGTGCAGCGTTCGCGGTGGACCGTCTCGAGCACCCGTTTCGCGTCGAATGCCTCGACCACGCACAGGCAGGCGCCGTGCGTGTACGACCCGAGCACGCCAATGACACACCCGAAGCAGTGGAACAACGGGACGCAGAGGCAGACGCGATCGGCCGCCGTATAGCCGAGCACCTGGCCGAGCGCCTGGCCGTTGTTGACGATGTTCCGGCTCGTCAGCATGACGCCCTTGGGAAAGCCGGTCGTCCCGGACGTGTACTGCATGTTGACGACGTCGTCCACGCCAACGGAACCGATCAGGGCATCGAGCGCGGCGTCAGTCGTGTGCCGGGCGCAATCGCGCAGCGAGGCATAGGAAATGAAACCCGCCGGCGGCCTGTCGCCGATGAAAATCGTGCGTTGCAGCGTTGGAATCTTCCCGGCCGTCACACCAGCCGCTTCGAGTTCCATGATGTAGTCGACGTCGCGAAACCCGGCGATCGTGACGAGCGTCGCCGCCTCGCTCTGGCGCAGGAGATAGTCGATGTCGCGTGCGCGCAGCGAGGTGTTCGCCGTGACCAGGATGGCGCCGACTTTGGCGAGCGCGAACTGCAGCACGATCCATTCGGGCACGTTCGTCGCCCACAGCACCACGCGTTGGCCTGGTACGACGCCGGTCGCCACCAGACCGCGCGCGATCGTCCGCGCTTCGGCCTCCAGCGACTGGAACGTGAATCGCGGACCGCCGACGTAGACGAGCGCCTCGTGTTCGGGCAGTGCGTGCGCGAGGCTGGTGAGCAGGTTGCCGAGCGTGACATCACGATATGGCGGCAACGATGGCGTCATGACGGCGCGGATTGTGCCACAGGTCACCGGTTCTGTGATTAACTGACAGACGGTGCCAGAATCCTGCACGGTGATCATCGGCGGATCCGAATTCCTGCCCGGGCTGCGCGAGCGCGCGGCGCTGCTGAACGGCACTGGCGAGCTGCTGGTGTTCTCGGACGCAGAGCCGCTGCGCGCGCTCGACATGATCGGCAGGCGCCGGCCGCAGCTGATCGCCTTCGAGCGGTTGTTCGCCGTGACGCCGCGCGGTGTCGCGATGATCAACCGGATCAAGGCGGACCCGGCGTTGCGCGAGTGCGAGATCCGCGTGCTCGAGCACAACACTGACTACTCGCGAGTCGTGCCCCGGTCAGTGGCGGCGGCCGAACCGGCGCTCGATCAGCGCGGCACTCGCCGTGCGCTTCGCGTGCGGATCGCCGAGCGCGTCAGCGTCATCGTCGATGCGAAAATCGCGACGCTGATCGATCTCTCGACCGTGGGTGCGCAGGTGGTGTCGCCCGCCGGCCTGAAGCCGAATCAGGGTGTCCGGATCGCGTTCAACGACGGCGTCGTCCGCACCAAATGCTCCGCAACCGTGGTCTGGACCTCGTTCGAAATGACCGACGCCGGCCCCCGCTACCGCGCCGGACTGGACTTCGCGGACGCGGATGCGCCGGCCCTCGATGCCTACGCGCAGCGGCACAAGGCGCAGCCATAGCGGCCGCCGCGCACTTCCACTCACCGAACATGGAACTCGACGATCATCCCTCCGAAGCCGGTGTCGTTGTCGATGTCAGGGCGACGATGCCTGGCGACCTCGACGCGCCGGCGATCCTGCGCGATCGGCTGCGCGTCCTCGCGGCGAAGGGCTACACCGTCATCCTGCTGAACGTCGCCGACGTCACCTACATCGACAGCGTGCTGCTCGGCGCGATCGTGCAGGCCTACGTCGCGACGATCCGATCGGGCGGCACGTTGAAGCTGCTGAACGCGTCGCAGCGGGTCCGCGACCTGCTCCGCGTCACCAGGCTGGATCGCATCATCGACACGGTCGGGCCGTCGCGCGACGCGTCGGCCGAGCGACGGCCCTGACTTGCTATAATCCCGCAACTTTTTCAGGGGCACTCTTCCATGGTGCTGGACGAACTCGTCGATGCTCTGGCCCGCGGTACCGTGACCGTCGTCGATCTGACGCAGCCGCTCGGGCCGGCGACGCCGGTCATCGGGCTGCCGCCGATCTTCGCGCCGTCGCCAGGTGTCACGATCGACGTGATCTCGCAGTACGACGAGAGGGGTCCGGCGTGGTACTGGAACACGCTGCGCTTCGGCGAGCATACGGGGACGCACTTCGACGCACCGGTTCACTGGGTCACCGGAAAGGATCTCCCCGGCAACGCCTGTGACACGATTCCGGCGCAGCGCTTCGTCGGACCGGCATCGGTCATCGACGTGACCGCCGACGCCGAAGGCGACGCTGACTTCCTGCTGACCGTCGATCGCGTCGAGCGCTGGGAGGGCGAGCACGGGAGGATTCCGCGCGGAGCGTGGGTCCTGTTGCGCACGGGGTGGAGCCGGCGCACCGACGCTCGCGACTTCATCAACGCCGCGGCCGATGGTCCGCACAGCCCCGGCTTCGACGCGGCAGCGTCCCGGCTGCTCGCGCACGACCGCGATATTCTTGGCGTCGGCGTGGAGACCATCGGCACGGATGCCGGTCAAGCCGCCACGTTCGACCCGCCGTTTCCGAACCACACGATCATGCACGGCGCCGGCAAGTTCGGCCTGGCGAGCCTCTGCAACCTCGAGCGGCTGCCACCAACCGGCGCCATCGTCATCGCCGCGCCGCTGAAGATCGTCGCGGGCAGCGGCAGCCCGGTCCGGGCGATTGCGCTCGTTCCCGCGTAACGAGGTTCTCGGTTCTCCGTTCTCGGTTCCAGGTTGTCAGCAACCGCAGAGAACGCAGAGCACGCAGAGTTTTTTCTTATCCGTACAAAAGAACGCTGCGGTCTCTGCGGGCTCCGCCCTCTCCAGGCTCCAGATTGTTGCTGCCCTCGTGCCGTGGTGGCGACCGCGCACTGATCCGCGCACATCTCGATGCCGCTGCCTGCCGGCGTGCGGCTCGGCGTTCACGAAGTTTTTTCGCTCGGCGTCTACCGTTTTAGAGCGGCGAGCTCCATGACGTCGTCGCGGAGAATCGTGTCGTCGCGCTCGGAGCCGGTCGAGATGATCACGGCTCCCGCGCCCGAGACTTCCTCCAGCCGCGCGATGTAGTTGCGTGCCGCCTGTGGCAGCTGCTCGAAGCTGCGCACACCGGCCGTCGGCGCCGACCAGCCCGGCATCGATTCATAGACCGGCTCGCACTCGGCGAGCTGACGAACGTCGGCGGGGAAAACGGTGATCGTGCGGCCGTGGCAGCGGTAGGCCGTGCAGATGTCGATGCGATCGAGGCCGTCGAGGACATCGAGCTTCGTGAGCGCCAGGCCGTCGAGGCCGTTG
>DATFXR010000537.1:0-28545 GCA_035315685.1 Vicinamibacterales bacterium | reverse complement strand
AGGGCACAGTCGCTGGTCTGATTACGGCAGGGCGCCGTGAATGCTGGGGGAGCCAGGCCAGTGAAGCAGGGGGGCATCGCAATGACGCGGTGCCCTTTTGTTTTGTACGGCGTAAGATGCGCGGCAAATGCAGAGCCGCCTTCTCTTCGCCACTGTCCTCGTTTCGCTGTTTGCCCTTCCTCGCGTTCCGCCGCGCATCCAGGCTGACGAACGGCCGCCGCAGTCGCTGACGGCGCTGGTCGGGCCCCGCAGCCTCACCCGCGACACGAACGGCGACGCACTGGCCGATACGGTCGCCGCGCGAGTCGTCTTGCCTGCCTCGCCCGCGCTGGCCGACGTCGAAGCCGCCACCAACCTGGCCGCCCGGCTCGGCTACGAAACCAGCGCGCTCACCTTGCCGCTCGTCGTCCGTGACGCGGACGTCACGCAGCCCGCGGCGATCGCTGTTCCGATTCTCGTCGGCCGGGGCAATCGCTTCGTGCAGCGGCTCGTCGAAGCGAAAGCCATCGACGTCGCATCGCTGAAGCCCGGACAGGGATTGATCGCCGCGGTGCCCTCGCCGCTCGGCGGCGGCGACGGCCTGGTCGTCGTCGGCGGCGACGATGACGGGACGCTGAATGCGGGCATCGAGCTCGCGGCGCGTCTGCCGCGCGTCTGGGGCATGACCGGCATCACGCTGTCGGCAGTCGAGGAGCAGGCGATGCGGTATCTCCATTCGCACGGCGTCAACCCGTCGGCCGCCGGCATCATGTCGATGGTCGTCGACAGCGACAAAAGGGGGATCGCCCGCGTCGCGATGCGCGTGTCGGTCGCCGACGCAGAGGCCTCGCACGTCGCGAAGCTCTTCGAGGAGCTCGAGGTGGCGCACCGCCGGGGACAGGAGCCGAAGACGCTCAACTTCACGAACCTCGCGACGACCGCGATCGACGTTGTCGCCGGAGGACGGGTCCTTGCGCACGCCGATGTGTCGCGGACGGGTCTCAACCAGCGGACGCTGACGCCGCCGATCGATCCTGACGAGCTCGCACCCGACTCACCGGGCGAGCGCGGCGCGCCGGCGGCGACACCGGCGGCGGCTTCCGGTCCGGCGCGCACCTTCGATCTCACGAACGCGCTCTCGATCGACGGATGGTACGGCGACGTGTATGCCGATCTGATTCCGGACCGGACCGACACCGCCATCGTGCTCGGATCGGCCGCCGACTCGTTCGGCGCCGCGCACATCGCTGCCCGACTCGGTCTGGAGACGACGGGTATCACGTTGCCGCTGACGCGCGTGGCCGACAAGGTGCGGACGCCGGAACGGGAACCGAATCCGATTCTCGTCGGCCGGTCGAATACGTTGGTCGAGCGGTTGGTGAAGATCGGCAAGGCACGTGTTGACGATCTGCAGCCGGGCGAGGGCGCCGTGCAAATCGTGGCTCGCGCCTTCGGCAACGCATCAGCCACCGTGGTCGCCGGCCCCGACCCCGCGGGTACCGAGGCCGCCGCTTCGTACCTCGCGCGCCGCGTTCCTTACATCTGGAGCAACACCCGCGGATCGACGACACTCGCCGACGTGGCCCTGCAGGCCAACCGGTTCTTCCAGGCGCGTACCGCCGCAGGCCAGGCAAGCCAGATCGACGCGGAGCTCGACGCCATCATCACGGACGTCAAGGGCAAGCCGCTCGACTCGATGGACGTCAGGCTGTTCGTCGAGCAGCAGGACCCGGCGCTGGAGAAATACGTCGCGGACAAGCTGCGGCGCGGCGGCGTGACGGTCGCGCCGAAGGTCGCGAGCAGCGGCATCAGCGATCCCGTCACCGTCTTCGACGACACGCTGCAGGTGCCCTGGGAGGTCGATGACTTCTGGGCGAAGTTCAAGAACGACATCCTGCCGAAGGTGACCCGCGGCTCGAAGGTCTCGATCGAGGCGCGGCTCAGCGAATCGCCGGAGGTCCGCCGCACGATCGTGGACGACGCGCGCAAGCAGTTGACGGCAGCCGGCGCCGGCGAGGCGAACGTCACGGTCCTGTCCGCGTACAAGCAGGGCTACCTGTGGATGACCGAACAGGTGATGCCCGAACTGAAGGGGAGAAACGCACGCGCGATCAAAGTGAAGGTCGCCGAATATCACCCGGATCTGTCGAAGCAGTACAAGTTCTACATGGTGCCGAGCCGGTGGGTCCACGAGCTCTACCCGGTCGACGAGATTTTCCAGCGTGATCTCGGGATCGCCAGGGACGCCTTCTCGGTCGAGCTCGTCAACGACGCGAAGGAGATCTATTCAATCGAAGCGACCGACGGCGCGGGCAAGGTCGTCTACCGCGCGTCGTTCTCCCCGAAGACCGTCGAGCGCGAGTACCTCGAGAAATTCCCCGGCTGGTCGCGCGTGATTGTGACGACCGGCTGGCTGTCGGCGTCGATCGACGGCGCCACGGTCGTCGATCAGCGCATCGCGACCGATCCGGAGCGCTTCTGGGATCACTATCAGTCGGTCGTGCTGCCGCGAATCTACGACAACGTGATGAAGGTCACCGACAACCGGCCGCTGCCGGAGAAGCAGCCGTTCCATCGGGATCTCGACATCGAAGTCTGGATGAGCGAGCCGGATTTCAAAATCGGGATCGACGAGGAGCTGATCTCCTCGCTCGAAGCGATTCACGAAGATCTGTACTTCGTCACGCTCGACTTCTTCGACGCGCTCGGCCGGACGACGACGCGACGGCGGCTGGCGGCGCCCGGCAAGATCTTCCCGATCGTTCACCCGAATCGCCCGGGAAGACCGGGCGAGGTGAAGGTGCACTACGCCGGCAACGCCGCGACCCGCCCGAAGCTCGAAGTCGTCTACAAGGAGAAGAAGGTCGAGCGTCCAACGCGCATCTCGCGCGAGCTCACCCGCATCGATACGACGCCAGCGGTCGTCAGCCGGGTGATTGCCCGCGTCGATCGCGTCTCGGAGATCGGGCTCGACGTCGAGGCAAAGGACGACCGGGAAGCGGCGCGCGCGGTCGACGCGCTCGACGCGCTGGCCCGGCTTCATGACGCCGGTCTCTATCGCGACGCGCTGTCGTTCGAGCACGTCGATCGCCTGTCGGCCGCCGTGAGCGTCAAGGACGTTCACGCGCGCCGCGTGCTGAAGTCAACCGGCGCGTTCGCGCCGTCAGCCGTACGGATCGCGCGAGCCGGCGCCGCCGCGCCCGGCCGCACGGGACTTCCGCTGGTGACCTGGGATCACATCATCTCGCCCGACGAGAGCGAGGAGCTGATCGGCAAGCTCGCCGGCTATCCCGAGGTGAAGGCGTACAAGGCCGGCCGTTCGTACCGCGGCCGGGACATTTCGGTGCTCGAGATCACCAATCCGACGCCGAGCGAGCAGGTGTCGCTCGCGAAGCTGTCGGCCTACAAGCCGACCATCTTCATCACCGGCCGCCAGCACGCCAACGAAGTGTCATCGACGAGTCACATCCTGCGACTCGCCGAAATGCTTGTCACCGACAAGTCCTACAAGGACATCCTGAAGAAGGTGAACGTCGTCCTGCATCCGGTCGAGAATCCCGACGGCGCGCAGATGGCGTACGAGCTGCAGAAGCTGACGCCGAATCACATGCTGCACGCCGGCCGCTACAGCGCGCTCGGACAGGATGTCGCCTCGCTCGTCGGTCTGCCGGATCCGTTGCTGCCGGAATCGCTGGTGCGCACGCGCGTGTGGCGCGACTGGCTGCCCGACATCTACCTGAACCCGCACGGCTACCCGTCGCACGAGTGGGTGCAGCCGTTTGCGGGCTACGTGCCGCCCGGATTCCGCACCTATCTGTCCACGCGCGGCTGGTATACGACCGTCGGCGCGCTGCGGGATCCACGCTATCCCGATCATGCTGACGCGACCGCGGCGCTCCGCGACGCGATCGTGCGCGAGATCAACTCGAACGCCGACGTCCGCGCGATGGACCTGCGCGCGCAGGCGCGCTACCGCAAGTGGGCGTACGGCTTCGGACCGTACGTGTTCAACCAGGAGATCTACAAGGACACGGCGATCTACTACAGCGATGCCGAGACCGGCGAGCCGAGCGGCAGCCGTCGTTTCGGCGGCGGGCGCGGCGGCGCAGGCGGAGGTCAGGCGGCGGGCGAGAGTGGCGGCGGCGGAACCGGCCGCTTCTCCATGAACGCGTGGCCGCAGGTCACCTTCTTCAGCGGCGGCACCGAGGCACCGGATGAGACCGCGCAAGGCGAATGGCTGAACCTCGTCGCCAAGGCCGGCTTCTCGTACCTGATGGCGAACATCAAGTATCTGCGCGACGGGCAGTACACGATCCACCGCATTGAAGAGGACGCGGCGCGCGACGCAGTATCGC
Source organism: Vicinamibacterales bacterium (assembly GCA_035315685.1). Taxonomy (GTDB): domain Bacteria; phylum Acidobacteriota; class Vicinamibacteria; order Vicinamibacterales; family CAVVIG01; genus QHWK01. The sequence continues at coordinate 24,211 of DATFXR010000537.1, read as the reverse complement.
TCACCACCGTCCGGATTCGACCGGTGTTGCCAGGTAAGACGGTGCCACCGGCCCGCACAAGCACAGCCGGCGGCCAGTGATTAAGAATTTGGAATTTGGAATTCGGAATTTGGAATGCGTGAATCGCTGGACGCTCGGCTGAAGCCGTCGCGCTACGTCAGCAGGGATAGCTCTCAGCAGTAGTGTCCGGCTTTAGCCGGACCGTGATCACCCATTCCAAATTCCACATTGCACTGCCGCGGCGTCGTTATACTTCACGCCGCGGCATCACACTGAGGAGGCCTCGTTTATGCGTCAGTGGCTGATGGGTGTCCTGACTTTCGTCGTGTGGACGGCTTTCGTGCCGGCAGCGTTCGCGCAGAACGCGCAGGTCGCCGGCATCGTGAAGGATCAAAGCGGCGCGGTGATTCCCGGCGCAACGGTGACGGCGCGTAACATCGAGACCGGCCTGACCCGCGTCGCCGTGTCCGACCCCGCGGGTGAGTACCGGCTCGTGTCGCTGCCGCCGGGACGCTACTCGGTGGCGAGCGAGTTGAGCGGCTTCAGCACCGAGACGCGTCCGGACATCGTGCTGGTCATCGATCAGACGGCGATCATCAATTTCGCGCTGAAGCCGGCGGCGCTGTCCGAAACGGTCACGGTCACCGGCGAGTCGCCGATCGTCGACGTGACGCGGTCGGACGTGTCGACCGCGGTCTCGACGCAGCAGATCCAGGATCTGCCGGTGGCATCGCGGCGCTGGCTCGACCTCGCCATGCTCACCCCGGGCACGTCGCAGGACAACATCCGCGGCCAGTTCTACCGCGGCAACGTGAACGTCGGCGCCGGCGGCCGCGAATACTCGAACGGGTTCGTCGTCGACGGCGTGAACAACACCTGGGCGGAGATGGGCGAGCCGCGGCAGAACTTCGCGATGGACGCGATCCAGGAGTTCAAGGTCTCGACCTCCACCTACAAGGCGGAGTACGGGCTGGCGACGGGCGGCCTCGTATCGGTGGTCACCAAGTCGGGCAGCAACCAGCTGCACGGCTCGGGGCTGCTGTTCTTTCGTGATGCATCGGTCACCGCGAAGGAATACTTCCAGACCGAAAAGCCCGATTACCGCCGGTATCAGTACGGCGGCACCTTCGGCGGCCCGATTATCAGGGACAAGACGCACTACTTCTTCGCCTACGAAGGCACCAACGAGAACCAGTTCTTCACGGTCAACGCGCGCGGGCTGTGGCCGCAGTACGAGGGGACCTTCAAGAGCGCGCAGGACCGCTGGACCTACAACGCCAAGATCGATCATCAACTCGCACAGGGCCAGAGCCTGTTCTTCCGCTACGGCGCCGAAGACGAATACCGGCCGATCATCACCGCCGGATCGCCGACCGGAGGCGGTGTCACCGCGGTGAGCAACAGCTTCGATTTCGCGGTGCCGCGCAACTCGGCGGTCGCCGGCCACACCTGGGTGGTCAGCCCGCGCGCCCTCAACGACGTGCGCTTCCAGTACGCGTTCGCGAAATACGAGGTCTCGCCGCCGTACAGCCACGGCGACTGGGAGCCGGCCGATTTCGCGCCTCGCCTGCCGTACTGCACCCCGATCTTCGTCTATCCGTCGATCACCGTCGGCGGCTGCGGCAACGCGCAGATGGGCCCCGAATCGCGCTGGCAGATCAAGGACGACTTCTCGTACCTGATGCACCGGTGGGGCGGATCGCACCAGTGGAAGATGGGCTTCGACTTCAGTCACGTGCCGTTCGAGGGCGATCTCACCAACTCGCCGCTCGGTCAGTGGACGTTCCCGAGGGATACGCCGTACAACGTCAACGATCCGACGACCTATCCGACGCAGTACACCAACTCGCTGCCGACCTACGCAAACATCCCGGTGAGCATCTACGCCGGTTACCTGCAGGACGACTGGCAGGTGACGAGCGGCCTGACGCTCAACGTCGGGCTGCGGTTCGATCTGCAGCGCGGATCGTTCAACGAAGACCTGAACGCGCTGCTCGCCTCGGTGCAGGACAAGCTCGGGCGCAACGGCAGCTTCGCCCCCTACGATCCCTCGGTCGTGGCGCAGCCGCAGCCCGGCCGCGGCGACGCCAACAACTTCGGACCGCGAATCGGCGCCGCCTGGGACCCGGCGAACAACGGCATCATGAACGTCCACGCGGCCTGGGGGATGTTCTACGACAACATGCGGACGCTCCAGAATTTCGGCGAGATCACCTGGCCGCAGGCGCAGCAGATCATCATCAACCGGCCGACGTTTCCCGATCCGCTGAACGGCCAATCGCGCCAGTCCTTCGTCAGCGCGGCACCGCCGAACATCACCGTGGAGTCGAACGACACGGTCAACGCCTACGCGCACCAGTTCAACGCCGGCGTCAGCCGGACGATCACCCGCGACGTCGCGGTGACCGCCGACTTCACGCTGACCAACCGCTACAACGATCGCGACACGATCGACGTGAACCTGCCCGATCAGGTCACCCGCGTGAAGCCGTACCCGCAGTTCGGACGCGTCAACTTCTGGGTGTCGACCGCCAACAACACCTATCGCGCGCTGCTGCTGAAGGTCGAGAAGCGGATGAGCAACCGCTATCAGTTCCTCACCTCGTATACGTTGAGCAGCGCGAAGGACACACAGGCCACCAACCTGATTCAGAACGTGTACGGGTTCCCGTCGATCGAGCGCTACGGCGCCGCCGACCGTCGCCACCGACTCGTCGTCAGCGGCATCGTGCAACTGCCGGCGGCGATGCAGGTCTCGGCGATCGGCGACTTCCGATCGAGCCTCCGCTTCAACCCGACCGCGTCGTTCGGCGATCTGAACAACGACGGCTACGTCAACGATCTGCCGACCGGCGTGATGCCCGGCAGCGGCTGTCGCGACCTGAACCTGGATGCCGTCAACGATGCGAGGAGGGCGCGCAACCTGACCCCGGTGACGCAGGTCGATTGTCCCGGCTTCGCCAACGTCGACCTGCGGTTGTCGAAGTTCTTCCAGTTCGGCGGGCAGCGGATCGAGCTGATCGCACAGCTGTTCAACGTGTTCAACCGCGCGAACTTCAACGTTCCCAACGCGAACGTCAGCGCCGGCAACGACGCGACGACCGGCCGGCCCCTGTTCGGGACGGTGACGCAGCTGCTGCCGAACATCAACGCGCCGTCGCGCCAGGCGGAATTCGCAGTACGATTCCAGTTCTGACGCAGCGAGTGTAAGTGTGTAGGCCCATGGGCTGGGTAGGGTAGGACCGACAGGCGCGCAGCGCCGCCCACCCCACCAAGCCGATGGGCCCATCGGTCCCACACCCCGGGGTTCACCATGAGGAAGTTGTTGTTTCTCGTCGTCGTCCTCGCGTCGGTGGAAGTGGGCAGCACCGCGCCGGGCGACACCGTCGCGCCGGCGTCGCTGTCGGTCTTCTTCAAACCGGGCGCCGCGTTCCAGGATCGCAACGGTGACGGCGTCGTCGATTTCGTCGACGCGCGGATCGTGCTGGCGGAGCGACCGTCTGCCGCGGAAGTCGCGGCCGCCGCCGACGTGGCCGTGCGCCTCGGCTACGAGACTACGGCGATGAACCTTCCCCTGAACGTGGCGCGAAGGCTTCAGGCGAGCGAGCCCGGCGGCGCGGCCGCGTCAATCTTCATCGGCGCAAGAGCGCTCGCGCAGGCGCGCGTCACCGCTGATGCGATTGGCGTCGGCGCTCTGAAGGCGGGAGATGGCGCCGTCGCAGCCTTCACTGCCGCTGGCGCACCCGCAATCGCAGTGCTCGGAGGAGACGACGACGGGCTCACCGCGGCAGCAGTGATGCTCTCGGGCCATCTGCCGAACATCTGGGATCAGAAAGGCCCGAACGCCGATACCGTCGCCGAGGACGTCGCGCAGTTTCTCGCCGGCAAGGGCGTCACGGCGTCGTCCACGTCTGTACCGGTGGTCCTGGTGCGCGCCGGCGGCGACGCAGTCGAGCGCGTGGTCGCGGTCGTGCAGCTGGCCAATGGCGGCGATCTGGTCAAAGCCCAGGTCGCACTGAACCAGTTCAAGGCAACCGGTGCGCGCGACGCCAAGCGCGCGCTGTCGTACGCGAAGGTGCGCTCGCTGCAGGTACGCCTTCGCGCGCCCGGCTCCCCGTCAGCGGCCGTGGACGTGCCGCGCGCGGCAAGCGCCGACGCGGACGCGTCGCCGCCGTCCGGACGCCGTCCAGGCGGCGGAGCGAAAGAGAACCTGGATCTCTCGACGTTCTACGCGATCGAGGGCGCGCTCGCCGACAGCGACAACAATCTGATCCCCGATCGCGTCGACGTGCTGCTCAGCGCTGACGGCGAAGGAACCGACGGTGTCATCGATCTCGCCGCCCGTCTGGGTCTTGAATCGACCGGCATCTCCGTGCCGATCGCCAAGCCCGCGAAGCTGATCTCCTCGCCGGAAAGCGAGCCGATTCTCGTGCTGATCGGCACGGCGCATCCCAGCGTCGAGCAACTGATCGAGAAGAAGAGGATGGAGCGCCCGGCGCTACGGCCAGGCGAGGGGTTGATCCAGCTGGTGAAGAAGGCGTTCGGCGAGAAGAGCGCAATCGTAGTCACCGGCGGCGACGCAGCCGGCGTGAACCGCGCCGTGCACCAGCTTGCGGAAACATTCCCGCACATCTGGCAGCGCGGCAAAGATCGCACCACGCTGGACGACGTCGAGGACGAGGTGCGGAAGTTCGTCGCAGGCCGGTCGCCCGCCGGGCAGGCGGCGATGAGCTTGTACAAGCTCGAGAAACTCGCGGACCAGTTGAGCGGCAAGGAACTCGCGTCGGCGAACGTGAAGGTGTTCGTCGAGAAGGCGGATCCGCGCCTCGCCGACGTCGTCAAGGAAACCGCCGCTGCGCGAATCAAGGCGCCCTCGCTTGCCGTCGACGTCCAGAACCTCGACGTGCAGAAGGGGCGCCCGCTCGTGAACGACGAGTTCGAGGTCCCGTCGGAGGTCGACGACTTCTGGACGAAGTTCAGGACGCGCGTCATTCCGGCAGTGAAGAAGCGCGCGGCCGTCTCGGTCGAGGCGCGCTTGAGCGAACCGCCGGAGATACGCCGCCAGATTGAACAGCAGGCCCGTGCGGAGTTGCTGAAGGCGGGGGCAGATGACAAGGCGACCGCCATCACCGTGCTGTCGGCCTACAAGCAGGGTTACAGCTGGTTGTACGACGTCGTGCGGCCGGCGCTCACCGGCAAGGCGATCGATCGGATCACGATCAAATTCGCCGAGATCGGTCCACCCGCCGGATGGAAGCAGCAGGGGATGTTCGCGCCGACGCGCTGGCTGCTCGAGCTGTATCCGATCGACGAGATTCTCGCTGCCGAGCTGAAGATCGACCTCGCGCAGGTTCGCTTCGAGATGGCGCCGATCGGTTCGCCCGCCTACGAGGTCGTGGCGACGGAAAAAGGCGGCGGCGAGCTGCTGCGGAAGACGTTCGAGCCGGCCGTGGTCGAGCGTGCGTTCTTCGATCGCTTTCCCGATTATGAGCGGGTCCGCGTGACGACCGGCTGGATCACGGCAGACGTCGGCGGCAGGAGCGCCATCGACGAGCGGATCGCGACCGATCCGGAGCGCTTCTGGGATCGCTTTCAATCGAAGACGCTGCCGGCGCTCTACGACCACGTCATGGCGCTCGGCAACGGCAAGCCGCGCGCGGAGGATGCGCCGTTCTTCGGCGAGATGACCGTCGATCTCACGCTCAGCGAGCCCGAATACCGGCTGCCGATCGATCAGGAACAGATCTCGTCGATGGAGGCGATGCACGAGGAGATCTACTTCAACACGTTGCACTTCTTCGACGTGATGGGGCGGTTCACGCGCGGCGCGCCGCTCACATATCCCGGACGCGTGATCCCGCTGATGCACCCGAAGGGCGACGGCAAGGCCGGACACGCGAAGATTTCGGTCACCGCCTTCGACGCGCCGCGTCCATCGGTCGTGGTCGACTACGTCGAGCGGAGCGGTCGGAGAGGGGTTGCGCGGCTCGACATTCCCAAGGTCACAGTCGAACGGCCGCAAACGCTCGCGGCGACCGTCCGCGCCGGTCAGGACGGCGTGGATCGGCTCGATCTTCGCGTGAAGGTGGATACCGAAAAGGACGAGCGCGAGGCGTTGGTCCAGCGGTCGGACGAGCGGCGCGTCGACACCACGATGATGTCGGCGGAGCAGGTGCGCGCCGTGCTGGTGAACCTGGGTCGGCTGCGCGCGGCCGGTCTCTATCGCGACGCGCTCGCGTATCACGATCTCGGCTCGCTCCGCGTCACGATTGCGTGGGAGCACGAGAGCAAGCCGTCCACCGAAATCGTCGCGACGCTCGAATCCAACGGCACGCCCGCGCCGTTCCCGGATATCCGCAGGGCGACGAACGGCGAAGCGCGAGGGCTTCAGCCCGGCGACGGGACGCCGCTCGTGCAATGGGACACGCCGATTCCGCCGCCCGAAGCCGCCGACATCCTCGCGCGGATGTCATCGTTCAAGGAAGCGACTGTCTACAAGGTCGGGCAGAGCTACCTTGGCAAAGATGTCTGGGCGATGGACCTGATGCCGCCGATTGAGGCATCGCACTGGTCACAAGCCAAGCAGACGACGCTGAAGCCGACGATCGTGTACTCCGCGCGGCAGCACGCGAACGAAGTGTCGTCGACCAGCCACGTGCTGAAGATGGCCGAGCTGCTGCTGACCGATCCGGCGTTCAAGGACAAACTGAAGAAGGTCAACGTCGTCGTGCATCCGATCACGAATGCCGACGGCGCACAGCTTGCCTACGACCTGCAGCAGGCCAACCCGACTTACATGCTGCACGCCGGCTACCTCGGCGCCCTCGGCGTGGACGTGACCTCGGCGCAGTGGGACGCCGATCCGATGTATCCCGAGAGCGGCATCCGACCGAAGATCTGGCGGACCTGGCTGCCCGACATCTTCCTCAACCCGCACGGCTACCCGTCACACGAATGGGTGCAGCTCTTCTCCGAGTACGCAGCGTGGGTGCGCACCCGCTCCGTCGAGACGCGCGATTACTGGACGATGCGCGGCTGGTGGATGCCTGGATTCGGGTGGCTGGACGACGCGCGCTATCCGCGGCACAAGGACGAGCAGATGAAACTGCTCACCATGATCACCGACTATGCGAAACAGGCGCCGGGCACCGTCGCGCTCAACGAGCGAGCCTATGCGCGCTACAAGCGCTACAGCTTCGACTTCGATCAGAAGAACTTCAAGCTCGATTTCACCAACGGCGTGCTGATCTACAAGTCGATCAAAGGCGCGCGCGCCAATCCGCAGAGTCAGGACTTCATGACGCGCAACCCGAACGTGACGATCTGGGACGGCGTCACTGAAGCGCCGGACGAGACCGCCCGCGGGGACTGGCTGAAGCTGGTCGCCAACGCGGGCCTGCAGTGGGACAAGGCGATCCTGGAGTATCTCGTCCAGGGTCATCACGAAGTCGAGCGGACGGTGACGCCGTTCTGGAACGGCGCGTCGCTGACGATGAATCGGCCGCGTCCGCCAAAACCGGCGGCCGGCGAGACGCAGAAAACAACGACTCAAGCGAGCCGAGAGCCGTAAGACAGATAGGACCGATCGGCCCATGGGCGTGGTGGGGCCGGACCGACAGGGCCAAGCCAACCCACCCTACGGGCCGATCGGTCCCACACGCCACGTATGACGACGTACATCGCATTGCTGCGCGCCATCAATCTGGCCGGGCTCAACCGGGTCTCGATGAGCGAACTGCGCGATCTCGCCGCCACGCTCGGATTGCAGGACGCGCAGACGCTCCTTCAGAGCGGCAACCTGGTGTTTCGCAGCAGCCTATCGTCGACCGAGAAACTCGAGCGCCTGCTCGAGGAGGCGGCCGCGAAACGGCTCGAGGTCTCGACCGACTTCTTCGTACGGAGCGCGAAAGAGTGGAAAGCGGTGATTGCCGCGAATCCATTTCCCGCCGAAGCGAAGAACGATCCGGGGCGTCTGATCGTGATGGCCCTGAAGGACGCGCCTGCGCCCGGCGCGGTCGTGGCGCTGCAGGGTGCGATCAAAGGGCGTGAAGTGGTCCGCGCAAAAGGGCGCGAGGCCTTCATCACCTATCCTGACGGCCAGGGCCGCTCGAAGCTCACCGTCGCGCTGATCGAGAAGAAACTCGGCACGCGCGGAACTGCGAGAAACTGGAACACGGTCCTCAAACTCGCCGGGCTCGCCGGCGCGCAATAGCACGCTGCGGCGTGCAGCGGCGGACGAGCCGTCCGCGCGGATTCCAAAACGAAACACTCGCGATCGCGCATTTCATGGCTGTTTTCCGTTTGATCTGACGTAAGTGATCACTAAAGTCACAAAAAGTGCCGCTGCATGTTTCGAAACAGATCATCCGTGATCGATCGAGCCGCCAACCGGATCCACTCGCAATTCCCGTAACACCTTCGAGCGGAACGACTAGCCACCAGGCACTCGCTGCATGCTCGAGCCGGTACATGGGTTGCGATTTGTGCTGGCATGATCAGATTACGCGTCGGCGGCGTCGGTGTCGCGTTGCTCGCGGCTGCATTGTCGCAGCCGTTCTCCGGGGCCGATGCGGCGTCGAAACTCGATCGCGCGCTGCGCGAATGGATGCAGCAGCGCCCCACGGCGTCGGCCCGCGTTCTGATCCAGACGCGGCGCGACAATGCCGCGCGTGTTCTCCAGCGATTGACCGCGCGTGGCGCCGTCCGAGCACAGCCGCTGACCGCGTCCGGCCTGGTCGTTGCGGAGGTGTCACTCGACACCTTGCAGTTCGCGCTCAGAGACGCCGACGTGCTGCACGTCTCGTCCGATGCTCAGGTGAAATCGACCGGGAACGCGCTGGGCCAGAACGCCCTGCTCGCGACTGAGGGCCTGGTCTACAAAAGCGGCGCGGATTGGAAGCTCACCACACCGTATACGGGACATAACGTCGGCGTCGCCGTCATCGACTCGGGAGTCAATAACGGGGAGATCGACTCGATCACCTTCTTCGATGCCACCAACGCGATGAAGAAGGTCGGTAAGTACGACGATTACGGTCACGGCACCCATGTGTCGGGTCTTCTCGCGAGCAACGGCAATTATTCGAATTTCCAATACCAGGGCGTCGCGCCGTCGGTGCAGCTCGTCGAGGTGAAAGTGCTCGACGGGCAGGGGAACGGCTACACCAGCGACGTCATCAACGCGATCAATTTCGTCGTCCAAAACCGCGCGGCCCTGCACGTCGCGGTGATCAACCTGTCGCTTGGCCATCCGATCTACGAGCCGGCCGGCAGCGATCCGCTGGTGCAGGCGGTTGAAAACGCCGTCGCGAACGGCGTCGTCGTGGTCGTCGCGGCCGGCAATTTCGGCGGAGACCTGACAACGCACGATCCGGAATATGCCGGGATCACTTCACCCGCGAATGCTCCGAGTGCGATCACGGTTGGCGCTCTCGATACGCTCGGCACCGTCTCACGCGGCGACGATCAAGTTGCCTGGTACTCCTCGCGCGGTCCGACCTGGTACGACGGCTTTCAAAAGCCGGATATCGTTGCGCCGGGATCGCACCTTGTGTCGGACGTCAGCACAACCAGCAGTCTGTACGCAAAGTATTCGAAAGGCCTGATCGCTGTCGGCGACAAGAAGTTCCTCACGCTGAGCGGCACGAGCATGGCTGCGCCCGTGGTCAGCGGTGTCGTGGCATCGATGATCGAGGCGAGTCGAGCCAGCCACGGCGGGGCTCAATTGACGCCGAACGCGATCAAGGCGATCCTCCAGTACACGGCGCTGCCCCTGCAAGACGTCGATCTTCTTTCACAAGGCGCCGGCGCCCTGAACGGCACGGCCGCGATTGCCCTCGCGGTGGCGATCGACCCACGGATCGCGACCGGAGCGTCGTGGCTCACGACCGCCATCAATCCGTGGACGACTATCGGTGCCGACACACTGACGTGGAGTCAACGCGTGGTGTGGGGCGATCGGGTCGTGTGGGGCAACCAGATCTACACCAACGATCCCGCATGGGCGCTCCGCGTGGTGTGGGGAGATCGTGTGGTGTGGGGCAACCGCGTGGTCTGGGGCAACAGCACGGTGTGGGACGATGGCAATCCCGCGCTCTGGGGAAACCGCGTCGTCTGGGGGAACACGCTCATCGGACAGGCGTTCGGCTCGAACGTGAGCTGGGGCAGCCTGTCGGCCAACGTCGATGCGACGCGGGTTGTCTGGGGTGATCTGCAGGGGTTGAACATCGCGCCGACGTCGATGACCTGGGGCAACCTGGAGCGCGCGAACGACGACCTGGTCGCGAAATGACGATGCAGCGAGCTCACCGTGTCACTGCATGACTCGCCGGTGCCGGTCGGCGCTTCGTCCCGTCCGTCAGTCGACTGGCGGCGGGGCCTTCCCGAACTGAGCGACGGCAGCGTCACTCTGCGGGGACTGCGGGCTCGCGACGCGGAGTCGCTGGTCGCTCACTTGAGCGACCCGCGCGTCGTGCAATACATCGCGCCGTCGCCGACCACTGTCAAAGGGTTCGCGCGCTTCATCCGCTGGACGCACGCCGAGCGGCGGCGCGGTGCCCTGCGATGCTACGGGATCGTGCCGGCCGGCATGGAGTCGGCGACTGGCGTCGTCCAGGTGTGGCCGATCGAACGGGACTTCTCGACCGCCGAGTGGGGATTTGCGCTCGGCCATGCGTTCTGGAGTACGGGCATCTTCATGCGCGCCGCCCGGCTGTTCCTCGACGCGGTGCTTTCAGACTTCGGGGTGTATCGCCTCGAAGCGCGATCGGTCGACGTCAATGTCCGCGGCAATCGTGTGTTCGAGCGGCTCGGCGCGACCCGCGACGGCGTGCTGCGGTGCGGCTTCCGCGACGGCGCCGTCTACCGCGATCAGATCATGTGGTCGATCCTCGCCCCCGAATGGCAGGCGCTGAGGCGGGAGGCGCGCCGTGCGAACTGAACCGGCGGCGCGCATGACGACCGCGCCGCTGCGGGCCTTCCTCACCGCAATCGTGGCGAGCGGCGCTGCCATCATCGCGCACAGCGTGCTGTCGCTGCACGCGCCGCTGCTCAACTGGTACGCCTTGCTGCTCGCCGCGCTGACCATTGGGGGCAGCCGCTTCACGATCCAGATTCCGGGCCGGCCGGCGACGGTGTCGGTGTCGGAAGTCTTCGTGTTCGCGTCGGTGCTGCTGTTCGGGCCGGCGGTGCCGGTCCTGACGGTGGCGATCGACGGGCTGTACATCTCGGTCACGCAGAAAAACCGGCGTCTCTACCGGACGCTCTTCAACGTCGCCGAACCGGCGATCTCGACGTGGACCGCCGCCCAGGCCTTCCTTGCTGTCGCGGGTGTCGCGCCGGGCGCGCCGCTGTCGACCAGCATGCCGGTCCTGGTGCCGGCCGCGGTGGTGATGGCGGGCGTGTTCTTCCTGTTCAACAGCGGCCTCACCGCGATTGCCGTCGCGCTCGAAAGCGGTGCGTCACCGTACGAACTGTGGCGGAGTCATGCGTGGTACCTGGCGGTCAATTACCACGCGGCGGCGTCGGTCGCGACGCTCGCGGTGAGCAGCGGCGCGCACATCAACTTCGCCGTCGTCGGGCTCGTCGGCCCGCTGCTGGTGCTTTCGTACGTCGCGTATCGGGAAGCGTCGACACGGGCTGACGAGGCGCACCGGCACGTGGCGGATGTCGAGCATTTGTATCGCGCATCGGTGGAGATGCTCGCGATCGCGGTGGACGCCAAGGATCAGGTCACTCACGGTCACATCCGCCGCGTGCAGCGGCACACGTTGCGGATTGCCGCGGCCATGGGCGTGACCGACGCCCGCGAGCTGAAGGCGATGGAAGCCGGCGCGCTGCTGCATGACATCGGCAAGCTGGCGGTGCCCGATTACGTGCTGAACAAGCCGAGCGCGCTCACGCCGGGCGAGTTCGAGACGATGAAGAAGCATGCGAGCATGGGAGCACGAATCCTCACGGCAGTCGACTTCCCCTATCCGATTGTGCCCATCGTCCGCCATCACCACGAACAATGGGACGGACGCGGCTACCCGGATTGCCTGGTCGGCCCGGAAATCCCGCTGGGGGCACGCATCCTTTCCGTGGTCGACTGCTTCGACGCGTTGACGTCGGATCGACCGTATCGTCCCCGGCTCACCGACGAGCAGGCGATCGCGATACTTCGGTCCCGCCGCGGAACGCACTACGATCCGGCGGTCGTCGACAGATTCGTCGAGCTGGTCCCCGAGCTGCGTCAGCTGGACGCCGCCAGCGGTGAACACCCCGATGCACAGGCGTCGGTCGTGGCCGGCCTCTCGCGGATCGCGGTCGGCGAGCTGTCAGGTGCGGGAGTGCGCCAGCAGCCCGCCGCCATTCCTTCCGCCGCGCAACGTCTGATCGAAGACTACGTCGCGACGAAAGCCGGCGCTGACGCCTGCGTCTTCGCGGTGAACGCCGCGCAGGACGCGCTGGTTGCGACGTTCGCGACGTCCCGCATCCGCGGAGCCGTGACGAACGTGACGATACCCTTCGGATCTGGCGTGTCGGGGTGGGTCGCCGCCAATCGAAGCACGATTCGGCGCGCCGAGCCTGTGCTCGATCTCGGCGAGCTGGTAGCGCAGTTCGGGCTGCAGACCTGCATCAGTGTTCCGCTGCTGGCCCGTGCCGACCTGTTCGGCGTGCTCACCGTCTACGTCACCGACAAAGTCATGTCCGACGACGACGTCGCTGACGTGGGCTTGCTGGCACAGGAGGTCGGGCTCTCGATCGCGCGCGGCTCATCGCTGCTTCACCTCCAGTCGCGGTCGGCGCGCCCACCGATCGCAGCCGCAAGCTGACAATGGCGTCGAGCTCGTTCCGGCGCTCGGCTGCCGCCGCGGTTCTTGTCGCCGTCCTGATCGGGATTGGCGCTGCGGCGGCGATCCGCCGCGCGAGCGCGACGGAAACGGCGCGCGGCGCGCGCGTGTCGCACACGCTCGTCGCGTCGATCCGTGCCGAACCGCGTTCCTTCAACCGCTATACCGCGCGCGACCTCTCGACGGCAGTGCTGACGTACTTGATGCATGACGGGCTGGTTCGAGTCAATCGCGCCACCGATCAGCTCGAACCGGCGCTCGCAGAGCGCTGGGAGTTGTTGCCCGACGGGACGACCTATCGCCTGCACCTCCGGCCGAACCTGCGGTTTTCCGACGGCACGCCGTTTACTTCGGCCGACGCCGTCTTTTCGTTCAAGGCGATCTACGACGCCGCCGTCGGCAGCGTGCTGGCGGATACGCTCCTGGTGCGCGGGCAGCCGCTGAAGGTCGCTGCTCAGGATCCGCTGACCCTCACGATTCAGTTCCCGTTCGCGTTCGGGCCCGGACTGCGCATGCTGGACGGCGTCCCGATCTACCCGCGCCATCGACTCGAGGCGGCGCTCGCAGCCGGCACCTTTCGGTCGGCGTGGGGGCCGGCGATCGCGCCCGAGAATCTTGCGGGACTCGGACCGTTCGTGCTCCAAAGTTACGACCCCGGTCAGCGGTTGACGTTCGAACGCAACCCGCATTTCTGGCGGGCGGCGACCGCGCCGAGCGTGGATCACGTCGTCCTCACTGTCGTCCCGGACCAGGATGCGGAGCTGCTGCAGCTCGAAACCGGCGAGATCGATCTCACGCAGAGCGAGCTGCGGCCGGCGGACGTGCCGGCCTTGAAGGCCGCGACCGGCGCCGGACGCGTTGTCCTGACCGACGCGGGCATCGGCCTCGATGGCGATCTGCTCTGGGTCAATCTGGCGCCGGCAACGGCGCAGGATGCGCGTGCCGCCTGGTTGCGGCAGGCCGACTTCCGCCGCGCCATTGCCCACAGCGTCGACCGTCGCGCCTTCGTCGACACGGTGTATTTCGGAGAGGCGGTTCCGGCCGACAGCGTCATTTCTCCGGGCAATCGTGACTGGCACGTGCACGCGCCGCCGCCTGACTACGATCCGGCGACGGCATCGCGACTCCTGGCGGGCCTGGGACTGTCCGGTGATTCGAAGATCCTGCACGACGGCGCGGGCCGACCGGCGCGGTTGTCGCTGCTGACGCAGAAGGGCAACACGTCGCTGGAGCGCGGCGCCGCGGTGATTCGCGCCAGCCTCGAGGCGGTCGGCGTGCAGGTAGACGTTGTCGCACTCGAGGCAGGCGCCGTCGTCGACCGCATCATGCGCGGCGACTACGACGCGGCGTATTTCAGGCTGCTCACGACAGACACCGACCCGGCCTTGAATCTCGATTTCTGGCTGAGCTCCGGCGGCGCGCATGTCTGGCATCCGGAACAGCGTGTCGCCGCCACGCCGTGGGAAGCCGAGATCGACGCGTTGATGGACAAGGTGGCGACAACGCTCGATCGCGATGGCCGGCGCCGGAGCTTCGCCCAGGTCCAGCAGATCATGGCGCGCGAAGTCGCTGCCTTGTGCTTCGCGTTTCCGCGTCACCGCATCGCGGTCAACTCGCGCGTCGCCGATGCCGCTCCGTCGCCGTTCCGTCCGCCGCTCCTCTGGAACCCGTCTGCTATCGGGCTGCGACCTGCGCCGTAACCCAGCGGCGCAATCCCCGCTCGCGGCCGGGCGCATGTAGAATCCCTGGCTGGTAGGACTGATGAGGGCCATCGGTCTCACGCACCCATGCGCATTGACATCAACTCCGATCTCGGCGAGTCCTTCGGCGCGTACTCGATCGGCCACGACGCCGGCCTGATGCACGCGATCACCTCGGCGAACGTCGCCGCGGGGTTTCACGCCGGCGATCCCTCGGTCCTGCGCGACACGATTCGGCTCGCGAAGGCGAACGGTGTCGCGGTCGGTGCGCATCCCGGCTTTCCCGATCTCGTGGGCTTCGGCCGCCGCGAGCTGAACGTGACGGCAAGGGAAGCAGAGGACATGGTGCTGTATCAGGTTGCCGCCGTCGCCGGCGTTGCCGCCGCCGAAGGTGTACGGGTCCAGCATGTCAAGCCCCACGGCGCGCTGTTCAACATGGCGGTGCGAAATGCCGAGCTGTCCGCGGCAATCGCGCGCGCGGTCGCGGCGTACGATCGCAACCTGATTCTGTTCGGTCTGCCCGGCTCGGAGATTCTCTCTGCCGGACGCGCGGCCGGATTGCGCGTCGCCGCCGAAGTGTTCGCCGACCGCGCCTACGAGCCCGACGGCGCGCTTGCGTCGCGCCGCAAGCCGGGATCGGTGATTCACGACGCGGACGCCGTTGTCGCGCGCGCCGTTCGCATGGTGAAGGAGCGCACGGTGGTCGCGATCGACGGATCGGTGGTCCCGCTCGAGGCCGACACCATCTGCGTGCACGGCGACACGCCGGGGTCCGACGCGCTCGCTGCACAAATCCGCGCCGGCCTCGAGGCGGCGGGCATCACCGTGAAAGCGATTGGCGCCTGACGCAATCCTGGTAGCGCGAAGGCTTTCGCCGGGCGTTCGACAAACGCGATAGGATCAGCGCCCTGTGGCTACTCCGCACCGCGTCACGGCCCGCCCCGAGCCCCCAGCCCCCGGCCCCGACACCTCTCTCTTCGGCTGGTGGCGCGATGCCGATACCGACGCGCGCCACGCCTTCGTCGCGGCATCGCTCGGGTGGATGCTCGATTCGTTCGACGTGATGCTCTACGCGATCGTGCTCGCGGCGCTGATTCAGGATCCCTCGATGCACCTGTCGTTCGAGGTCGCGGGGATTCTCGGATCAGTGACGCTCGTGTCCGCGGCGGCCGGTGGCATCGCCTTCGGCGTGCTGGCCGATCGCATCGGCCGCAAGCGCGCCCTGATGGCGGCCGTGCTCATCTACTCCGTGTTCACGGCCGCCTGCGGCTTCGCGCAGTCCGCGTTGCAACTTGCCGTATTCCGCATCCTGCTCGGCCTCGGTATGGGCGGCGAATGGGCGACTGGCGCGGCGCTGGTCTCCGAAACGTTTCCAGCGCGGCATCGCGGCAAGGCGCTGGCCTTCGTGCAGAGCTCGTGGGCGATCGGCTACGGCCTGGCGGCGCTCGTGAACCTGATCGTGATGCCGCTCTGGGGCTGGCGCGGCGTGTTCTTCGTCGGGGTCGTGCCCGCGCTCCTCACATTGTGGATTCAGCAGAACGTCAGGGAGCCGAAGATGTGGCTCGAGACGTCCTCGTCGCAACGCGGACGCATCGGCATGCTGTTCGCGCCGTCGATTGTCACGGTCACGGTGGCGATCACGCTGATGAACGCCTGCACTCTCTTCGGCTGGTGGGGCCTGAACAGCTGGGTGCCCGGCTATCTCGCGTTGTCGCCGTCGCGCGGCGGCATCGGCCTGTCCTCGTCGCTGATGTCGCTCTTCGTCATTGCGATGCAGGTAGGAATGTGGTTCGGCTACGTGAGCTTCGGCTACATCGCCGACGCGATTGGGCGCAAGCGGACCTATGTCGTCTACGTGATCGCGGCCAGCGTGCTGCTGCCGCTGTACGGCAACCTGCGGACGCCCGCGATCCTGCTCGCGCTCGGACCGCTGGTCGCCTTCTTCGGAACCGGCTATTACAGCGGCTTCGGCGCGCTGATCGTCGAGCTGTATCCCACCACCGTGCGCGCGACCGCCGCCGGCGTCTGCTACAACACGGGCCGCATCGCGAGCGCCGCAGCGCCGTTCGTGGTCGGCTCGCTCGCGAACACCCGCGGGTTCGGCGCGGCGTTCACGGTCGCCGGTGCGGCATTCCTGCTGGCCGCCGTCATGTGGATCTGGATTCCCGAAACCAGGAACGCGGAACTGACTTGACGGTGGCTTCGCCAGTCCACGGCGGAAAATCCGCCGCGGAGGCAGGAGGTCGACCTTGTCACGCACGCCTCGAGCAGCGCTCCTGATTCTGCTGGCGGCCACGGCGGCGGCCGCACAGTCACAACAGTCCGTCCAGGATGAGTACGCCGTCTACGAACTGCTGTCGCCTGAAACCGCGTCGTTCAAGACCACGTACGAGGTTGCGGTTACCACGCCCGGTGCGACTACTTTCTTCGATCGGGCCGGTAGCGGGCTGAGTTTCGTCGAAAGCCGGGACGACGCGGTCGTCGACCTCATGACGGGGGCACCGCTGAAGGTGGATCAGCGTCCCGACGGCTTGCAGATCCAGCTCGCTCGTCCCGTCCCGCCCGACGGCGGACAGGCTCGCCTGCGCATCGTCAAGACCTACAGAGACGCGACGAGTTATCGGCGCGAAGGCGACTCGATTGTGTTCGAGCGCGCGATTGGCATTGGCCGCGTCGCGTTCGTGCTGCCCGCCGGCTATCGACTGACCGACTGCAACGTGCCGTCGCAGGTGCTGGCCGAGACCGATGGGCGAATCCGAGTCAGCTTCATGCACCAGAGTCCGGGACCGGCGGCGCTCACGCTGAAGGGTGCGCGCGGCGCTCCGTCGGGCGATGCCGCGAGGCCGCGGCCGCTGACCGACGCGCGCAGCTGGGAGTCGCCGCCGTCACAAGGACCGACTGAGCGAGCGCGTCTCTCCGAGCGCGCGCATCAGGATCGCGACATCGTCTACTTCCTGCAGCAACCTGCGACGAGCGCGTTCAGCCTGTATCACGACTACACCGAATCGCGCGAAGGCGTCGACAAATACCTCAACGTCGTGCGGACGGGCAGCACCGTAACGAATCCGTCGGCGCGAATCCTCGATACCGGCGAAGCCCTGAAGGGCGAGATCCTCACCGGCGCGCAGATGAAGGCGGCAGGCATTGAAACAGACGGCGAGCAGGTGGCACCCGGCCAGCAGGTGGTCGTCACGCGCTTCGCTCCGGTCAGGAAAGGGCAGTCGGTGCGGCTGCGGCTGTCCGAAACGTATACGGCGCGACAAAGCTATCGCCTTGACGGTGACGAGTTCGTGTTCGAGCGCAGCCTGGGGCGTCCGCACAACTCCGTCGTGTTGCCAGCGGGCTGGTATCTGACCGCGTTGTCGATTCCGGCGGTGATCGGTCAGACGCCGGAAGGCCTCACACGTGTCGATTTTGTAAATGGCCGGGCCGATTCAATTGATGTGCTGCTGAAGGGGCGACGGTTGACCGGGGAACCGCGGTAAGCTTACGAGGAGGCCTGAGGAGCCACGGCACGTCTGCAGCACCGGCGGACCTGTCGGGATTGACACCGGAACCGCCCGCCGCACCGTGGCTCGTCAGGACGCCGTGCGTGACGAGCGGCGTCGCTGTCCGTAAGGCAAGCGATGTGCCGCTGTGAAGAAGTGATATTCCTCCGAAATCCGCGATCCGCCCTCGATCCAGCGAACCAACCACGTAAGCGCTTACGCTAATCGATTCGCACGATGCGTTCGGAGATGTGGGGGAAGCGCTCGAACACCGCCGGATCGTGCCCCGGGATCAGAAACCGCGGCTCGCTGGCGATAGACCGCATCCGGTCCTGCGTCCGAAGATTGGACGCTGCGTCGAGCGTCTGTGCGATTGCGAGATGGGCATCCAGATTCTCGTAGAGATACATATTGTCGGACGCGAGGACCACGGTATGGGCTCGGGTCTGGACGCTCACGAACTGCGACGCCCAGGTATGCTTGCCCCCGACGCCGAACAAGACGCCCGATAACAGCGTGTCGTCGTCTCCGCGTACGAACGACACCTTGCCCTGGGTGTTCCGCTTCACGACTTCCAGCACGTCGTCCGGGTCGATGCCGCCGTGCGTTCGCGCCGATTGCCACGCGTCGCCGGTGTAGTAGTCGTACTCGTCTTTCTGCATCCACACGCGCGCCGATGGAAACAGATCGACGCCGCCGGCGTGATCCCAGTGCATGTGCGACAGCAAGATGTCGGTCACTTTGTCGGCGGTGATCCCGAGGGGCGCCAGCGCGTCGTGCGGTTTGATGTAGTCCTTCACGCTGAACTGGCGGAAGTACTGTTCGCGATGAAAGCCGGAGTCGACAACGGCGACGCGGCCGTCGTTCCCTTTCAGTACCCAGATCATCATCGCGATGTCCATGCGCCGCGACCGATCGGCACCGGCGACGAGGCTCGAAACCGGAAAGTTCGCGATCGTCGCAAAGCGGACGGCGTACACCTCGAACTTTTCCGCCTCAGCGCGGACGACCGTCGATCGGGCCACGAGCGCCGGCAGAACCAGGACCATCAGACCAATCAGACCTGTCCAGACCGTCCGACCTGCCTGACGTGCCTGACCCATCCTTCCCATCCGTCCCATTGGTCCCATCCGTCCCATCGGCCCTACCCGCCGTCGCGCAGCGACCGCCGCAGCACTTTCCCGACCATCGTCTTCGGCAGATCGGTGCGGAACGTGATCGTCGACGGTACCTTGTAAGGCGCAAGCCGCTCCCGGCAGTAGGCGCGGAGCGCCGGTTCGTCAATCGCCTGCCCCGCGCGCAGGACGACCCACGCCTTCACGACCTCGCCTTTCGTGTCGTCGGGAACTCCAGCGACACCGACTTCCGCCACCGCCGGATGCGACGCAAGCACCTCTTCGATCTCGCGCGGCCAGACCTGGAATCCGCTGGTCTTGATCAGGTCTTTCTTGCGGTCGACGATGAAGACGTAGCCGTCCTCGTCCATGCGGCCGAGATCGCCCGTGTGGAGCCAGCGTGTCGTGACCCCGTCGAAGGCGTGTTGGCGCAGCACGATCGCCGTCTCGTCGGGATGGTTCCAGTAGCCTTCCATCAGCTGGGGCGCGGCAATCACGATTTCTCCGGTCTCGTTCACCGCGACCTCGCGCGAGCCGGTGTCGCTGTCCACCACTCGCACGGTGACGTCGGGCAGCGGCATGCCGACCGACCCCAGCTTGTTCTGGCCCTTCACCGGGTTGACACAGAGCGCCATCATCGCCTCGGTCAGCGAGTAGCCTTCGACGATACGCGCGCCGGTCAGCGCCTCGAAGCCCGTCTTCGTGTCGGCGAGCAGCGCGGACGCGCCGGAGAAACAGATGCGGATCGAGCTGAAGTCCACTTTGCCGCGCCGGACGTCGGGATGATTCAGCAGCGCGATGTAGAGCGTCGGCACGCCGCTGAAGAACGTCGGCTTCACGCGCTTGATCGTGGCGAGCAGGTCGTCGAGATCGCGCGGATTCGGCACCAGCGCCAGTGACGCACCGTTCAGAAACGTCAACGCCTGCGCGCCGACGTTGCCGTACACGTGGAACAGCGGCAGCGGCAGGAACGTGACGTCGTCTGCGCCCCGCAGCACGGACGCGTTCCACGCCTTGATCTGCGCGCCGGCCATGACGTAGGCCGCGTGCGTGCCGAGGACGCCTTTCGGCGTGCCGGTGGTCCCGCCGCTCAGCAGCACCACCGCCGGATCGCGCGGCGACACGCGCGGGGCTGCAGGCTTCCGGCCGCGATTCAACAGCAGCAGGTGCGCGAAATCGTGATCGCCGGGCTCGAGTGCGATGCGATCGCCGTCCTGCTTTTCACGGAAGGCCGTGAACAGGAAGCGGAGCAGCGGCGGAAAATGCTCCTTGATGCTGGTTGCGATCACCCGGCGGATGCCGGTCGTCCGCTGCACGCGCTTCACGCGGGCGTAGAAGCGTGTCAGGGTCAGCACGGTTTCGATGCCGTGCTCGCGCAGCGGGCTCTCGAGCTCGTGCTCGGTGTAGATCGGGTTGAGCGGCGCGACAATCGCGCCGATCTTCCACGCACCGAACTCCGCGATGACGAACTGCGGGCAGTTGGGAAGCAGCAGTCCGACGCGATCGCCGCGCCCGACGCCGAGCGCAGCAAACGCCGCGGCGCACGCGTCGCTCAGCCGATCGAGCTCGCCGTAGGTCACCCGCGCGCCCTTGAACAGCATCGCCGGCCGATCGGGCTGCGTGCGGGCGAACTCCGCCAGCGCGTCGAGCAGGGTGCGGTCGGGGTATGGCGCGAGCGTCGGCGCGACGTCGGAGTCGTAGTGGGCAAGCCACGGCGCGGCGGCCATGTCGCCGCGATCTTATCGCGGCGCAACGTCACGATGAAAAGCAACCGCAGAGAACGCAGAGATCGCAGAGAAAAGAACCAACGTTGGTTCTGCGTTCTCCGCGAACTCTGCGGTTGCTTTTCCTACAGCGACAGCGACGGGACGAGGAGCATCAGCAGCAGCGCCTTCTGCCCGTGGAGGCGGTTCTCGGCCTGGTCGAACACGACCGACGCGTCCGACTCGAACACGTCCGCGGTCACTTCCTCGCCGCGGTGCGCCGGCAGGCAGTGCATGAACAGCGCGCCCGGCTTGGCCAGCGACATCAGGTCGTCGTTCACCTGATGGTTCGCGAATATGCGCCGGCGGATGGCGGCCTCCGCTTCCTGGCCCATCGACGTCCAGGTGTCGGTGTAGACGGCATCGACGCCGGCCACCGCATCGGCGGCGTCGGTGAAGAGCCGCAGCCGCGCACCATGCCGCGCGGCGGCGGTCGCCTGCTGAACGACGGCGTGCGGCAGCTGATATGGTTCTGGGCTCGCCACATGAAGGTGGACGCCGAGCATCGCTGCCGCGTGTGCAAGCGACGTCGCGACGTTGTTGCCGTCGCCGACGTAGGCGATCGTCCGGCCGCGCAGGTGTCCGAACCGTTCCTGCAGCGTCATGAAATCCGCGATCGCCTGGCAGGGGTGCTCTTCGTCGGTCAGCGCGTTGATGACGTGGAGTTTCGTCGCGGCGGCGGCAAACTCCTCCAGGATGTCCTGCGAGAACGTCCGCACGACGATCGCGTCGACCCAGCGTTCGAGGTTGCGCGCGACGTCGGCAACCGGTTCGCGCCGTCCCAGCGCAACGTCGGGCTGCAGTGCGACGAGATGGCCGCCCAGCTCACGGATCGCGATCTCGAAGGTCGTCCGCGTCCGCAGCGACGGCTTCTCGAAGAGCAGCGCCACGTGACGGCCGTTGAGCGCATCAGCGGTCGGCGCCTGGCGGCCGAGCGATCGATCGGCCTTCAGCTGCGCGGCGAGGTGCAGGCACCGCTCGAGATCGAAGGCATCGAGATCGAGCACCGACAGAAAGTCCTTCCGCGTCTGGGTGGCTGGCGTGGTGGGCGTCATGTTCGATAGTCCGCGTTGATGCGCACGTATTCGGCGCTGAGATCGCACGTCCAGACCGTAGACGAGGCGCGGCCGGCGCCGAGATCGACCGACACCGTGAGATCGGTTCCGGTGAGATACGCCGCCGCTTCCGTGGCCCGCTCGTCATGTGGCCGCCCGTTGTCGAACAACACGATCGAGCCAATCGTCACGCGGGCGCGCTCGAGCTCGAATGCGACACCCGCGCGTCCGGCGACGGCGATCAGCCGTCCCCAGTTCGGGTCGCCACCGTGGATCGCCGTCTTCACGAGCGGCGAATTCGCGATCGCCTTCGCGGCCTGGCGCGCTTCGTCGGGTGACGCCGCACCGGTGACCTGCACCGTCACGAGCTTGGTCGCTCCCTCGCCGCCGCGGACGATGCCGAGCGCGAGCTCACCGCAGACCGACGTGAGCGCCGCCGCGAACGCTGCGTAGCTCGATTCGTCGACGGTCAGCCCCGAGGCGCCGTTGGCGAGCAGCATCACGCAGTCGTTGGTCGAGCATTCACCGTCCACCGTGATCGCGTTGAACGTGTCGTGGACCGCTTCGCGCAGGGCGCGCTCGAGCAGCGGCTTCGGCACCGCGGCGTCGGTCGTCACGAACCCGAGCATGGTCGCCATCATCGGCTCGATCATCCCCGAGCCTTTGGCCATGCCGCCGACGGCGGCGTCGCGGCCGCTGACCGCGAAGCGCGCCGCCGCTTCCTTCGGAAACGGATCGGTCGTCATGATCGCGCGCGCCGCCTGCGGTCCCTGATCGACGCCGAGCGAGCGCAGCGCGACCGGCAGCCCGCTGCGAATCTTGTCGAACGGCAGCGCGACGCCGATGACGCCGGTCGAGGCGACGAGGACCTGCTCGGGCGGGCAGCCGACCAGCCGCGCCGCTTCGGTGGCGGTGTTCCGGGCAACGGCGAGTCCTTCGTCGCCGGTGCAGGCATTGGCGCAGCCGCTGTTGACGACGATGGCGCGCGCCACGCCGCCGGAGCGCGACAGGTGCTCGCGCGAGACGACGACCGGAGCCGCAATCGCCTTGTTCGTGGTGAAGACGGCCGCCGCCTGCGCCGGTGCGTCGGAGACGAGCAGTGCCAGGTCGGCATTGCCGTTTGCCTTGATGCCGGCGCTGATGCCGGCCGCGCGAAATCCGCGCGCCGTGGTGACGCCGCCGGCCGTCGCCGGTGCGCTCGGCGACATCTACGCGACCGGGGCCGCTGCGGCGGCCGCTGGAAGCCCGTAGCCGCGCTCGGCGTCGAAGGCGACATCGAGCGGCACGACCATCGCGTACTGTCCGCACTGGCGGAAGTGCGGGCACTTCACGCAGTCGGTGAAGACCTTCTCGGTCAACCACAGATGCGGCACGATCGAGAAGCCCATGTGGATGAAGTAGCTCGGCGCGTGAGTGAAGGCGCAGAGCTTCTCGAACCCCTCCCGACGCGCCCGCCGCCGGAGCTCGTCGACGATCGCGACGCCGACGCGGGCGCCGCGCGCCTTCGCATCGACTGCGAGCGATCGCACCTCGGCCACGTGCGGACTGAGCGGCGCCAGCTCCGCGCAGCCGACGATCTTCCGCGCCCGGACGGCCACGACGAAGCGGTTCGCGTGAACCGTGAGCTCGCTCAGCGTCCGCGGCAGCAGATGTCCTTCCTCCAGGTTCGCCTGGATCAGCGCGTACAGTTTCTTCGCGTCGGCCACGTCGCCGGTGCGCAGGGTGATGCGTGCCCGCTGGGTCATGAGAGTGCTCCGACGGCGGCCAGCGCCGCATCGACACGCGCCAGCGCCGCGTCTACGTCAGGTTCGGTGATCACGAGCGCCGGCAGCAGCCTCACGACCGTCTCCGCCGTCCGGTTCACGACCACGCCGCGCTCGAGGCCGGCGGGGACGACTGCCGTGGCGTCGCGCGTCAGCTCCAGCCCCCACATCAACCCGGCGCCGCGCGCCTCTTTCACCAGCGACGGCCGAGCCGCGGCGATTGCGCGAACCTTCTGCTCGAAGTGGCGCCCGACGCGGCGAATCTGTTCGGCGAGGCCACCGTCCATGAGCTCGGTGAGCACACACAACGCGGCCCGGCACGCCAGCAGATTGCCGCCGTAGGTCGTGCCGTGATCGCCGAACGAAATCGTGTCGGCCACCTGCTGGCTGACGAGCGCCGCGCCGACCGGCACGCCGCCGCCCAGCGCTTTGCCGATCGCCACGAGATGCGGCTGCAAACCGAGCGCCTGGAAGTAGAACGGATGACCCGTGCG
>DATFXR010000536.1:0-15027 GCA_035315685.1 Vicinamibacterales bacterium | reverse complement strand
GGAGTGCGGCCGATCATGTCCAGAACGGACGATCCAGGCGCGCGGTCGACAACAGATGAGGTGTCTGGGGCAGCCATTCCGATATACGACCGAATAAGTCCTGATTTTACCTACGCGCGTCACCCTGTCAAACTGACGCGCCTTGATTGAGACCGCGCCCGACAGCACGACTCGCCTCGGCGGCTGGCTCTTTCGCCACCGGACGTCGCTGCCGCTTCCCGTTGCGGTCGCTCTTTTGACGCTCCGCCTCGGCGAGGCGCCCCCATCCGCCGCCCTTACCGCTGGTGGTGTGGCGATCACGGTCACCGGCGAGCTGCTGCGGATGTGGGGCGTGCAGCACATCGGCGCGATCTCACGCACACGCAGCGACCGTGTCGGTCCGCTCGTCGCCAGCGGACCCTTCGCCTACCTGCGCAATCCGCTCTACGTCGGCAACATCGCGTTGTGGGTCGGATTCGCGGTGACCGCGCGGCTGCTCTGGCTGGCGCCGGTGATCGCCGTCCTGCTGGCTTTCGAGTACCACGCGATCGTGCGATGGGAGGAACACCTGCTGGAATCACGGCTCGGCCAGACGTATCGCAACTACGCTGCCCAGGTCCCACGCTGGCTGCCAGCCACGCTCAACCGCGGCGGGCGCGTAGATCGCGGAGACCAGGACTTCTCCGCGGCCTCAGCCATCTCTGCGTCGTCGGCCTTCTGTGCGCCAGCCCGCGTTTCGTTCAGCTGGGGCGAGGTGCTCTTCAGCGAACGCGGAACATTGATTGCGATCGCGGTCGGCTACTTGCTGCTGTGGATGAAGCTCCGTTGAACTCCGATGTGATCACGACAATCCAAATTCTCAGTTTCCGAATCTCATCATGTCTTTGTAACGTCTTTCGCACGCACTCCTTCGTTGACAGTGCGCGGGACCAGACCGAGAATGTCGCGCCTCCAGACCTGTCGGATTGGAGAAGGCGCGTGAAGAAGACAGCGTTGGCGTGTGTGCTCTCGGTGATCCTCGCGTCCCCGCTCGCGGCGGAGGACCACTCTCTCGTCAGATTCGACGGCGGAATCGGCGTGAT
This sequence comes from Vicinamibacterales bacterium, assembly GCA_035315685.1. Classification (GTDB taxonomy): domain Bacteria; phylum Acidobacteriota; class Vicinamibacteria; order Vicinamibacterales; family CAVVIG01; genus QHWK01. The sequence continues at coordinate 13,966 of DATFXR010000536.1, read as the reverse complement.
TCCCGTCTCGAATGTCACGGTAACCAACGGGGTCACCACCGTCAGCCGGAATGTCGTGCGCGGCATCAATTCGCCCGGGCAGATCTGGGTGATCGATAGGCTCAAAGCCGATGTCGACACCGACGGACACATCCGCGTCAAAGGGCGCGGGCTCCTGCTCGGCGGCGGCAACAACATCGGCCTCAACGGGAACCAGAGCGTCCTCGCGACGCTGATTTGCGATGCGGCCGGCACGCAGCTGTTCACCACCACGACGCCCGTCCCGCTCGCGGCGAACGGCGACTTCGACATCGACGACACGCTGACGCCGGTGCCGGCGTCGTGCGCCAGCCCGGTGCTGTTGATTCGCAACGGCACCGGCGCGGTGTGGTTTGCCGCAGGGATCCTGAAGTTGAACGACGACTGACGCGGGAGTGCAGGACCGACAGGCCCAACTGGCGGGTAAGGAGGGAGCGTCGCCTCGTCGCTCCTCCCTACCCATCGGTCCTGGATTCGCACGGCCATCACGGTCGCTCGGCTGAAGCCTTCGCGCGACGTCACGTCAAACACCTCACTGCACCGTAACCGTTCCAGCCATCCCGGGATGGATCGAGCAGTGATACGGATAGCTGCCGGCCGTCGGGAAGGTGTAGCTGTAGGTCCCGCCGGGCGCAATCGTGCCCGAATTGAAGACGCCGCTGTTCGACACCGAGTTGTGCGCCACCGAATCGTTGTTCATCCAGGTGACGGTGCCACCGACCGCCACCGTGACCGGATTGGGCGCGTACGCGGTCGTGGTCAGATTCGACGATCCGGAAACGATTGAAACGGACGTGCCGGGTGTGGGCGCTGTCGAAGACGGCGTTGACGAGCTGCATGCAGAAAGCGCCAATACGAGGATGACGAGGGCAATGCGAACGATCATGACGACCTCCGGCACGGGGCGCCCGCAAAGTCGCTGCCCGGTCTGCGCCACCCGATTCCGGCCGCGCCGTCGCGTCGATCGCGCACGAGCTCAGCGTGAAGAGTTACGAAAGGTGCTCTGCAGCTTTCGAAGCCGGTAACCGCAGCGCTGCCGTTTACGTCGTGCTTGGTTTTGCTCGAGGACGTTCGCTCGTGAGCGGGGGGTTGCGAAGTGTCTGCCACAGATACCAGGACGCAACCGACCGGTACGGACGCCACGCTTCGCCCAGCTTCAGAATGCGCTTCGCGTCCGGCCGCTTGCGCAGCTTGTAGAGACGCTGAATCGCGTTCACGATCCCGAGATCGCCGACGGGCAGCACGTCGGGCCGATGCAGGCGGAACATCAGGAACATCTCCGACGTCCAGCGGCCGAAGCCCTTCACGGCGGTGAGCCGCTCGATCACCGCCTCGTCTGGCAGGATGTCGAGCTCGTCGAGATTGAGCCGTCCGTCGAGAATTCGCGCGGACAGATCACGGAGGTAACTCACCTTCTGGCCGCTCAGTCCGACGGCGCGCAGTTGCGCGTCGGTCAGCACGGCGATCGCGGCGGCGTCGGTGATGTGGTTGCCGGGGAACAGGGCGACGAAGCGGCCGAAGATGGTCGAGGCGGCCTTGGTGGACAACTGCTGGCTGACGATCGCGCCGACGAGGGCGCTCAGATGATCCTTGCGTTGGCGATCGGCCATGCCGCACGGACCAATCGCCTTGATCGCCGCGCCGAGCACCGGATCGCGCCGCATCAGCGCCCGACGCGCCTGCTCGTATCGCTCAGGCGACAACGAAACCGGCGCCACGGAGGCTGCCGGAGCGTCCGTGGCGCCGAAGCGTGTGACCGCTTCTCGCGGGCGAAGGCGGCTCATTTCATCGCTGCGGTCAGCGTGACCCGCGCCCGGATTTCGATCATCCCGGCTTCGACCGGCGTGGGCGCCGCCGCCGCCTCGGCCTTCGCGAAGCCGGCGACCATCGGCCGCGGGACGATCACGTTGCTCTCGCGGGCGTCTTCGATCTTCACGATGCGATCGATCGATCGGCCGGCGCCGGCGACGGCCGCGTCAGCGCGCGCACGCGCGTCGGCGACGGCGAGACGCAGCGCCTCGCGCTCGGCGCCGCTGCGGTCGCGGAGGTCGAACCGCACGTTGCTGGTGGCGGTCGCGCCGGCCTGCACGGCGACGTCCAGCACGTCGCCCACACGCGCGAGGTCGTCGATCCGGACCTCGATCGTGTTGCGCGCGACGTACTCGCGCGGCACGCGCCGCCCCTGCGGGAAATCGAATTCCTGCTGCAGATCGACGCCGAGCGTGCGGATGGCATCGCGGGCGATGCCGGCCTGGGTGAGCCGCTGCTGGACGGCCGCCATCGCCTCCGCATTCAGCCGCGTCGCCTCGCGCGAGGTCTTCGCCCGCGCTTCCGACGCGATGGTCACGAACGCGCGGTCGGGCGCGCGCTGCACGACCGCCTCACCAGTCGTCACGACGACGTTCAGCGCCTCCTGTGCCGCAGCCTGCGGAAGCGCGAGCAACAGAATCGCGAGCATTACAGTGGACATACGATCCTGAATCCTATGCTGTACGCGTACGTATCCGGCGGAACCTTGTGGCGGTAGGCGCACCTCAGCATCCTGACATCGTCATTCACCCACGAACCACCGCGAACGATCCGCAGTGCGCCGGAACCTGGTCCACGCGGATCGCGGGTCTCGCCGCTGCCGTAGTAGTCGGGACCATACCAGTCGGATACCCATTCCCATGCGTTCCCGCACACATCGTACAGGCCGAACGGGTTCGGCGGATACGTTCCGGTCGGCCTGGTGCCGCGCTGGCGTTTGACCGCCGGATCGGTGAGGTAATTGGCGCGCGACGGATCGATATCGTTGCCCCACGGATACCGGTAGCCGTCGACGCCGCCCCGGGCGGCACGCTCCCACTCGGCTTCGGTCGGCAGCCGGACGTCGCGCCGGAGTTCCGCGCCGAGCCACGCGCAGTAGGCGGTGGCATCGTCGTACGTGATCAGGACGACCGGGTGGCTTCCGTGGCCGGCCGGGGGCTGATCCTGTTCCCAGGTGTACGGCAGCGCGAGCTCGCGAAAGACTTCATCGCGTCCACCGACGGTGATGAGCGGGAGGTTGCGAATCGACGGCGCGGCATGGCCGGCGGTGCGCACGAAGCGCGCATATTCGTCGTGCGTCACCGGAAAGCGCCCGATGAAGAACTCGCTGACGAAGACGCGGTGCACAGGCCGTTCGTCGTCATCGGCATCGGCGGCGCCCATCAGAAAGTCTCCGGCAGGAATGCGTGCGAGGTTCGGCAGAGCCGGAATGCTCATCGCGCGGAAGGGAAAGTATAGTCCAGGAGTCCACCGGCCCCCGACGCGCAAAGGCGTGTAGAGTGACGCGCATGAAGCTTGAAACGTTCGCTTTGGAACGGTGGCAGTCGACCTACGAGCACACGGTCGACTTCAACCTGTCGGAGAGCGGCGTGCAGCCGCTCACGCTTGCTGAGCTCGTACTCGATCCATCGGCACGCAGCGCGCTGCTCGACGAAGAATTGCGCTATACGCAGTCCAACGGGACACCTGCGCTTCGTGATGCCATCGCGGCACTTTATCCGGGCGCCACGCGCGAGCACATCCAGGTGACCACCGGCGGCTCCGAAGCGAATTACATCACCACCTGGAATCTCGTCGAGCCGGGCGACGAGGTCGTGATGATGGTCCCGAATTACATGCAGACCTGGGGACTGGCGCGCGCCTTCGGCGGCAGCGTCCGCGAGTGGCCGCTGCGGCATGACGGAGCGCGCTGGAAGCTCGACCTCGATGCGCTCGACCGGCTCGTGACACCGCGAACGAAGCTGCTCATCGTCTGCAATCCCAACAATCCGACCGGCGCGCGATTCGAGGCCGCCGATCTGGATCGGATTGCCACAGCGGCGTCGCGCCACGGCGCGTGGATCCTGTCCGACGAGATCTATCGGGGCGCCGAGCGCGACGGACGCGAGACCGGTTCGATGTGGGGACGGGCGGAGCGGGTGCTGATCACCAGCGGCCTGTCGAAAGCGTACGGACTGCCCGGACTGCGGGTCGGATGGGTCGTCGGCCCGCCCGCGACGATCGCCTCGCTCTGGTCGTACCGCGACTACACGACGATCGCGCCCGCCACCCTCAGCGACGCGCTGGCTCGGCACGTGCTGGAACCGACGACACGGGCGCGAATCCTCGCGCGAACGCGGGCGATCCTGAATCGCAATTTTCCGGTGATTGCCGAGTGGCTCGATGCGCAACCGGGCTGGTTCAGTTATGCGCCACCTGACGCCGGCGCGATCGTGTACGTTCGCTACCAGCATCCCATGAGCTCGACCGAGTTCGTCAGCCGGCTGCGGATCGACAAGGGCGTACTGGTTGTGCCCGGCGACCACTTCGGCATGGACCGTTACCTCCGCCTCGGATTCGGCGAGGCGCCCGAGTACCTTCGTGCAGGCCTGACGCGCGTCCACGAGCTGCTGTGTTCGATTTAGTGCTGGTCGGCTACGGCAACGTCGCGAAGCGCTTGGTCTCCCTGATCGAAGAGAGGGCCGACGAATGGCGGTGCGAGTTCGGTGTCCTGCCGACCGTGATCGGCATCGCCACGCGCCGCGACGGGCCCCGCTATCTCCGGGCGGAGTTCGGCCGAACGCGCGCGACCACCGCGCTCGAGTTCATCCGCGAGGCCTGCAGGCGCGATCGCCGGGCCGCGCGCGACGCCAGCCTGGTCGTCGTCGAAACGACCACGCTCGATGTGCAGCGGGGGCAGCCGGCGATCGATCATGTCCGCGCGGCGCTGGCCGGCGGCGCGCACGTCATCACGGCGAACAAAGGTCCGGCGGCGTTCGCGTACCGGCGGTTGGCGCGAGCCGCCGATCGCGCCGGACGGCGCTTCCTGTTCGAGAGCGCCGTCATGGACGGCGTGCCGATCTTCAATCTGGTTCGCGAGACGTTGCCCATCGTCTCGGTCACCGGCTTTCGCGGCATCGTCAACAGCACGACGAACTACATCCTGACGGCGATGGAACGGGGGCAGCGGTTCGACGCCGCGCTGGCCGAGATGCAGGCGCGCGGCATCGCCGAGGCCGATGCATCGCTGGATGTCGACGGCTGGGATGCCGCGGCCAAGACTGCGGCGCTCGCGAACGTGCTGATGGACGCGCGGATCACGCCTCACGACGTCACCCGCGAAGGGATTTCGCCGGCGACCGGCGCCGCCGCGCTCGCAGCCGCAGCGTCGGGACGCCGGCTGAAGCTCGTCGTCCGTGCCGAATTCGAGCGGAGCCGCGGCGTCGCCGCGCGGGTCGCACCCGAGGCGCTCCCCGCGGACGATCCGCTGGCGAGTGTGGAGGGACAGCAGAACGCACTCCTGCTGCAGACCGATCTGCTCGACGAGATCGCGATCGTGCAGCGAGGCGGAACCCTCACGCATACCGCCTACGGCCTGCTGTCGGACCTGATTACGATCGCTCGCGCCAGGCGGCGAGAGCGGACGTCAGGGCGTCGGCGTCGTAGCCCTTCACGACGCGATCGCCGATGAACGTCACGGGAATCGTGCGCCAGCCGCGCGCGATGAGCTCGTCGTACGCGCGCTCGTCTTCGTCGACATTGTGCGCCGTGAACGGCACGCCGGCTCGTGAAAGAAACTCTTTCACCTGATCGCAGCTGCGTCAGGCGCTCCCCGCATAGACGATAATCATTGGTTCATTATGGCGCCACTCGACGGAGTCCTGGTTCTCGACCTGACGCGCGTACTGTCGGGCCCGTACTGCACGATGCTGCTCGCCGACATGGGCGCGCGCGTCCTCAAGATCGAACAGCCGAAGAAGGGGGATGACACGCGGGCGTGGGGCCCGCCGTTTCTCGAGGGTGAGAGCGCCTACTTTCTCAGCATCAACCGCAACAAGGAAAGCGTCACGCTCGACTTCAAACATCCGGACGGCCGGGCGGTGCTCGATCGGTTGATCGCGCGGGCCGATGTCCTCGTCGAAAATTTCCGACCCGGTACGCTCAGGAAGCTCGGGCTCGATTACCAGTCGCTCGCGCCCCGGCATCCGCGACTGGTCTACTGTTCGGTATCGGGATTCGGACAGACTGGGCCGCGCGCCCGAGAGCCGGGCTACGACGCCGTGATGCAGGGCGAAGGCGGCCTGATGAGCATCACCGGATCGGCCGACGGCCCGCCGTATCGCCTCGGCGTCGCGATTGCCGACATCGTCTCCGGGATGTTCGCGGCGTACGGTGTCGCGATGGCGCTTCTGGCGCGCGAACGGAGCGGCAAAGGGCAGGAAGTGGACGTCGCGATGCTCGATGCGGTGGCCGCGCTGCTCACCTATCAGGCCGGCAACTTCTTCGCCAGCGGCAGCGTGCCGACACGGCTCGGCAACCGGCATCCGAGCATCGTGCCGTACGAGACGTTCGCCGCATCGGATGGCGACTTCGTCCTCGCCGTCGGCAACGACGATCAGTGGCGGCGTTTCTGCGCGGTCGCCGGGCTGGCCGACGATCCGCGATTCGCGACCAACCGGCAGCGCGTGACGACGTACGACGATCTGCGGCCGCTGGTCGCCGATCGCCTGCGGGCCAAGCCGCGCCAGTACTGGATCGAGAAGCTCACCGCGGCCGGTGTGCCGTGCGGATCGGTGCGGAACCTGCAGGAGCTCTTCGACGACCCGCAGCTCGAGGCACGCGAGATGATCGCGCGCGTCGAGCACGCGACGATCGGTCAGCTGCGGACGCTCGGCGTCAACGTGAAGCTGTCGGACACGCCGGGCGGCGTGCGAACTGCGCCGCCGACGCTCGGTCAGCATACGGATGCCGTGCTGCGCGAGGACGCGGGACTCAGCGCCGACGACGTCAGCACCTTTCGGCGCAATGGGGTGATCTGAGGGGCTGGGGGCTGGGGGCTGAGGGGCTGGGGGCTGGGCTACGGGACTGGGAATCGTTTCGTTTGCAGGTAGTGTCCGGCTTTAGCCGGACTGCGGATGGCCCCGGCGATAGAGGCTGGCTGAATGGAGATCGCGGACGTCAGAAAACGAGTTCTCGCCACGATCGAGCGTGCGAAGCAGCGGGCGGCGGAGCGGCGCGCGCGCGGCGACGAGGCCGGACGCGCGTATGCGACGTTTCTCGACACCGTCGCGGTTCCGATGTTCCGGCAGGTCGCGAACGTCCTCCGCGCCGAAGGCTATCAGTTCACCGTGTTCACGCCGTCGGGCAGTGTGCGGTTGATGTCGGATCGCGCCGCGGAAGACTTCATCGAGTTGACCCTCGACACTTCCGGCGACCAGCCGCAGGTCATCGGGCACACCAGCCGCAGCCGCGGCCGACGTGTGACGGAACACGAGCGCGCGGTCGGCGCGCCTGCGGCGCTCTCTGAAAGCGACGTGCTCGAGTTCGTGCTGAACGAGCTGGAAGGTTTCGTCGAGCGCTAGTAGCTGACCGTGAAATCGACCGACTGCGGGGTTCCGCGGTCGTCGGTGAATCCGAACGTGAGAATCCCGGACGTCGCACGGCCGTCGTTCACGTCGTAGATCAGGTTGATGTTCCGCGTCGCGTTCGCGTTGAGGCGGTTGCTGCCGGTCGCCACGACCAGATCCGCCGAGCTGATTTCCGATCGCTCGACCTCCACGCCGCGGAACATCTGCTGCAGGCGTACGAAGTTGATGTTCGCGCCGACTCCGGCGTCTTCGGAAATCGTCGCCGGCACGGTGATGCGGAAGGCAAAGCCCGCGCGTGGCGAAAACGCCAGCAGCGGCGCGGATGCCGTCACAGTGATCCGCGCCTGGGACGGACCCGTTGGGGTCGGGGCCGCCGGACTATTGCTGCTGCACGCCGGCAGCACCATCATCACCGCGCCGGCTGCGAGCGCCAGCATCGTTCGCCGAGTCATGCCCTGTCCTGCCTCCTGCCTCCTCAACGCGGCGCGCTCCGCATCCGAACACACCTCGCGCGTGTTCGCATCGGTGCGGCGTCTGCGTTGAGGAGATCTCAGGCGAGACGTTCGACGAACGACGTGTCCAGACCGTGCCGGGTGAGCGCGGCGACGAAGCCCGGACGATCCGGCGACTGGCGATACGCTTCGCGCGCCTCGACGTTGCCGCTCTGCACGAGCCCGATCAGCGCATCGTTGAGCGGCATCATCCCGTAGCGGCGGCCACCTTCGATCGCCATCGGCAGCTGCGAGGTCTTTCCTTCGGCGATCGCGCTGGAGACCGCCGGCGTGTTCAGCAGCAGCTCGCGCGCGGCCAGCCGGCCGCCGCCGATCTTCCGCAGCAGCACCTGCACGATGACGCCGCGCACCGAGTCGGCGAGCGCGAACTGCACCTGGCGGCGGTGCTCGGGCGCGTAGAGATCGATGATCCGGTCGATCGCACCGGTCGCGGTGTGCGCGGCGAAGCCACCGACGACGAGATGGCCGGACGCCGCAGCTTCGAGCGCGACGTTCATCAGCGGCGCCGTGTGCAGATCCTCGATCACGAGGACGTCCGGATCCTCGCGCAGCGCCGCGCGCGCCGCCGCCAGCATCTCGTCGTCGTTGCCACGCACCTCGCGCTGGCTGATGAACGAGTGGCCGCCCTCGTGGACGATGTTGATCTCGCGTTCGATGGTGATGATGTGATCGCGCCGCGTGCGGTTCATCAGGTCGACGAACGCCGCCATCAGCGTGCGCTTGCCGCTCGAGCGCGGGCCGGTGACGAGGATGAGCCCTTCCGGCTCGATCGCCAGCGACTGCACGTGGCGCGGCAGGCCGAGCTGCTCGACCGACACCGATCGCGTCGGCATCAGCCGGAACACCCCGCCCGGCCCGAGGTGATCGCGGAAGCTCATGCAGCGGACGCGGCCGACGCCATCGATGTCGCAGATCCACTCGGTGAGCGCGCCGGTGCGGAGGGCTTCGTGATTGCGCTCCGGCATCAGCGTCAGCATCAGCGACTCGACGTCGCGGGCGCCGTGCACCGGCTCGGCGTCGAGGATCTGCAGTTCGCCGTCCACGCGCACTGACGGCCGCGATTCGGACGACAGATACAGCGTCGATGCGCCGCGCGCCGACGCCAGCCGCAGCAGCCGGTCGAGCCCCGGCACGGTGACGTCTGGAATGATCAGTGGCGTCTGCTCGGCGCGAATCGGGCTGCGCGAGATCGGCAGCACGACCGCGGACTGCGGAACCGCCACTTCCTCGCTGTCACCGATGAACGAAACAGATTGCGGGATCTCGGCCGGCTCCGCCGAACGAGCGGCGTGGGACGCGGCGGGCTCAGCGCCTTCGCCGAACGCAGCCGCTTCCGCGACCGGCTCGTCTTCCATCGGCGCGATCGTTTCGGCCGCTTCTTCCCAGGTGATTGCTTCGGCCACCGGTTCGACGTCGGCCCACGCGACGACGTGGATCTCTTCTTCCGCGGCGATCTTTTCAACCACCGCCAGTTCGACGTACGACGCCGCTTTCGAGACCGGTTCGACGTGCGCTGCCGACGCGATCGCGTCGACGGCCGGCGCTTCGTCATGCGGTTGCGCCTCGATGATCGACTCGACGATCGACTCCAGGTGCGCCGCTTCTGCAGATGCGATCGCCTCGACCACGGGCCGGTCAGCGTGCGGCTCGCCTTCGGCGACCGCCTCGACGTGAGTCTCTTCTTCCGACGAAACCGGCTCGGCGACAGGCTGTTCGACGTGCGACTGCGCCTCGATGATCGACTCGACGATCGATTCCAGGTGCGCCGCTTCTGCCGCGATCGCCTCAATCGCTGGCCCTTCGACAGACGACTCCGGCTCGGCAACCGGCTCGATGTGCTGAACTTCTTCCGCTGGGATCGATTCAAGGACGGATGGCTCGATCTGCGATTCGAGCTCGACGAGGGCCTCGACGGGCGTCTCGTCCTCTGACCCGATGGCTTCAGCGGCGGGTAGTTCGGCTTCGGCGGCGGCCTCGATATGCGTCTCTTCTTGCGATTGCAGCTCTACCGAAGCGACCGGTTCGGCGACGGCCTCGTCAGTGCGCGCCTCGTTCTCGACGTCGGGAGCCGGCTCGACGCGGATTTCTTCTGCAGGCGCGATTGTTTCGACGACCGTCAGTCCGACGAGCGACTCAGTTTCAACGGCGGCAACCGACTCGACCTCGGATTCCACCGCCGGCGCAACCGGGAGGGCGGCCTTCCCCTCAGCCGCTGTGTGTGACTCGGCAACCGGAAGCACCAGCAGCGGCTCGGGCGCATCAAAGGATGCAACGCGCGATTCCGTGATCGGCCCCGCGGCTTGCAGCGCGAGCTGAGACTCCGCCGCCGCAACGAGTTCGCCCGCCCGTGCGACCGTCGGCGGCATCTCGTGAGCGACCGTAGACGCGGCCGCGACCGCATCAGCGATCTGCGCCACCATCGGGGTCGGGGCCGACGTCGCCGCCATCGGCTCTTCGTCAGCCTCGACGTCCGTGTCGAGGTCGATCTCTTGTTCCTCGCCGTCCGCGAGCGCCGAGTCGTCGAATGCCGCCGCGGGTTGACCGAACAGCTGCGCCTCCTCGGGCAGCGTGAGGTCGTCGCCTTCGATCGCGAGCTCGATCTCTTCGTCCTCGTCGGCGTGCGCAACCGCTTCCGGCTCAGGCGGCGCTGCGCCGACCAACGAGACCACGGCGCTCACGTCAGGTGAAGCCTGTTCCGCGACGGGTTCGAGCGAGAGAGCGGCTGCCGGAGCAAGTTCGGGCGTGCCGGCATCGGGCGTCGGCACGGACGCAACCGGCGTCGTCGCCTCGACCGACGAAACGATTACCGCAGGCGGTGCGTCATCGGCCGCCGGCTCGACGGGCGTGATTTCCGGGGAGAACAGATCGTCGGGAACATTGTCGTCGTCCACGACGCGGCGCCGGCGGACTTCGACCCAGATGTCGTCTCCGCCTCGCGCGGCGACAACCGTGAAATCCTCGTTCGGAAACTCCGGACGCGCCGGCAGCTGATACGAAATCGCGCCGAACTCGTCGAGCGCGTGCTGAATCTCAGGTGGCAACAACTGCGCGAGGATGCCGTTCACGGCTTCGAGCGTCAGGCCCCGGCTGGCGAGGTCCAGCTGACCGTTCGGCGACACCACGTAGGGCTTGTCACCGGCGTGCATGACCAGCGCTTCACCATCGACTTTGACGATGGCCTGGAGAAGAGAGGGAACAAGGCTCATTTGTCTACGCTATTGCGCACGCTCGCACGCCGTGCAGCCAATGCACACTAGGAGACTTCTCGGACGCATGCTGTGCGTCCATTACTGCCGTCGAGGCGTGCCGACTTCGTAGATGCGAACGAGCTCGACGATCTTGTAACCGCGTGTCTGATAGGGCGGGATGATGCGCTCGGCACGGAGATACTGCAGCATGCCTTCGTCGCCGTAGTCAGGCGGGCCGATCTCGGTCATCGTCGTGAGCGCGGCTTCGAGTCCGCCGACGGTCATCGCCTTCTCGCTCACGACGCGCGTCGTGGGCAGGAAGCCGAAGCGGATCGATCGCTCGTGACGCTCGATGGTGTCGAATGCGACGTAGATCTCGTTGCTGATGAAGTTGTAATCCGCCTCCGAGCGCGTCGCCGGCGCGTCCTCCACGCGGACGAAGCGGATCCCGGTCACTTCGCGCAGCCGATCGACGAGCAGTTGCGTGAAGGTGCCCTCGCCCGACCACGCCGACGTATCAAGTTCGGACGGCATGATGAATGGCCATCAGGCCGCCGAGCACACGATCGCTGCGGACCGCGTGGAAGCCGGCGGTCTCGAACATCCGTGCGACGGCGGCAGCGCCGGGATACTGGCGGATCGACGCGGGAATGTACCGGTAGGTGTCGGGGTCACGGTGAAGCGCCCAGCCGAGCGCACCGCCGACCGTGGTGAGGTAGGCGAGATACGCGGCCCGGACGATGCCGTTCTCGGGACGATTGAAGTCGAGCGACAGGAAAAGTCCGCCGGGCGCGAGCACACGGCGGATCTCCTCGATGGCGATGTCGAGGCGCGGCACGTTCCGCAGGCCGTAACCGGTAGTGACGATGTCGAACGACGCCGGCGGAAACGGCAGCGCGAGCATGTCGCCGACGAGAAACGTGGCGCTCCGCCGATCACGCTTCGCCTGCGCCAGCTCGATCATCCGGTGGGTGATGTCGAGGCCGGTGACGTGCGCCCCGCGCGCAGCGAGCGCGAACGCGATGTCGCCGGTTCCGGTGGCGAGATCGAGCGCGCGCGCACCCTGGCGCGGCGACGCGAGATCGACGAGACGCCGCTTCCAGCGGCGATCCTGCCCGTACGAGAGTGCGACGGTGATGAAATCGTAGCGGTCCGCGATCGTCGCGAACAGTGATCGCACGTAGCGGCGCTTGCCGTCGGGTGTCGCGATTCGGTCGCGAAGCGACATTCTCGGATAATATCGTTCCATGCTCCCGTCGAGCACGGTCGAGAACTACCTGAAGGCCATCTATCAGGGGCAGTCCGCGCTGTCGGAGGATCAGCGGCTCGTGCCGATGGGACAGGTGGCGGCAGCGCTCGGCGTCACGCCCGGCACGGCCACCACGATGGTGAAGGCGCTCGCCGAATCGGGCCTCGCGGACTACGAACCGTACAGCGGTGTGCGCCTGAGCGCCGCCGGCGAGAAGCTCGCGGGCCTCGTGCTGCGGCGCCATCGACTGGTCGAAGCCTTTCTCGTCCAGGTGATGGGCATGAGCTGGGCCGAAGTGCACGACGACGCGGAACAGCTCGAACACGTCGTCTCGGACCGGCTGATCGATCGGATCGACGAGATGCTCGGCCGCCCGACGCACGATCCGCACGGCGATCCGATTCCGAACCCCGACGGCGAGATCACCGCGCGGCATCTCGAGAACCTCCTGACGTGCCCGGTCGGCATTCCGCTGAAGGTCACCCGCATCGCCGATCAGGATCCCGCGTTTCTGCGCTTCATCGAGAGCAACGATCTGAAGCCGGGAGAAGCTGTCGAAGTCGAATCACGGGACGCGGCGGCCGATGCGGTGATGCTGCGGCGCAAGGACCGGCAGATCACGATCGGCGCCCGTGCGGCCTCGAAGCTGCTCGTCGAGGTGGATCCACTCTGATATGCGGGTCCGCATCCTGTTGATCATGCTGGCTGCGCTGCTGGCGGCCGCTCCGGCACGCGCGCAGAGGCCCGACCCCTCGCGCGGGTGGGAGATCCTCGACAACTCGTTCCTCGTCGAGGAATCGTTCAACCAGGAGCGCGGCGTCTTTCAGAACATCTTCACCTGGGCGCTCGATCGCGACGGTTCGTGGGCGGCTTCATTCACGCAGGAGTGGCCGGTGCCCAGCGTGTCGCATCAGCTCTCTTATACCCTGGCCGTCGCAGACACCGGCTCCGCGACCGGATTCGGCGACCTCCTGATCAACTACCGGTACCAGTTGCGGGCCGAGACCCCGGGCGGTCCGGCACTCTCGCCGCGGTTCAGCATGATCCTGCCGACCGGGCGCGCCGATCGCGGGCTTGGCGACGATGTGGTCGGCCTGCAGGTGAACCTGCCGGCCAGCAAACAGTTCGGCGACTTCTACCTGCATGCCAACGCGGGATTCACCTGGCTGCCCGACGTGCAGAGCACGCCGCATCTCGCCGGCAGCGGCATCTGGCGTGTCGCACCGATGCTCAACCTGATGCTCGAAGCGTTCGTCGCCCTCGACGAATTTGCGACGATCTCGCCCGGATTCCGGCGCGGCTGGAACCTCGGCGATCATCAGCTCGTCGTCGGCGCCGCCGTTCCATTTACGCGGCGTGACGGCGACGTCAACGCCGCGCTGCTCACCTACTTCTCGTACGAGCTGCCGTTCAAGCGGTGACATTGCGCGGTCTGCTCGTCTGCGCCTGTTTGACGGTCAGCGCGACAGGCGCGACCGCGCAGGATCAGCCGCCCGAGCAGATCGAGCCCGATCGACCCGACGTCACCAACGGTACGCACATCGTCGACATCGGCCTGCTGCAGATCGAGATCGGCGGGCTCTACACACGCGCGTCGGCGAACGAACGCGACGGCGCCACGCC
>DATFXR010000535.1:0-4353 GCA_035315685.1 Vicinamibacterales bacterium | reverse complement strand
CCAGAACGGCGTCGGCCATCGCGCGCATGCGCGACGCCGAAAACTCGAGGTCTACTGGAGCCAATCCTTCACCTGGTAGTAGGCGCCGACGAGCGGCAGGAACCATGGCGTCCCCGAATACATCGGAATCGCGGCGAAGTGGTCGTCGAACAGCGGATCGACGATCGGCTCCCCGGCGATCCGTCGCGCGATCTGTTCGCCGAGATAGGTCGCCATCGCAATCCCGTGACCGCAGTACCCGCCGGCGAAGTAGATCCCGTCGAGGCGGCCGGCGCGCGGCAACTCGTCGCGCGTGAAGGCGACGTTCCCGCTCCAGGCGTAGTCCACGACGGCGCCGGACACCTGGGGAAAGACGTCGGTCATCCCGTGGCGCAGGATCGCCGCCGCGCGTGCGGTCGCCTGGGCGTCCGGCGTGCTGAACGCGGCGCGGCCGCCGAAGAGCAGCCGCCTTTCGCTCGTCACCCGGAAATAGTACAAAAAATTCTTGGAGTCGAACGCGACACGGCCGCGCGGCAGCAACGAGCTGGCAACCTCGGCCGCGAGCGGCGCGGTCGCGATGATGTAACTGCCGACGGGAATCAGCCGGCGGCGCAACGCGGGAGCGGCGCCATTGGTGTAGCCGTTGGTCGCAAGCAGCACGTCACCGGCATCAATCGGCCCCTGGTTCGAGGACAGCGACCAGCGGGTGCCGGTTCGCGCGATGCGATCGACGCCCGCGCACTCCACAATCGTCGCGCCGGCGCGCCTTGCCGCGCCCGCCAGGCCTTGCACGTATCGCGCCGGATTCAGGCTCGCGCTGTTTTCGTCGACGAGCAGGCCGTGATAACGACCGCTGCCGATCTCCGTCTTCTGATTGGCTCGATCGACCAGGTGCACGCGATGGTCGAAGACGCGCGCAAGCAGCGCCTGCTCGCGGCGGAACGCGGCAAAGTGCGCGGGCTTCCACGCGGCCTGCACGTGGCCGACCCGCGCATACTCGCAGTCGATCGACTCGGTCCCGATCACCGACTCGAGCCGCGCGATTGCCTTGGTCTCCTCCTCGTAGAGCTCGCGCGCGCGCGTGTCGCCATAACGACCGACGAGCGTCGAAGCGTCGGGCTTCAGCCCGGTCAGAACCTGTCCGCCGTTGCGCGAGCTGGCGCCCCAGCCGACTCGCTCGCGCTCGAGTACGGCCACCGATGCGCCCGCGCGTGCCAGGTGTCGCGCCGCAGACAAGCCGGTGTAACCGGCGCCGACGATCGCGACATCCACCTTCGCCGGGGGGACTGGCGACTGGCGACTGGCGACTGATGACTCGGCTGCGACCGTGTCCCACCAGTACGGATAGTGTTTCACCGGCGCGCAGTCTGCAGCGGCACGGCTGCCGCCGCGAGGATCGCGCGGCCGCGCTGCTCCTGCACGAAGGCGACAATCTTCAGCTGGTCGCGCCGCCAGTCGGCTCCGAGCGGGATCTCGGCACGCACTGACGCATGGCCATCCGGCGCGACCTGGCCGACGGTCGTCAGCGATCGCACGACCGCCGCGTGCGTCAGCGTGCGGCCGCGATTCTCCCCGCGCTTCACGTCGGTGGTCACGTGATCCTCGGTCACGGCGACGTGAATGTCGGCGTGGTCGCCGCGCCCGAGTCGCGGTAGATCGGCCACCGTGATGTTGGCCGCGGCGCTGCGCCCGGATGCCGATGCGATCGTCACCGTGAGGGTGGCATGTGCGCCCGCCACCGCCCGCTCGATCGCTTTGCGCGCCGCGTTGCTGTCGCTGCCGACCAGCTGCGCACGGCCATCCACGACCATCTGAGGCGTGTACACGCTGTCGATGTTGAATCTCGTGCCGTAGACCTGCTGACGGTTCGTGAGCGCGGCCGACGAGAATCGATCCTTCCAGCCGAGCTGATCCCAGTAGTCGACGTGTTCGCCGAGACCTATCACTTCAGCGCCGGCGACGGGCTGCTCGGCGATGAGCCTGGCAAGAACCGTATCGGCAGGCGGACAGTCCTCGCAGCCTTCGGACGTGAACAGCTCGACGATGACCGGAGTCGGCGACGGCTGAGACGGCACGCCATCGATCCGAGCGCCCGGTTGTTGCGAAAACGACCGCACACCGGTTGCACTGCAGAGACACGCGACCACCGCCGCCACCGCAACTCGCATCTGACTCATTCTAAGAGCGCCTTTCTGAAATTCGTACGCTACGCCGACCGGTCAGAGGTCGAAGCCGGCATGACGGCCGGCGCGTGCGTACCAGTGACTCGATCGTGCGAAATCGAACATCTGTTCGAAGGCGCAAATTCGCTCCCCGAAATTCCAACGCTCCGGATCCACTCGCAAACTTTTTGCGCGGTCGGTGACGCTGCGGCCTGTCCGGCACGAGTGCAGCGCGCTAGGCTGGGCCAAAGGGCCATTTGAACGAGGAGTCAAAGAAGTATGCAGACGCAATTTCTGAAGACGTGGAGCGCGGCGGCGGCTGCACTGTTCCTCGCCGTCGCCAGTGCGTCGGCGCAGACGACCACCGGGACCGTTTCCGGCCGCGTGATCGATAGCCAGGGGTTGGCACTTCCGGGAGTAACGGTTACGGCAGCCTCACCGAACATGCAGGGCGTCCGTACGGTGGTCACATCCGAAAATGGCGACTACCTTTTCTCGGCACTCCCGTCGGGCACGTACACGATGACCTTCGAGCTGAGCGGTTTCCAGAATCAGCAGCGGACCGTTGCCATCGCGCCGACGCAGGTCGTGCCGCTCGACGTGACGCTGGGTGTCGCCACGCTCTCCGAAGTCGTGAACGTGGTCGGGCAGACCGCCGACGTGCTGACGCGGACGGCACAGGTCGCGACCAACTTCAAGCAGGACCTCATCGCCTCGCTGCCGACGACGCGCGACATCAACTCGTCGCTGCTGCTCGCGCCGGCGGTCCACCCGACGGGCCCGAGCGGCGCATACTCGGTGGCTGGCGCGATGTCGTTCGAGACGCTGTACATGGTGAACGGCGTCAACGTCAGCGAGAACCTCCGCGGCCAGGCCTACGACCTCTACATCGAGGACGCGATTCAGGAAACCAACATCGCGACCTCCGGGATCTCGGCCGAATACGGCCGCTTCGGCGGCGGCGTGGTCAACGTGATCACGAAGTCGGGCGGCAACCTCTTCAGTGGTTCGTTCCGCGACACGCTGAACAACGACAACTGGCGCACGCTGACGCCGTTCGAGGATACGCAGATCGCGAACGACCCGGCGCACAAGGAACTCCGCGTCGCGAAGACCGTCCCGACCTACGAATACACGCTCGGCGGACCGGTGATGAAGGATCACCTGTGGTTCTTCACCGCCGGCCGCCTGCAGAACCAGGAGCTCGGCCGGTCGCTCGTCTTCACCAACATCCCGTACACCTTCACCGACGATACCCGCCGGTTCGAAGGCAAGGGCACCTACTCGTTCAACCCGAACAACACGTTCCAGGGCGCCTACACGAAGATCACCCAGAACCAGACCAACAACACGTTCAACACGTCGGCGTCGATGGACCTCCGCAGTCTCTACAATCGCCAGCTGCCGCAGGATCTGTACACCGCGAACTACAACGGCATTCTGTCGAGCAATGTGATGGTGGAAGCCCGCGTCTCATCGCGGCACTTCAGCTTCATCGGTGACGGCGCGCCGACCACGGATCTCGTCGACGGGACCCTGCTGCTCGATCGCGCGCGGAACTCCACGCGCTACTGGTCGCCGACCTTCTGTGGCGTCTGCGATCCGGAGAAGCGCGACAACACCGACGTCTTCGCGAAAGGAACATACTTCCTGTCGACCAAGGACGGCGGCTCGCACAACATGGTGTTCGGTTACGACTTGTTCAACGACAAGCGCTTCGCCAACAACCACCAGTCGGGCAGCGACTACCGCATCATCGGAACGACCTCGATCATCGCGGCGGACGGTACGATTTACCCGCAGTGGCTCCCTGATGGCACCACCGTCATCCAGTGGAATCCGATTCCGATCGGGAGCGAGGGCACGAATTTCCGCACCCACTCGCTGTTCTACAACGACAACTGGCGCATCAACGGCCGCCTCACCGCGAACCTCGGCCTCCGCTACGATCGCAACCACGGCGCCGACAGCGCCGGACGTCTCGTCGCGCAGGACGCCGCGTGGAGCCCCCGCGTCGGCGTGGTGTGGGATCCGATCGGCGATCAGAAGTGGTCGGTCACTGCCAGCTTCGCGAAGTACGTCGCCGCGATCTCGAGCAGCATCGCTGACTCCTCGTCGCCGGCGGGCAACCCGCAGACGTTCCAGTTCGTCTACCGCGGGCCGGCGATCAATGCGAACCCGAACGGGCCGCTCGTCTCCAGCCCTGATGCGA
>DATFXR010000534.1:0-2146 GCA_035315685.1 Vicinamibacterales bacterium | reverse complement strand
CGACGGCGAGCGGGCGCACCTGTTCAAGTACGAAGGCGTCGGCTTGACCCAGGGGATGGCGGGCGACGCCGGCGACGGAATCCTCGAGGTGACCGTTCCGGTCAAAGCGGGCTCCCGGACGGTCGGCGCGACCTTTCTCGCCACGAACGTGCGCCCGAGCCTCGACATGATCCGGCAGTACGATCGCAAGTCGCTCGAGAACAACAGCATCCCGCAGTTGCAGTACTACCCGGCGATCGGCTTTCTGCGCATTTCGGGCCCGTTCACGCCGCAGCGCCCGGGTGACTCTCGCAGCCAGCGCAGGGTGTTCACGTGCCGGCCGTCGACACCGGGCAAGGAGGAATCGTGCGCGAGGACGATCCTGACGACGCTCGCGCGACACGCGTATCGGCGGCCTCCCACGCCCGGCGATCTCGAGACGTTGATGACGTTCTTCCTCGAAGGGCGCCGCACCGGATTCGACGATGGGATCGAGCTCGCGCTTCGTCGCCTGCTGGCGAGCCCGCAGTTCCTCGTGCGTGCGGAGAGGGAACCCGCCGCCGTCGCCGCGGGCGCCCCCTATCGCATCACCGACCTCGAGCTCGCGTCCCGGCTGTCGTTCTTCCTGTGGAGCAGTATCCCGGACGATGAATTGATTGGCCTCGCGAGCCAGGGACGGCTGAGCAACCCGAAGGTACTGGAGCAGCAGGTGCGGCGGATGATCGCCGATCCGCGCGCGGACGCGCTGGTCTCGAATTTCGGGGCACAGCTGCTGTACTTGCGCAATCTGCCCACGACGGCCCCCGACGGTCTGTTCTATCCTGATTGGGACGACGAACTCCGGCAGGCGTTCGGTCGCGAGATGGAGTTGTTCTTCGACAGCATCATCCGCGAGGACCGCGACGTCGTCGATCTGGTGACGGCGGACTATACGTTCGTCAACGAGCGCCTCGCGAAGCAGTACGGTATCCCGAACATCTACGGATCACACTTCCGCCGCGTGGCGCTCGGACCGGCGCTCGATGCGCGTCGCGGCGTGCTCGGCAAGGGCAGTTTTCTCGCCGTGACGTTCACGCAGAATTTCAGGACCTCTCCGGTCAAGCGCGGCGTGTGGGTACTCGAGAACATTCTCGGCACGCCGCCGCCCGAACCTCCCCCCAATGTGCCACCGCTCGAGGACTCTGCCGACAAAACCGGGAAGGTGCTCACGCTGCGCGAGCAGATGACGGTCCACCGCAAGAACCCGCCCTGCGCCGGATGCCACAAGATCATGGACCCGATCGGCTTCGCGCTGGAGAACTTCGACGCCGACGGCAAGTGGCGCGTCCGGCAAGGCGGCGACGGTGGCTCGCCGCTCGACGTCTCGGTGCGGCTCTACGACGGTCAGGAGGTCAGCGGACCTTCGGAGCTGCGGCAGGCGCTGCTGCGCTACTCGCCGCAGTTCGTGCGCATGGTGGTCGAGAAGATGATGACGTATGCGCTCGGACGCGGCGTCGAGGAATCGGACATGCCGACGGTGCGGTCGATTGCGCGCGACGCTGCGAAAGAGGACAACCGGTTCTCGGCGATCGTGCTCGGAGTCGTCAGGAGCCCGCAGTTCCAGATGCGCGTGAAAGCGAAGCCACGTCCGGCGGTCACTCATTGAGCGCGATCACGCGCGGCTGAGGAGTCAGGTCCGATGTTCATCACCAAGCGATCCATTCCCCGCCGGACGTTCCTGCGCGGCGCCGGCGTGACGCTGGCGCTCCCGCTGCTCGAATCGATGGTGCCGGCGCTGACGCCGCTGCGCCTGACGGCGGCGGCGCCGGTGAAGCGCTTCGTCGGCATCTGGCACCCGCACGGCGCGGCGCCCGGCTACTGGAGCCCGCTGCAGGAAGGGCGCGATTTCGAGTTCTCGTTCATCACCAGGCCGCTCGAACCGTTCCGCGATCGCGTCGTGCTGATCAGCGGGCTGGACATGCCTGAAGCGACGGCGACCGACGACGAGCCGGGCGGCGATCACGCTCGCGGTGCGGTGCTCCTGTCGGGCGCGCGACCCCGGCGCAACGCCGTCAGTCCGTTCCTCGGCACGACCGTCGATCAGACGATCGCGAGCCGCTACGGCCAGGACACGATCCTGCCGTCGATCCAGCTCGGCGTGGAGGACACCGGCAACTTCGGGAACTGC
>DATFXR010000533.1:0-3282 GCA_035315685.1 Vicinamibacterales bacterium | reverse complement strand
ATCGGAGCGCACGGAGAAGATCGACGTGCGGGTGATCGCAGCGACCAATCGCAACGTCCGCCAGATGGTGGCCGACGGCAAGTTCCAGGAGGATCTCTTCTACCGCCTCAACGTCATCCCGATCGAGATTCCGCCGCTGCGTGACCGGCGCGAGGACATCCCGGCGCTGGTCGAGCACTTCGTCCGCAAGCACGCCCAGCGCACCGGCCGACGGGTCGAGAAGATCGACGAAGGCGTGCTCGCCGGCCTCCAGCAGTACGACTGGCCGGGCAACGTCCGCGAGCTGGAAAACACGATCGAACGGGCAGTGGTACTGTCACCGGGCCCGGTGATTACCGCCCGCGCCGTGTCGGTCCTCGGTGCGACGACGCAGCAGCCGTCCGGCCTGCCGTCGCTGAAGCTGCGGCAGAACATCGAGTGGGTGGAGCGCGAGACAATCCGGCGGGCGCTGGAGAGCGCCGGCGGCGTGAAAAAGGACGCCGCCGAGTTGATGGGAATCAGCCAGCGCGCGCTCTCGTACTACCTGGCGAAGTACAGGCTAGAATCGTAGTCGCCCTGGCCTGTCAATCGTTGCAGATGATGTAGCGCGCAGGCTTCAGCCGGGCGTCAGCAGGAGGCGTCCGGCGATCGCCCGACTGAAGCCGTCGCCGCGCCACGACTTTATGTGACGGAGAATGGAGAGACGAGCGGGATGACCAATGTGAAGATGATGCTGGCAGGCGGCGCCGTGGCTACGGCGTTGGCGATCGCCGCGGCGTGCGGCGGCAGCAGCAGTTCGAACACCACCGGCCCGACCGGCGGCTGCACGCCGAGCACCAGTCCGAACACGATCGTGATTCAGAACAACCAGGTGTGCCCGCAGACGCTCACCGTCGCTGTGGGGAGCCAGGTGACGATGATCAACAACGACTCGAATACGCACGATATGGAATCCGATCCACACCCGGAGCACACGGACTGCCCCGCACTCAATCAGATCGGCTTTCTCAACCCAGGTCAGACGCGGTCGAGCGGCAACCTGACCACCGCGCGGCGCTGCGGCTTCCACGATCACGGCCGGCCGGACGTCGCGGGGCTGAAGGGCACGATCACGATCCAGTAGGTCGGGTGGGCCGGGTAGGCCTGGTAGGTCGGACGGCCACGCAGGTCGGCATCTCGGCTCGCCCGATCAGACCGACACAAACAATTGTGAGGTCCCACGCTCGGGTTCCGCACATCCTCAGAGGGCGTGTCTCGAATTACCGTCGCGCAGCCCTTCAGGGCTGCCCGCGGGGCCGAATGGCAGGCCTGAGGCCTGCGCTACCTGAGGCCGCGCGTCCGACTCACCTGACCTGCCCGGCCACTTGACCCACCCGACGCCCGCGTCAGCGACGTCCAAGGCGGCGGAGCCGCCGCAACGCCGGCAGCACTGACGTCACCGCCGACGCAAGTCCGCCAACACAGAGCACGATCATCACGACATCCCAGAGCGGGCGCCGCCAGTACAGAAATGGAAAGTCGAGGCTGTGGAGGCCGTGGTACAGCCAGCGGTTTGCGCGGCTGAGACGCTCCTCCTTGCGCACAATCGCGCCGCGCGACGGATCAAGATAGAGCCACGTCCCACGCGGATCGGCGAACCGCACGCGGTACACCGGCAGCGGAAGCGTGCCGTCACGGTCGTAGTAGTACGAGTCGTACGAGGTCAGCTGCACGTAGTCCTGGACCGCGACGCCGGGCATCGCGGCGTGCGCCGCGGCGAGCATCGGCGAGGTGTCGAAGCGGCGAATCGTGCCGAAGCCTGGCGCGAGGGCGGGCACCATGCGGTCGCCGGCCTTCAGATACAATTGCCGCTCGAACTGAACCATCTCCAATTCCGTTGCGTCTGCTTCGTCCGCGATCGCCGTGACGCTGCGCCGGAGAAGATCGATCGACAACGCATCGAGGCGAGCCGATCCGCCGGCCACCGCCTCGCGTTGATCGCGGGTCGGCGCCGTTGACGGATGCCAGTCAAACGGGTCCATCGACAGCAGGCCGCTGAAGATGAACGTGCAGGTCGTCGCGCCGAAGATCAGACCGGCATAGTGGTGCCATTTCATCAGCCCGCTGTACGGCGATCGCCGCGCCACGCTGACGCCCCACACCAGTCCTGACAGGCACATCACGACGCCGGCGGTGGAGAGCCAGATGATCGTCTGCGCCCACGCGTTCGAGTGGCGGCGCAGCGGTGTGAAGTACAGCCAGTGGAGCACCGGGCCGACGTACGCCCAGCGCCGCTCGCGAGCCGTCGTCTTCATTTCAGGCTCGCCGGTGAGATCCGAGATGTACACGATCGTGCCGTCGGGATCGCCGAGGGCGATCCGGTGCAGCGGCAGGAACGCGCGGCTCTGCAGCGTCCATTGATCGGGCTCGGTGATGCGGCCCTCGTAGCGGAGCGTCTGCGCGCGATCGGGCGCAAACAGCTTCGCGGCCGCCAGCGCCTGATCGGGCGTGAACGCGGCCGGCCGCCGACCGCTGTCGGCCATGATCGTGTACCACCGTCCGCGGGTCAGCACGCGGTAGGCAGGACGGCCTGCGGTCATCGTCAACCTTAGCTGTGCCGGATCGCTCTGAATCGCGCGGACGAGGTCGGCGGGCGTCATCCGCGCCGTCGAGAAATCGACGCGCGGCTTGCGCGCGAGCCGCTCCCCGGCGCGAAGCTCCGGCATGCGCACGTACATCATCACGATGCCGGAGGCGAACCAGGCTGCGAACAACAGGCAGCCGGCGATCCCGAGCCAGCGGTGGATCACGACGAGCGCGCGCCAGAACGCGCGCGCCTGTGGGACGGATGGGACGGAGAGGACTGATGGGCCCGTGGGCTCCATTCAGCGAAGCCTCAGCGCCCGGCCCTTCAGCGTCTCCGCGAGCGCCCTCATCCGCGCCGCGTCGACGCCGCTCGCCGCGCCGGCGTCGCCCTCGAACTGGCGCGCCAACGTTTCCAGCTGTTCGCGGACCGCGTTCGCCGCCTTCAGATCGCCGCTGCGCAGGCCGTCGGCCCGGTCGAGCGCGGTCTTGACGGCATGGCCGCGATCTGGCTGTATCGACTTGCTGCGTGCCAGCTGATCGACGTAGGCCAGCGCCACCGGCGCGCTCGTCGGCCATTTCGTCTTCGTCTGCAGCTGGGTGTTCACTTCCTCGGAGCGGACCAGCATCGCCGCGTCGATCTCGTTCTGCGACATCTGTTCGGTCGGCTTGAGTCGGAAGACGTCCACGCCGCGCGCGATCTCGGAGCCGTAGATCGCGCCGTTGTACCAGTAAGTCGAC
>DATFXR010000532.1:0-3494 GCA_035315685.1 Vicinamibacterales bacterium | reverse complement strand
CCGCAGGGACGGACGATCGCCGAGGCGCTGCACTCGCTCGGCTACTCGAACGTCGGCGACGTGCGCCAAGGCAAGTATTTCGAGCTCGATCTCGAGACGAGCGAGGCTGGCGCCGCGCGTCAGCTCGCGGCGGAAGTGGCGCACAAGCTGCTCGCCAATCCGGTGATCGAGAGTTATCGGATCGAGGTCGACTAAGACGGGTAAGTCAAGCAGGTCTGGTTGGGTCAGGAAGGTCGCGCGGACCGGATGGTGGTCGGGCTCAAGGAGTTGAGATGCGATTCGGGATTGTCGTATTTCCCGGCAGCAACTGCGACGAGGACGCGTTTCACGCAGCGAAAGACGTCTTCGGCCAGGACGCCGAGTATCTCTGGCACAAGGACACCGATCTGAAGGGCGCCGACGTCGTGATCCTTCCCGGCGGATTCGCGCACGGCGACTATCTGCGCACCGGCGCGATGGCGCGCTTCTCGCCGATCATGGCCGCGGTGCGCGCGTTTGCCGAGCGCGGCGGGCCGGTGCTCGGCATCTGCAACGGCTTCCAGATTCTGCTCGAGGCCGGCCTGCTGCCGGGGGCCATGCTGAGGAACCGCGGGTTGAAGTATCGCTGCGAGCATGTCTATCTGCGTGTCGAGCAGACCGACACGCCGTTCACGGCGGCCGCCGCCGTTGGCCAGGTGCTCCGGATTCCCATCGGGCACGGCGAGGGCAACTATTTCGCGCCGCCCGAGCTGCTCGAGGCGATCGAGAAAAACCGGCAGGCGATCCTCCGCTACACGAATCCGGAGGGCGCTGTCGACGATGCGTGGAATCCGAATGGCTCGGTGCACGCGATCGCCGGCTTGTGTAACGAGACGCGGAACGTCGTCGGCATGATGCCGCACCCCGAGCGCGCCTGCGAGGCGTTGCTCGGCGGCGTCGACGGCCGGTCGATTTTCGACTCGGTGGTCAGCGTGTTCGCTCGTGTCTGATCCGACGTAGCGCGAAGGCTTCAGCCGGGCGACACGCCAAAGCGAGAACGTCTAGCCGAAAGAACCGATGATTGATTCACAGGTCCTCGAACGTCACGGACTGAAGCCGGAGGAATTCGAACGCATCGTTGCGGTCATGGGACGCGAGCCGAACCTGACCGAGCTCGGCATTTTCTCGGTGATGTGGTCCGAGCACTGCAGCTACAAGAGCTCGCGTGTGCATCTGCGGACGCTGCCGACCGAGGGCCCGCAAGTGCTGCAGGGACCGGGCGAGAACGCCGGGGCGATCGACATCGGCGACGGCCTGGCCGCCGTCTTCAAAATCGAATCGCACAACCATCCGTCGTTCATCGAGCCGTACCAGGGCGCCGCGACCGGCGTCGGCGGCATCATTCGCGACATCTTCACGATGGGCGCACGTCCGATTGCGCTGCTGAATTCCCTCCGCTTCGGATCCCTCGACGCGCCCGGCACGCGGCGTCTCCTCGAGGGCGTCGTCGCCGGGATCGCTGGGTACGGCAACAGCATCGGGATTCCGACAGTGGGTGGCGAAATCGCATTCGAGCCCTCGTACGCCGGCAATCCGCTCGTGAACGTGTTCTGCCTCGGCATCGCCAGGGCGTCCGACATCATCAAGGGCGTCGCGTCCGGAGCCGGCAACGCCGTCTACTACGTCGGCGCGAAGACCGGCCGCGATGGCATCCACGGCGCGACGATGGCGTCGGCGGAATTCGACGAGAAATCGGCTGAGAAACGTCCGGCCGTGCAGGTCGGCGATCCGTTCATGGAGAAGCTGCTCCTCGAAGCCTGCCTCGAGGTGATGCAGACCGACGCGCTGGTGGGCATTCAGGACATGGGCGCCGCGGGCCTCACCTGTTCGACGACCGAGATGGGATCGCGTGGTGGCGCGGGCGTCGAGATCGATGTCTCCCTGGTGCCGCAGCGCGAGAGCGGCATGACGCCGTACGAGATCATGCTGTCGGAGTCGCAGGAGCGGATGCTGCTGGTCGTCAAGCGTGGCCGCGAGGCGGAGGTCGAGCGGATCTTCGGAAAGTGGGATCTGCATGCGGTCCACATCGGCGAGGTCACGACCGACGGGATGCTGCGCGTGAAGGAACGCGGCAGCGTCGTGGTGGAGATTCCGAATCGCGCGTTGACCGACGAGGCGCCGCTCTATCGGCGGCCGATGACGGAGCCGGACTATCTGCGTCAGATTCAGCAGCTCGATCTCGACGCGCTCGAGTCGCACGACGTCGCGCGAAGGCGTCAGCCGAGCGACCAGAACGCGGCCCTGCTCGCGCTGCTCGGTTCACCAACGATCGCCAGCAAGAAATGGATCTATCGACAGTACGACCATATGGTCCGCACCAACACGGTGAACATGCCGGGACGTGGCGCTGGCGTCGTGCGCATCAAGGGAACCGATCGCGCGCTCGCGATGTCGCTTGACGGCAACGGCCGCTACTGCTATCTCGATCCGTATCGCGGCGCGATGCTGGCCGTCGCCGAAGCTGCCCGCAACGTCGCGTGCGCGGGGGCGAGGCCGCTCGGCGCGACCAACTGTCTGAACTTCGGCAATCCCGAGCGGCCGGCGATCATGTGGCAGTTCGCCCGCGCGGTCGAAGGCGTCGGCGCGGCGTGTCGCGCGCTCGGCGTGCCGATCACGGGCGGCAACGTGAGCCTCTACAACGAGACCGATGGAACGGCGATCTATCCGACCCCGACAATCGGCGTTGTCGGATTGCTCGAACACGCCGATCGCGTCGTCAGTCAGCCGTTCAAGGGATCAGGCGACCTGATCGTGTTGCTGGGGGCGCCCGGCAGAGGAGAGCTCGGCGGCGGTGAATACTTGAAGACGCTGCGCGATTTGCTACGCGGCGTTCCGCCGGCGCTCGATCTCGCGGCCGAGCATGCGCTGCAGTCGCTGCTCGTTGCGCTCGCCAACGAGCGGCTGTTGCGATCGGCTCACGACTGTTCTGATGGCGGCCTTGCCGTGACCGTCGCGGAGTGTTGCTTCGACACCAATGGCATCGGCGCGGATGTGGCGATCGACGCCGTCGCGATCGCTGCCGATCCTGGCCTCAACACGGCGGCGGCGTTGTTCGGCGAGTCGGCGTCCCGCGTGATCGTCTCGGTGGCGCCTGACCGGGTGGCGGCAGTGCTCGAGCGCGCTGCTGCGTCGCGGGTCCCGGCGCGCGTCATTGGCGAGACCGGCGGCAATCGACTCCGGATATCGGTCGGCGGCGCGATCGCCGTCGACGAATCGGTCGGCGTCGCGGAGCGCGTGTGGTCCACGGCGATCGACCGGTATTTTGCGAAACAGGTAGCCTGAACAGCCATGTTCGACAAATTCAAAGACGAGTGCGGCGTCTTCGGCATCTTCGGGCACCCCGAAGCGGCCAACATGACCTACCTCGGTCTCTATGCCCTGCAGCACCGCGGTCAGGAGAGTGCCGGCATTGCCGCCTCCGACGGCGACCAGGTGCGCCTCGCGCGCGAGATGGGGTACGTCGCCGACGTGTTCGA
>DATFXR010000531.1:0-3613 GCA_035315685.1 Vicinamibacterales bacterium | reverse complement strand
CTGCCGTTGTACAAGGGCAAGCCGGCCGGCATGGCCGGCTACTTCGCGCAGGGCCACGACTCCAACTACATCGTGCTGTCGCTCGAAGGCTTCGACGAGTCAGCGGCCATCACCTACCACGAATACACGCACCTGCTGATGAAGAACGCCGTCCGGTCGCTGCCGGTCTGGCTGAACGAGGGGCTCGCCGAGTACTACAGCACGTATCGGCTCATCGATCGCGGCAAGGCGGCCGTGATCGGACGAGCGACGAGCGATCACATCGCGCTGCTGCGCCAGCGCTACATCCCGCTCGCGGAGCTGATCGAGGTCGACCAGTCATCGCCGATGTACAACGAGGGCGAGCGCCGATCGATCTTCTACGCCGAGTCGTGGGCCCTGACCCACTACCTGATGGTCGCGACGCCTGACGGCGGCACCGCGATCAATCAGTACGTGACGGCGGTTGCCGAAGGACATTCGTCGGTCGATGCGTTCCAGCGCGCCTTCGGGAAGCCGCCGTCGGATTTCGACAAGGAGCTGCAAACCTATCTTCGGCGGCTGACCTTCAACGCATACCGCTTCCAATTCCCGGACACGCTGACGGTCGCGGAACCCGGACCGGGCCGCGTGCTCACGGCCGGCGAGGTGGATGCCTGGCTCGGCGACGCGCAGCGGCGGGTGCGTCGCGTGGACGAAGGCGCGCCGCGAATCGAACGCGCCGCTGCCGCAGAGCCCGACAACGCGACCACGCAGATGATGCTGGGCCTCCTGCGGCTGTCGCAGCAGAACGCCCCGGCCGCGCTGGATGCGTTCGGCCGCGCGGCCGCGCTGGCGCCGCGCGACTTCCTGACCCAGTTCGTGTGCGGCGTCTCGCGCGTCCGCGCCGATCCCCGCGCGTCCGACGAACGGCGCCGGCTGGCGCTGGCCACGTTGAAGCAGGCGGTATCGTTGAACGGCGCTTCGTCCGATGCGTATGCCACGCTTGCGTACGTCCAGATGCTGGCCGACGACACGCTGGCGGACGCGCGCACGTCGATCGAGCACGCGATCGCGCTGGCACCCGGGCGACTCGACTATCGGCTACGGTACGCCGACGTCAGGCTGCTGCAGGGCGACATCGATGCCGCGCGAAGCGTGTTGACCTCGATCGCCGCGATCAAGTTCGACAGCATCTCGGCGGCGGCGGCGAAGGAGCGTCTCGACGCCATCGCCCGTACGGCCCGGTGAAGGCGGTTCAGCGCCGCGCGGGACCGGCTGGCTCGCGCTCGGCGGCGCGATATCCCCGGAGCATGTTCACCAGCGAGTAGTTCGCTTCGTGGCACGCGTATTCGAAGATTCGGCCGGGCGAACGCGCCATCGTGAGCTCGCCTTTCCATGGCTGCGTGAACGCCGTCGGGTCGTCGATCTCGAACTGGTAGCGCAGCGTATCGGCGTCCATGAGACTGAATCGCTCGATCAGGTGCAGGTTGCGGTCCCAGCCGAAGTTGCCGCCGGCGTCGCCATAGAAGCCGCCGCCATCGTTGAAGTTCGTCGTGTCCACCACGAGCGTGTTGGCGTCCCAGTGACCGACGGAATCGCCCATCCACCGCCGCATCTCCGGCGGCAGATGTGGACGGCCGTCGAGATGGATGATTCGCGCGTCGTGGATCATTTCCACGTGGACAACGAAGGCATCCGTGGTCAGCACGATCTGGTAGTTGCTGTTGTACGAATACGGCAGCATCGGCGGTCCCGCTGTCGTGAACGCCAGGCACTGGTCCTGAAGCCCGGTCTCTTCTGCGCTTGCGGGACTCCGCTGCCCTTCGACGCGACGGCGCTTGATCTCGGTTGCGGCGGGCGTGAGCGCGGGAACCCGGCCATCGGCAGGATCGGTGACGATCGAGGTCCGAAGCGTCTTGACCGTGCGTTCGCCGAACTCGCGGAAGAACGTGTTGTAGGTGCCGGTGCCGGTGTTCTTCGCGCCAGGCTCTGGCAGACGCTCCGCGTTGTTCTGAGCAGCCTGGCGTTCCCACGCCGCGGCTTCGTCGGGCGTGAAGAAGGCTTTGTCCTGCAGCTGACGCGGCCGTTCGAGCGGCGTGACCGTGGCCGAGTTCCACACACCCTCGAAACCGCGGTGGCCGTCGCGACCGGCGCGCTGACCCGCAGCGAGCGCGGGCAGGAGGCTGAGTGCGGCCAGGATCCGCAGCAGGAGCGGCGTTCGTCCGGGCACGGCTTCTACTTCCGTCGAGCTCTTTACCATTCGAGGTGCGTGACGCCGGCGCGATTATATGCGGGCATACGCGACGGTCGAGGTTTGAGGGCACTCGCGGCTGGCGACCGCTCGACGCGCGGCCTCGCGGGACTCGTCACGCGGCCGGGGCCCGTTGGCGGTTCGATTCTGGGCGTGCAGCTCTGCCGTACGGCATACATCGCGAAGGCACAGGTGACGGCTGCACTGCATTCACGAGTGCGTTATGCGTCGCTCGCCATCGGTCTGGGCGATACACGACATGTCCAGAGTGAACTCTGAGTACGCTTCCTGCGCGTTTTTCCCTACCACTAGTGAGGGATTTTACCGGTGGCGGCGTGAGCGCTAGCATCGCGGCGCTGCCGCAAATTTCTCGTAATGGGCAGGCCTCGGACAGGCGGTGTCAGCAATGACGGATCACGTGAGTGAGTGGTCGTTGGATGTCGACGAGGACTGGCGTGTCGTCTCTGTGAAGGCCGCCGGCGTGGTCACCGCCACCGACGTTCTCCTCGCGCAGCACGTCCTTGCCGCGCACACACGGTTCAATCCCTCGTTCGCGCTGCTGCTCGACCTCAGACTCGCCTCGGACTTTCCGGTCACGATCCCTGAGGTGCGGACCATCGTCGAGCGGAGCCCGATTGCGCTGGACGCTCCCCGAGTGATCGTCGCCGACACGATCGTGAGCAGCGCCGTCGCCCATGGGTTCCGTGCCTTCCGCGACACGATCACCGGGATCGACGTCGTGCACGTGTGCCGATCGATGAGCGAGGCGCGCCAATGGCTCGTCGGCTATCGGTCGGCCTTCAGCGCCTGGCCGCGCCAATCCTAGGGAGCGGGAAAAGCAACCGCAGAGTGCGCAGAGATCGCAGAGTTGCTTTTTTGTCCGTATAAGAAATTCTGCGTGCTCTGCGCGCCCTGCGGTTGCTTTCCCCCGGCTTACAGCTCTGCCGCGGAGCACACGCGTAAAAGACTCCGATCGATCGCAGCTGTGCCGTTCACGAGGATTGATTCGACCCTGTGGCTTGTGCGAAAACATGTCGTCTCGCGACGCGTCCACCCCCGGTTAAGGAGAGTTCGATTCATGGCGCCAGCCGACGACCGACCGGGGCCTGTGTCGCCTGCGTCCGCATTCCGATCGACATCGCTGCTGATGGCGGCGATCGTGCTGGTGAGCGCGATCGGAAGCTTTGGCGCCGTCCGCGCCTGGTTTCCGAAGGCGGGAGCCGCGCCTGCGATCCCTGCGACCGTCAGCCCGACGACCGACGGCGGCGCGCCCGTCGCGCGGGATGTCGATCTGCCGCGGCCGATCGAAACACCGACTGCCGCCGGGCGACTCTCGATCGTGACCGATCCCGCAGGCGCGCGAGTCGAGGTCGACGGGCGGCCGCGCGGCGTGTCGCCGGT
>DATFXR010000530.1:0-2414 GCA_035315685.1 Vicinamibacterales bacterium | reverse complement strand
GCTCGCGGGTGGCCGCGAACGGGGCCGCCCCGCCGGGCGCGGAGCCGTGGGCCGTGACAAGTGCTCTTCTGGCGAGCACCCGGTGGGGCTGTTCGCGGACAGGACCCGCCTCGAGCTAATTTTGCAACGCACTCTAAGAATCATGAATTTGGAATTTGGAATTCGTCGTCACGCTGACACGCTGCCCGGCTTCGTCGCAATTGGTTCACGCATTCAAAATTCCAAATTCCTAATTGCCCTGCTCACCCTGCCTCGCGCGACCCAAGCTCGCGCGAGACATCGGCTGGCATTCGCCGCTGAGCGCAGAACTCGATCAGGAAATGCTTGGCGCGGTAGCTGATCGACTCCTCGCCGGGATGACGATCGTCCCAGTCGATCCAGGCGTCGAGCACATCGGCGTAGGCCAGCCGATGCTCGCGTGCGAGGCGGCGCAGGGCTCGGATGTCGCCGACGTCGTGCAGCGCGCGCACGACACGTAACCCGTAGGCGATGTCGTCTTCGCTCATCGAGTCGTGCGATCGGACGTGATACGGCGGGTGAGGATCGAACGCGAGGTGGAGGTCCGCCGCTTTCCGCCAGAGCTCAGTGCCTGGCAGCACCATCAACGGATATACCGCGAGAACCGACGGGTCGAGCGAGGCGGCGAAACCCAACGACTCGCGGAACGACGCGCGTGTCTCGCCTGGCAGGCCGACGATCAGTTGCAGCTCCCACCAGAGGCCGTGGCGTCTGAGCGCGGCGACCCCGTCGAGAAACCGCTGGAGGCGAAGCCGGCGCTCGACCGTCGCCAGCGCCGCGTCGGCTGTCGTCTGCAGGCCGACCTCGAGGAAGGTGAAGCCGGCGTCGCGCATCAGCCGCGCCATCTCGTCGTCGATGAACTCCGCCCAGACTTCCGCGTGCACCCCGGCGCCGCGGTGATTGTGGGCGGCGATGAACCGGCAGATCTCCTTCGCGCGCGCCGCGTTCAGATTGAAGATCGGATCCATCAGGTAGAGCTCGCGGATGTCCTGGCGGAGCCAGTGCGCGATCTCCTCCTTGACGCGATCCAGATCGAAGCGGCGATTGCGGATCGAGAGATCCTTGTTGTAGAAGCAGAAGTTGCAGCGGAACACGCAGCCGCGCTGCGTCTCGATGCAGACGCTGCGGCCGGTGAGATCCGGGTCGAGCGTCAGGTGCGGCGAGGCGAGCTCGTTCAAGTCCCTGACGATCGGCGCGTCGCCGGTGTCCCGGATCGCGTCGCCATCCCGATATGCGATCCCCGGCACCTCGGCGAGATCGCCGCCGCGCGCCCACTGCGAGACGATCGCAGCAAGCGGCCGCTCGCCCTCGCTCCGGACGACGACGTCGACGGCGCGGTTGGCAACGAGAACCGATCTGGCAACTGGACCGACTTCCGGTCCGCCGAGCACGATGCGCGTCCGCGGACGGCACATCCGCACGAGCCGGCAGACCGCCGTCAGCGTCGAAATGTTCCAGACGTAGCACGACAGGCCGAGAACGTCCGGCTCCACGGCGAGGATCTGTCGAGCGATCTCGTCGGGTGAGGTCGACTCCGGAAACTCCAGAATCGCAACATCGTTGCTGTGAATCTGCAGTTGGGAGATCAGCGAGGCTTTCAGGTACAACAGCGCCAGCGGCGCAAAGTAGGCGTCCGCATGCTGGGTGGCCAGTACGATCCGCACGGGAGCAATTAAGAATCAAGAATTTGGAATTAAGAATTCGTGCCACGCTCGCCGGGTTGCGGCGCTAATCACGAATTCTTAATTCTCAATTTCACGGCACCCCTAATTCTTCATTACTTCTTGCTCTTCGCGGCAGCCTCCTCCGCCTCGCGCTGCCGCGCGCCGCGCAGCATGCCGCCGAGCGAATAGTTGCCTTCGTGGCACGCGTACTCGTAGAGTTTTTCGCCGGTCGCGTTCCACGGATACTCGCCGGTCCACGATCGATCCCACGTCGATGGATCGTCGACGGTGAACCGGTAGAGCAGCGTCTTCGGATCGACGCGCGTGAAGCGCTCGACGACGTGCAGGTTCTCACCGGAACCGCGGAACTGCGTCTTGTTCGTGAAGTTGGTCGTGTCGACGACGAGCGTGTCGCCCTCCCAGTGGCCGACCGAGTCGCCCATCCACTTGCGGACCGTCGGCGGCAGGTGCTCGGCGTTCATGCGGATCACCCGCGCGTCGTGCACCATCTCGACCAGGATCAGGATCGTGTCCTTCGTCTGCACGATCTGCTTCATGTTGTTGTAGAAGTAGTTCGGCAGCGTCGGCGGCCCCGACGTGTTCAGGAAGCCGAGCAGGCACCGTTCGGCGAGCGGCCGCGTTTCTGGACCATCGAACGCGCCAGGCGGTCCCGAGTTGCCGCTCTCGCTCGCGTCAGGCGCCGCAGCCCCGGCGAGGAACGCCTGATTGCGC